>DATAYA010000146.1:0-6663 GCA_036272815.1 Acetobacteraceae bacterium
CGCCGCGCTCTATGCGAGCTATGGTCTGAACGCCGTCGGGCTGGTGCCGCATTTCGTGTTCTTCGCGGATTTCGTCGCGCGCGGGCTCGGGCGCGGCGTCGCTGCCGGTGCCGCGGCCTGGGCGCTGTTCGGGCTCGGCGCGGCGGCCGGCCCGGTGCTGGCCGGCACCGTCGCGGACCGGATCGGCTTCGGCCTCGCGCTGCGGCTCGTGTTCGCGTTGCAGGCCGGGTTCGTGGGCGTGCTGGCCGTCACCGGCGCGGCGCCCGTGGTTGTCGCCTCGGCGCTGGTGGTTGGGGCTTGCACGCCGGCGAGCACGGCGCTGGTGCTCGGGCGCATCCACGAGCTGCTGCCAGGAGCAGGGGCGGCCCAGGCCGGCGCCTGGGCGCGCGCGACCGTCGCGTTCGCGGCGATGCAGGCAGCCGCGGCATATGCGCTCTCGTTCGTGTTCGCCCATACCGGCAATTTCGCCCTGCTGTTCGCGGCCGGCGCCGCGGCGCTGCTGATCGCACTTGCGATCGATATTGCCGCGACGCGACGCTGACCCGCTATGCGGCCGCGCGCCGTCGCACCAGCCCGACCAGGCCGACCCCGAGCAGCGCCAGCGTCGCCGGCTCCGCCACCCAGGGGGGTTTCCTTCCGAGCGTGAACCGCCTGCGAAGGAAAGATAAACGGTGCCGTCCCTGCCTAAAACGATGCAAAAGCGCCGGACCTGAGCGAGCGCACTCCGGGCTGCTGTTGCACAAATCCCCAGCCCGGCATCGTGTCACGAGCATGTCGATTATCGAGCGACTGGTCGCATGAGAGCTGCCGCATCCGCTGTCGGGATCGCTGCCCTCGCCACCACGGATGAGCCGGGCCTTCCGGGCCTGGTCGGCCTTGGTCTGCTCGCGGCGGCGCTGTTCAGCACGACCTTCGTCGTCAACCGCGTGATCAGCCTCGCGGGCGGCCCGTGGGTGTGGACGGCGGCCTTGCGTTACCTGGACATGGCAGTGCTACTGGTCCGCTGGACACTGCTGCGCAGCGGCTCGCGCGGACTGGGCGCGGTGCTGCGGCTGTTCGGCCGGCGATTCGGGCGGTTCCTGCTGGCGGGCGGCATCGGTTTCGGGCTGTTCTATCTCGGCATCTGCTACGCGGTCACGCATGCGCCTGGCTGGGTCGTGGCCGCGACCTGGCAGGCGGCGATCCTGGCGACACCCCTCGTCCTGCGCGGCTTCGGCGCCCGCGTGCCGCTGCGGGGTGTCGCGTTCGCAGGCCTGATCCTGCTCGGCATCGTGCTGCTTAGCGCGCGCCAGTTCGCCACCGCCGGCATGGGCGCGCTGCTGGCGGCGCTCCCCGTGCTGGGCGCCGCGTTCGCCTATCCGTTCGGCAACCAGCTCCTCAATCGCGAGGCGCATGGCAGCCACGATCCGGATGGCGTGCTGCGCGACCCCGCCGCGTGCGTGCTGCTGACGACAATCGGTAGTCTGCCGGTATTTGGCGTCGCCTTGGCGGGCTGTTCGGCCGGCGTGTCCCTCGATAGCGCAGGTGGCGAGCGCGGGATGAGTGGCGCTGGTCGCCGGCTGCCTGGCGACAACGCTGTTCCTGCGTGCGCGCAACCGCAGCATCGATCCGTTCCGGGTTGCGGCCGTGGATGCGACCCAGGCAGGCGAGGTCGCCTTCGCCTTGGCTGGCGAGGTCGTGCTGCTGGGTGCGGCGCTCCCTGGTGCCGCCGGCTGGCTCGGGCTTGGCGCCGTAACCGCCGGATTGGCGGATTTTATTCTCCGCCGCTGAGCGCCGCGAGGCGCGCGACGCCCTGTTGCGCGAGGGCGGCCTGGCCGCTCTCGCGCAACAGGGAAGCGGCGATCGCGGCATCGTCCGTCGCCGCGCGCCACCGCTCGGCCATCGCCCGCAGCGGCAGGTCGCGATCGAGCAGGAGAAAGGTCATCACGCAGCGCGCGAACGCCGCGCCGAGCAACGTCGCCTCGTCCAGGTCATGGACGATGCCGACCATCTCGGCGTCATCCACGTGCCGCCAGAACTCCGCAAGGCCCTGAAAGCCGAAGGTCGGATCGAGGCCCGGCGGTTCGCCTGCGGCGAAGGCGGCGGCCAGTCCATCCGGGGCGAAGCGCAGGCCCGCCGCTTCCAGGGCCGGGCGCCAAGGGCCGCGGATCATCGCGTCGTCGCTGGTCGCCGGCGGCGGGACGAAGCCGCCGTCCCGCAGCGCCCGCAGCAGGCGGGCGGAGCGGAGCGAGAAGCCGCCCGGCGGCGGCGCGTCCGGCGCGCTCGTCCAGCGCGCGGGCACATAATCGCAGTCCAGGAATGCGGGCGACCACAGGCCGACGTCCCGCACGCGCCCGTCCCAGGGGAGCATCATCACAAAAGGGGTACGCAGGCGCTCGGCCAGGCCACCCACCCGGAACGCGGCGGCCGCGTCCTCGCTCGCGAGCGGCACCGTCTCGTGGCGGAACGCGCCGCCCTGCCGTTCGGGCGAGACCAGCAGCGCATCGCCACCGCGAAGTTGCGTCGCCGCAGCATTGAGCGCGCGTGCTGCAACGCGCCCCTCCCGTGCCTCGACGGCGCAGAGTGTCACCTCTGGCAGCTCGAGCAGCCGGCGCGGACGCGGGAACGGTGCTGCGGCGGCGAACAGCCCGCTCGCGTCGTCGAAGGCGGCGGCAAGGACATCGAACTTTTCGGCAAGAGCATCACTCTCGCCGTCGCGCTCGAGGCTGCGCATCAGGGCGAGCGCACGCGCCGCCCAGCCTTCGGCCAGGGTGGACCCGACATGCGGCACCGCCTCGGTCGGACGTTCCCGACGCAGCGCGGCGCTCACGAAGTCCGCCGCCGCCGCACCGTCATCCTGCGGCGTGAGGCCGAGCAGATAGGCAAGCTGCAGCAGGCCAGCCCGGCCAAAGTGAAGCAGCCGTTCGTAGGAAAGGCCGATCCGCGGCATCGCGCGGCTGGCTCGCTCCGCGTCGAGCACATGGCGCAGCCAGAGCAGCAGGGCACGAACCGGTGTGTGACCGTTGCGTGCTGCGAGCGAGGCCGCGACCTCGGCCGGACGGCGGAACGCGAGTACCGCGATCGGGGCGGCGCCCACTTCCGCGATCGCCGGCAGCCACATTGGCAGCAGGCGGCAGAGGCGCGGGTCTTTCAGCACGAACGCCGGCGCGTCGGCGAACTCCGCTCGCAGGACGGCGACGATCCGGGAGGTCGGTTCGGGCGCCGGCGCGGCATCGAGCCGGCGCCAGTCGTCCCAGGCTGACCCGGCTTCGGCGAGCAGGCCGCCGTTCAACGTCGCGACCACCTGCGATTCGCCGAACCCGCGCGGGTTCTCGGGCAACGGCGGCATCGGGGTGGCGGGGCTGGCCGCTCCGAGCCGCGCGATCGCGCCGGCAAAGGCCGAGGTGCCGCTGCGGTGCATCCCGAGAACGAGGATGGCGCGGCGCGGCGGGCGAGCCGTCACCCGAGCAGCTGCCCGATCACCCGCGCCGTGTAATCGACCACCGGGATGATTCGGCCGTAATTGATCCGCGTCGGCCCGATCACCCCGATTGCGCCCACGATCCGCCGCGTTGCCCCGCGCGCCGGTGCAACCACCATCGAGACCCCCGACGTGCCGAACAGCCCGCTCTCCGCGCCGATGAAGATGCGCACCCCGTCGGACTGCTCGGCCAGTTCCAGCAGCCGCAGCATCGTCTCCTGCGTCTCCAGCCGCTCGAACAGCATCTGGATCGCGCCGAGCCGCTCGATCTGGGTCACATCCGCCAGCAGCCGCGCCTGGCCGCGCACGATCAGACTGCCGGCCCGGCCCTCGCTCGACCACGTCGCGAGGCCGGCCTCGACCACCTGCGTCGAGAGTGCGTCGAGCTGGGTGCGCGCCGCCACCATGTCCTCGGCTACGATCAGGCGCAGCTCCGGCAGGCTTCGACCCGAAAGGCGGGCATTGAGGTAGTTGCCCGCGGCGACCAGCGCCGAGGGCGGCAGTCCGGCGGGCGTCTCGATCACCCGGTTCTCGACTTGCCCTTCGGCCGAGACGAGGATGACCAGCGCCCGGCCCGAGCCGAGCGGGACGAACTCGATGTGCCGCACCGCGCCCTCGGTCTTCGGTGCCAGCACCAGGCTCGCAGCGGCGGAGAGGCCGGAGAGCATCGTGCCGGCCTCTCCGAGCGTCTCCTCCAGGCTGCGGCCCTTGGCTTCCAGCGCGCGGCCGATCGCCTCGCGGTCGTCGTCGGCCAGTTCGCCGAATTGCAGCAGGCCGTCGACGAACAGGCGTAAGCCCCGCTCGGTCGGCAGCCGCCCGGCCGAGGTGTGCGGGGCGAACAGCAGCCCACTGTCGGTGAGGTCGGCCATCACGTTGCGGATTGTGGCCGGGCTCAGCTCCAGTGTGAGGCGGCGCGACAGCGTGCGGCTGCCCACAGGCTCGCCGGTCTCGAGATAGCTCTCCACGATTTCACGCAAAATCGCGGCGGAGCGCGCATCGAGGCCCGTTGGCAGCGCGGGGCGGGACGGCAGGTGGGGCGCGGGTTGATCCAAGCTTTCAAGATGGCGCTCCCGAGGCCGGCTCGCAACGCCGCTTTCGCACCGCTATGGTCCGCCGCATCACCCACGAGGTCCCACGAATGCGCCCATCCGGCCGTGCCGCCGACGCGTTGCGCGATGTTTCCATCACCCCCGGCTTTGCCCGCCACGCCGAAGGCTCCTGCCTGATCCGCATGGGGGGCACCGAGGTGTTGTGCGCCGCCAGCGTGGAGGCTCGCGTGCCGGGTTTCCTGCGCAATTCCGGCCAGGGCTGGGTGACCGCGGAATACGGGATGCTGCCGCGCGCGACCCACACCCGCGGCGACCGCGAGGCCGCGCGCGGAAAGCAGTCGGGGCGCACGCAGGAGATCCAGCGCCTGATCGGCCGCTCCCTGCGCGCCGTCGTGGACCGCCGCGCGCTGGGCGAGATGACAATCACGCTGGATTGCGACGTACTCAACGCCGATGGCGGCACGCGCTGCGCCGCGATCACCGGCGCCTGGGTGGCGCTGCGGCTGGCACTTGCCCATCTCGTGCGGATGAAGGTGATCGCGGCGGTGCCATTGACCGGCCAGGTGGCGGCGATCTCCTGCGGGATCGTGGCCGGTGCCACGGTGCTCGATCTCGACTATGCCGAGGACAGTGCCGCCGAGGCGGATGCCAATTTCGTGCTGACCGATGCGGGCGGCATCGTCGAAGTGCAGGCGACCGCGGAGCGCGCGCCGTTCTCGCGCGCCGCACTCGATGGGTTGATGGCACTCGCCGCCGCCGGCACTGCGCAGCTCTTCGCGGTGCAGCTTGCGGCGCTCGGCTGATGCCGCGGCGGCTCGAACCCGGCGACCGCCTGGTGCTGGCGAGTCATAACCAAGGCAAGCTCGCGGAGATCGCAGAACTGCTGCGGCCACATCATGTGGTGGCGATCTCGGCCGCGACGCTCGGGCTGCCTGAGCCGGAGGAGACGGAGGCGAGCTTCGCCGGCAACGCGCGGCTCAAGGCGCTGGCTGCCACGCGCGGATCTGGGCTGCCGGCGATGGCCGACGACAGCGGCTTCTGCGTCGCGGCGCTGGACGGCGCGCCCGGCATCCGTTCCGCTCGCTGGGCCGGACCGGAGCGCGACTTCGCGGCGGCGATGCGCCGGGTGAACCGCGAGATTGGGGGCACGACCGATCGGCGGGCGGAGTTCGCCTGCGTGCTCTGCCTCGCATGGCCGGACGGCGAGGCCTCGTTGTTCGAGGGACGCGTTGCCGGCCGGGCGGTCTGGCCGCCGCGTGGTCAGCGCGGCTTCGGCTACGACCCGATGTTCGTCCCCGACGGTTGGACCGAGAGCTTCGGTGAGATGGCGCCCGACGCCAAACACGCGATCAGCCACCGGGCCCGCGCCTTCTCGGCTTTTGCCGAGACGTGCCTGCCGCGGATCAGGGAGAAGGGGCCCTGAGCGTCTGGCCGGTGACCGTCGCGAGCCCCTTTGCACCCGTCAGCACCGCGCCGCCGAAATCCGCCTCCGCGGCGTCTGCGCCGGTCAGGTCCGCTCCGGTCAGGCTGGCACCCGAGAAGTTCGCGCGGTGCAGATGCGCGCCGCGCAGATCAGCCCCTTGCAGCTTAGCAAAGCTGAAATCGGCATAGGCGAGATTGGCGCCGGCGAAGCTGGCGCCGCGCAGGTCGGAATCGATGAACTCCGTATGCAACAGGCCCATCGATTGGTTGCGCAGATCGGCACCTAGATTGGCTTGGGCAAAGTCGGCGCCGCGCAGGTCGCCGTCGCTGAAGCGCGCGATGATGCGGCCGCCGGAGAAATCGGCGTGCGCAAAGCGCGGGGCGTCGGCGGCGACCACCTCCATGCCAGGGAAGACGACCGGCCCGAGCAAGCTGGCGCCCGAAAGGTTTGCCCCCGTGAAGTCGGCGCGCATCAGCCAGGCGAGGTCGAGGCGCGCATGGGCCAGGTTGGCGCCCGCAAGCCTGGTACCGACGAGGTGCGCATTGAACAGGTCGGCGCCGGCGAGATCGGCGCCGCGCAGGTCAAGGCCGCTCAGATCGAGCTTTTCGAGGCGCCGACCCGCGAGGTTGATCGGCTCGTGCGCCGCGATGCGGGCGGCGATTTCGGCACGGGTTGGCGGCCGGACGCTCGGTGCTGCCGCGGCGAGCGGCACCGAGACAAGCGCGGCGGCG
>DATAYA010000147.1:0-5770 GCA_036272815.1 Acetobacteraceae bacterium
TCGATGCGCAGCAGGAAGCGGCCGCCGTGGCGGCGGGCGAACAGCCAGTTGAGCAGGGCGGTGCGGGCGTTGCCGGCATGAAGGAGGCCGGTCGGGCTCGGGGCGAAACGGAGCTTCATGCGTCGTCTTCTTCTCCGCCGCCGCCGGCGCGACGCGGATCGAGGGCGCGCCAGTCGCGCTCATGGGGCTCCGCACGGCGGTCGGCGAAGTCGTGCAGCTCGGCGGCGGAGCGCCAGGCCATATCGGCCGCATCGACCACCTCGGCGTCCTCGCCGAACGCGAACCACGCCTCCAGCACCTGCTTGCCGCTCATCGCCGGCACGCGGCAACGCTCGACGCTGTCGCGGACATAGGCACGCGCGAAGGCGTTCGCTTCGACCAGGGTCGCGAACCCGCCGACTTCCTCGGTAACGTTGTCCTCGGAGGCACCGGAGAGGTCGAGGATGCGGACCCGCCAGCCGCCCGGCGGGGTGGGCGGGTCGCTCATGGCGCAACACCGCGGCTCACCGCACCAGCCCCGTGTATCCATTGGTGATCGGATAGCGCCGGTCGCGACCGAAGGCGCGGGCGGTGATCTTCACGCCGGGCGGGGCCTGGCGGCGCTTGTATTCAGCGCGGTCCAGCAGCCGCCACACATGCAGCACCGTCTTGCGATCGAAGCCCTCGGCGACCAGCGCATCGACCGACTTCTCGCCCTCGATCAGCCCGGCGAGGATGCCGTCGAGCACGTCGTAGGGCGGCAGGCTGTCCTGGTCGGTCTGGTCGGGGCGCAGCTCGGCGGAGGGCGGTTTCGTGATCACCCGCTCCGGCATCACCGGTCCGGCCGGCCCGAGTGCCCCCGCCGGCCGGTTCGCATTGCGCCAGCGCGCCAGTGCGAACACGGTCGTCTTGTAGACGTCCTTGAGCACCGAGTAGCCGCCGCACATGTCGCCGTACAGCGTCGCGTAGCCGACCGACATCTCGCTCTTGTTGCCGGTCGTCAGCAGCATCTCTCCAAACTTGTTGGAGAGCGCCATCAGGATCAGCCCGCGCGCGCGCGACTGCATATTTTCTTCCGTGATGTCGGGCGCGCGGCCCTCGAACAGCGGCGCCAGCACGCGGCCGAAGGCGGCGACGGGCTCGATGATCGGCACCTCGTCGAGCCGGCAGCCGAGCAGCCGCGCGCAGACGGCGGCATCCTCCAGGCTTGCCGCACTCGTGTGTTCGCTCGGCAGCATCACCGCGCGCACCCGATCGGCGCCGAGCGCATCGACCGCGACCGCCGCTGAGATCGCGCTGTCGATGCCGCCCGAAAGCCCAAGCAGCACGCCCGGAAAACCGTTCTTGCGCACGTAATCCGCGAGCCCGACCATCATCGAACGCCAGATCAGCTCCAGCGGATCGGGCTCCGGGGGCAGCTTCTGTGGCGCGCAGACGAGGCGCCCGTCCTCGCGACGCCATTCGGTCAGCCGCACCTCCTCGACGAAGAACGGCATCTGCACGGCGAGCGAGCGATCCGGGTTGAGCACGAAGCTGCCGCCGTCGAACACCAGCTCGTCCTGCCCGCACATCATCGCGCAGAACACGAAGCCGAGCCCGCTCTCCACCACGCGGCTGACCGCGAGCGGGATGCGGACATGCTGCTTGCCGCTCTCGAAAGGGGAGCCGTTGGTGGAAATCAGCACCTCGGCGCCGCTCTCGGCGAGCGTCTCGGAGACGGCGGGGAACCACCAGTCCTCGCAGATCATCAGGCCGAGCCGAAAACCGCGGAACGGCACCGGGCCGGGGGAGGGGCCGGCATCGAACACGCGCTTCTCGTCGAACACGCCGTAATTCGGCAGCTCGTGCTTGGCACGGCGGGCGGCGACGCGGCCGGCGTCGAGCAGGAAGAGAGCGTTGTGCAGTCTGCCGCCGTCGCGCCAGGGGCCGCCGACGACCAGCGCCGGGCCGCCATCCGCGGTGTCGGCGGCCAGCGCCGCGACCGCCGCCTCGCAATCGGCGACGAAGGCGGGCTTGCGGATCAGGTCCTCGGGCGGGTAGCCGCTGATCGATAGCTCGGGCGTCACGACGAGATCGGCGCCGAGCCGCGCGCCCTCGGCGCGGGCGGCACGGATGCGCGCGACGTTGGCCTCGATCTGGCCCAGATGCAGGTCGATCTGGGCGATCGCCAGGCGGAGCGTGTCGCGGGCCTCTGGCCCGGGCGCAACTGACATCGGCGCAAGTGACATGGCCGCAAGCTAGGCACGCGGCCGGGGCCACGCAATCGGCGCCCGGCGCGGCGCTGGCCCGTGCGGGCGCCGCGGGATAGGCTCGCCGCATGGCCGACCTGCTGCTGGCCCTCGACCAGGGCACGACATCGACCCGCGCCATCGCCTTCCGCACGCCCGAGATGCGCCCGGTGGCCGAGGCCCGGCGGCCATTGCCGCAGCATTTCCCCGCCTCCGGCTGGGTCGAGCACGACGCCGAGGACATCTGGCGCGATGCCGCGGCGCTCCTGCGCGAGGCGGCTCGGGACGCGGGCGCGGATGCCGCCGACATCGCGGCCATCGGCATCACCAACCAGCGCGAGACCACGCTGCTCTGGGACCGCCGCACGGGTGCGCCCATCCATCGCGCGATCGTCTGGCAGGACCGCCGCACCTCCGCCCACTGCGAGGCCCTCGCGCCGCACGCGGAGCTGATCGCCGCCCGCACCGGGCTGCTGCTCGACCCCTATTTCTGCGCCACGAAGATCGCCTGGCTGCTGGAGAACGTGCCGGGCGCGCGCGCCCGCGCCGAGGCGGGGGAGCTTGCCTTCGGCACCGTCGACAGTTTTCTTCTCTGGCGCCTCACTGAGGGGGCCGTGCATGCGACCGACGCGACCAACGCCAGCCGCACGCTGCTGTTCGACATCCGTCGCGGCGCCTGGGACGCCGAACTGCTCGACCTGTTTCGCATCCCGTCGAACCTGCTTCCGGAGGTGCGCGACTGCAGCACGCGATTCGGCGAGACGACGGTCCTGGGCGGACGGGTTCCGGTCTGCGGCATTGCCGGCGACCAGCACGCGGCGACGATCGGCCAGGCCTGCTTCGAGCCCGGCATGGTCAAGGCGACTTACGGCACCGGCTGTTTCGCATTGCTGAACACCGGGGCGACGGCGGTCGCCTCGCGTAACCGGCTGCTGACCACGATCGCCTACCAGCTCGACGGACGCCGCACCTACGCGCTGGAGGGGGCGATCTTCGTCGCCGGTGCGGCCGTGCAGTGGCTGCGCGACGGGCTCGGCATCATCGGCGATGCGGCCGAATCCGGCACGCTCGCGGCCCAGGCCGATCCGGAGCAGAACGTGACGCTGGTGCCCGCCTTCACCGGGCTCGGAGCGCCGCACTGGGACCCGGGGGCGCGTGGCGCGCTGTTCGGGCTGACCCGCGCGACCGGCCCGGCGGAGCTGGCCCGCGCGGCGCTGGAGAGCGTGGCGTTCCAGACCCGCGATCTGCTGGAGGCGATGGCGGCCGATCTCGACGCAGCGTCGCGCACGGTGCTGCGCGTCGATGGCGGCATGGTGGCGTCGGACTGGGCGATGCGGTTCCTTGCCGACGTCCTGGCGGCCCCGGTCGACCGGCCCGAGGTGGCGGAAACCACCGCGTTGGGGGCCGCGTATCTCGCGGGCCTCGCCGCCGGGCTGTGCCCGCCGCCGGCGGATTTCGCCGGCCAGTGGCGGCTCGAGCGGCGGTTCCAGCCGACGATGCCGGCGGCGGAGCGCGACCGGCGCTATGCGATCTGGCGCGACGCGCTGGCCCGGACGCTGACGGCGCGGCGATAGCGGCGGCTGAGAATCCCAGGCTGGTTCAGAATCCCAGGCTGGTCGCCTGCACCACCAGCGGCAGCGTGCGCACCATCGCCAGCACGTCCTCCGGCACCGCCTCGTCCACCGCGACGAGGCAGATGGCGTCGCCGCCTGGCTCGGAGCGGCCGAGGTGGAAGGTCGCGATGTTGATGCCGGCACCCGCGAGCGTCGCACCGAAGCGGCCGATGAAGCCGGGTTTGTCCTGGTTCGTGACGTAGAGCATGTGGCGCGTGAAATCGGCCTCGACGCGGATGCCCTTTATTTCCACGATCCTCGGACGGGAGCCGGCGAACAGCGTGCCTGACACCGAGCGCGTGCCGCGATCGGTCGCGACCGAGATGGTGACGCGGGTCTGATATTCGCTGTCGCGCTCGTGCACGGTTTCGGCAACGTCGATGCCGCGTTCGCGGGCGACGACCGGCGCGTTGACCATGTTGACGCCCTCCAGCATCGGCGAGAGCAGGCCGGCGAGGCCCGCCGCGGTGAGCGGGCGGTGATTGAGCTGTGCGGCCAGACCCTCGAACTCGATCGTCACGCGGCGGATCACGCCCTCCTGCGCCTGGGTGAGCTGGCCCGCGAAGGCGCCGAGCAGGCGGCAGAGTTCCATGTAGGGCCGCAGCCGCGGCGCATCCTCGGCCGAGAGCGACGGCAGGTTGATCGCGTTCGCGACCGCGCCGGTCAGCAGAAAATCGCTCATCTGCTCGGCCACTTGCAGCGCCACGTTCTCCTGCGCCTCGGCCGTCGCGGCACCCAGATGCGGCGTGCAGACCACCTGCTCAAGCGCGAACAGCGGGTTGTCCGTGGCCGGCTCGATCTCGAAGACGTCGAGCGCCGCGCCCGCGATGTGGCCGGCGATGATCGCCTCGGCCAGCGCCCCTTCGTCGATCAGGCCGCCGCGTGCGCAGTTGACGACGCGGGCACCGGGCCGGAGCTTTGCCAGCGCCTCGCGCGAGAGGATGTTGCGCGTCGCCTCGGTGAGCGGGACGTGCAAGGTCACAATGTCGGCGCGGGCGAGCAGCACATCGAGTTCGACCTTCTCGACGCCGAGATCGAGTGCGCGTGCTTCGGTCAGGAACGGGTCGTAGGCGATCACCTTCATGCGCAGGCCCTGGGCGCGGTCGGCGACGATCGCGCCGATGTTGCCGCAGCCGATCAGGCCGAGCACCTTGCCGGTCAGCTCGACGCCGAGGAAGCGGTTCTTCTCCCATTTGCCGGCCTTGGTGGAGGCGGATGCCTCCGGCACCTGCCGGGCGAGTGCGAACATCAGCGCGATCGCGTGCTCGGCGGTGGTGATCGCGTTGCCGTGCGGCGTGTTCATCACGACGACGCCGCGCGCGGTCGCCGATTTCACGTCGACATTGTCGACGCCGATGCCGGCGCGGCCGACCACCTTGAGCCGCGGTGCCGCATCCAGCAGCTCGCGCGTCACCTTCGTCGCCGAACGGACGGCGAGGCCGTCGTATTCGGCGATGATCCCGCGCAGCTCGGCCGGCGCGAGA
Source organism: Acetobacteraceae bacterium (assembly GCA_036272815.1). Taxonomy (GTDB): domain Bacteria; phylum Pseudomonadota; class Alphaproteobacteria; order Acetobacterales; family Acetobacteraceae; genus DATAYA01. The sequence continues at coordinate 5,305 of DATAYA010000147.1, forward strand.
CCCGGCCGGCTGTCGACGTCGATGTCGCGATTGCGGAAGATCGCGACGGCGGCAGGTGAGAGCTTGTCGGCGATCAGGACCTTCGGCATCGGCGTCACTCCGCGGCCAGGGACAGATGTTCGGCGGCGGCCTCTGCTTCCGCCCAGTCGAGCCAGGGCAGCAGGGCCGCGATGTCGGAGGTTTCGACCGTCGCCCCACCCCAGATGCGCAGGCCCGGCGGCGCATCGCGATAGGCGGCGATGTCATGGGCAACTCCCCGCTTTTCGAGCAGCGAGGCGATCCGTTTTGCCGCCTTCGCCTGTGCCTCGCCGGGCAACGCGAGAAACCAGGGGGCGGCGATGCGCAGGCAGATCGAGGTGGGCGAGCGCGTCGCCTCGGTCTCGGCGAGGAACGCGGCCCAGCCGGAACGCCCGACCCAGGCGGCGATGGCGGCGAGGTTCGCCTCCGCGCGCGCGACCAGCGCCGG
>DATAYA010000148.1:0-9152 GCA_036272815.1 Acetobacteraceae bacterium
GACCAGCACGGTGCGGGCGCCGGCGGCGGCCATCGTCGCGACCAGAGTCCGCGCGCCCGAGGTAAGGCGCACGCCCTCCCAGGTGCGCTCCAGCGCGTCGCGCTTCAGGCCGCGCAGCAGGGCCACCCGCTCGCGGAGGGCCGTGGAAAAATCGATCTCGCCGTTCATGCTGCGCCGTGTGATGGCGGCGATGCGGTCGTGGACGCCAGCAAAGGCGGCGAGTTCGTCGAGGGTCTCGCCGGTGACGATCGTGCTGTCCATGTCGGCCAGCAGCAGCCGCTTGCGCCTGCCCTCTGCGGGAAGCGCGATCGCGTCGATGGCGGCGCCGCCGAGTGCTGCGCGAACATGATCGAGGCCGGGGGCGGCGGCGCAGGGGAGGTCGGCGGCCTCGCCCTCCGAGAGCGTGTCGGCCGGGCCGCCTCGGATCGCGTCACGAACAGCCGCGACGAGGCCCGGCGCGAGCGGGGCCGCTTCCCGCGCGGCGACCAAGGTGAGAACAAAGGACATCGATCGAGGGGAATGGCAGGGGCGTGGCGGAGGAGCAAGCGGGGGAGCAAGCGGGGGCGCTGATCGTCGCGGGGCCGACCGCGAGCGGCAAGTCGGCCCTGGCGCTGTCGATCGCCGCCGCAGTGCGCGGGACGATCATCAATGCCGACGCGATGCAGGTCTATCGGGAACTGCGGTTGCTGACGGCGCGGCCCACGCCAGCGGACGAGGCGCTGGTGCCGCACGCGCTCTATGGCACGCGGCCGGCGGCCTGCGCGGGCAGCGTCGCGTGGTGGCGCGGGGCGGCGCTGGCGGCGATGGCGGCGGCGCGCGCGGCGGGACGGCTGCCGATCCTGTGCGGCGGGTCGGGCATGTATCTGACGGCGCTGACCGGCGGGCTCGCGGATATCCCCGATCCCGGAGCCGCGGCGCGGGCAGAGGCGCGCGCGCTGCTGGCGGCCCTCGGGCCGGACGGGCTGCATCGGCGGCTGGCGGAGGCGGACCCGGCGACGGCCGCTCGGCTGCGTCCGTCCGATCCGCAGCGCCTGGCGCGCGCCTGGGAGGTGTGGGCAGGCACCGGACGCGGCCTTGCCGACTGGCAGGCGGCGGGTGCGGGCCCGGCGGAGGGCTGGCGGTTCCGCGCAGTGCTGCTCGATCCGCCGCGGCCGACGCTGCGGACGGCGATCGCGGCCCGGTTCGCGCACATGCTGGCGGCCGGCGCTGTCGAGGAGGTGCGGGCGCTGCTGGCATCGCGCCTCGATCCGGCGCTGCCGGCGATGCGCGCGCACGGCGTGCCGGAGCTGGCCGCCCATCTGCGCGGCGAGATCGGCCTCGACGAGGCGGAGGCGCGGGCGGTCGGGGCGACGCGGCGCTACACACGGCGGCAGGCGACCTGGTTCCGACACCACAGGCTGGCGACGGAGAGAGATACGCGCACAATCAATGCCAGGATCGGGGGTGGCGAGCAATTTTCGGATCAGGACATGGCTGATCTGTTGAACTTTGTTCGCGGATCTGGTTGACGCATCGCAGCACGCGCCTTAATCGTCCGGCATGACGAAGCTGGCAGAGGCGCAGGGAACGGCAACCCAGTCGGGCGCGGAGGTGTTGCTGCGGGCGCTCAAGGCACAGGGGGTCGAAGTCATTTTCGGCTATCCCGGCGGCGCGGTGCTGCCGATTTACGACGCGATCTTCCAGCAGAACGCGATCCGCCACGTCCTCGTCCGCCACGAGCAGGCGGCGGTGCATGCGGCCGAGGGGTATGCGCGCTCCACCGGGCGGGTCGGCGTGGTGCTGGTGACGTCGGGGCCGGGCGCCACGAACGCGGTCACCGGGCTGGTCGATGCGCTGATGGACAGTATCCCGGTCGTGTGCCTGACCGGGCAGGTGCCGACGCACCTGATCGGCAACGACGCCTTCCAGGAGGCCGATACCACCGGGATCACGCGGCCGGCGACCAAGCACAACTACCTCGTCAAGCGCGGCGAGGATCTCGCCCGCGCGGTCCACGAGGCATTCCACGTCGCACGCAGCGGCCGCCCCGGGCCGGTGGTGATCGATCTTCCGAAGGACATCCTGATCGGCCGCGCCGCCTATTCCGATCCGGAAGCGGGCGGCCATCGCAGCTATCGGCCGCGCACCGAGCCCGATCCGGCACGCATCGCCGAGGCGGTCGCGATCCTCAAGCGCGCACACCGGCCGGTGGTCTATTCGGGCGGCGGCGTGATCAATTCCGGGCCGCGCGCGACCACGCTGCTGCGCGAGTTCGTGGCGCTGACCGGGGCGCCGTGCACGAGCACGCTGATGGGGCTCGGCGCGTATCCGGCGAGCGACGGCCAGTTCCTCGGCATGCTCGGGATGCACGGCACGTACGAGGCGAACCTCGCGATGCACGGCGCGGATGCGATGCTGGCGATTGGCGCACGGTTCGACGACCGGGTGACCGGGCGGCTCGATGCGTTCAGCCCCGGCAGCCGCAAGATCCACGCCGATATCGATCCGTCCAGCATCAACAAGAACGTGGCCGTCGAGGTGACGATCGTGGGCGACGCGGCGAGCGTGCTGTCGGCGCTGATCGCGGCGTGGCGCGCGGACGAGGTCGCGCAGGACCGCCGCGCGGTCGCCGAGTGGTGGCGGCAGATCGATGGCTGGCGCGCGAGCGACTGCCTCGCTTTCCGTCAGGACGAGACCAGCGGCGCGATCATCAAGCCGCAGCACGCGGTGCGGCGGCTCTATGAGATCACGCAGGAGACGGAGCGCGAGACGTTCATCACCACCGAGGTGGGGCAGCACCAGATGTGGGCGGCCCAGCATTTCCGCTTCGAGCAGCCGAACCGCTGGATGACGTCGGGCGGATTGGGGACGATGGGCTACGGCCTGCCGGCCGCGATGGGGGTGCAGATCGCGCACCCGGACGCGCTGGTGATCGACATCGCGGGCGAGGCGAGCGTGCTGATGAACATCCAGGAGATGGGCACGCTCGCGCAATATAGGCTGCCGGTGAAGGTCTTCATCCTCAACAACGAATACATGGGCATGGTGCGGCAGTGGCAGGAGCTGCTGCATGGCGGCCGGTATTCCGAGAGCTACTCGGCGGCGCTGCCGGATTTCGTGAAATTGGCCGAGAGCTTCCACGCCGTGGGCTTGCGCGCGAAATCGGTCGACGAGCTCGACGACGTGATCCGCGAGATGCTGGCCTGCAACCGGGCGGTGATCGCGGACATTGCCGTCGATCCGAAGGAGAACGTGTTCCCGATGATCCCGTCGGGAGCGGCGCATGACCAGATGATCCTGGACGTCGGCAGCGAGGGACGCACCGCCGGGATCACCGACGAGGGGCTGGTGCTGGTGTGATGGCGGGTGGCCAGTCCCCCGCCGCTGCCCTCTCGCCTGCGCTGCGCAGCGCAACCATTTCGGTCATCGTCGAGAACGAGGTCGGCGTGCTGGCCCGCGTGATCGGATTGTTCTCCGGACGCGGCTACAACATCGACAGCCTGACGGTTGCCCCCGTCGAGGACGGCGGCAACCGCTCGCGGATTAACGTCGTGACCAGCGGCACCGAGATGGTGATCGCGCAGATCAAGGCGCAGCTCGACCGGCTGGTCCCGGTCTATCGCGTCGCCGACCTGACCGCGGAGGGGCCGCACATCGCGCGCGAGATGGCGCTCATCAAGGTGCTCGGCACCGGCGACCGGCGCAGCGAGGCGCTGCGGATCGGGCAGGCGTTCCGCGCCCGGGTGATTGACGCGACGACGGAGAGCTTCGTGTTCGAGCTGACGGGCGGGACGGAGAAGCTGGATGCGTTCCTGGAGCTGATGCGGCCGCTGGGGTTGGCGGAGGTGTCGCGTACCGGCGTCGCCGCACTCGCGCGCGGCACCCGCACGCTCTGAGACAATTTTTCACCGACCAAGGAGAGGACAGATGCGCGTCTACTACGACCGCGATGCTGACGTGAACCTGATCAAGGCGAAGAAGGTCGCCGTGGTCGGGTATGGCAGCCAGGGTCACGCCCATGCCAACAACCTGAAGGACAGCGGCGTGCGGGAGATCGCCGTGGCACTCCGGCCGGGCTCGGCAGGCGCGGCGAAGGCCGAGGCGGCAGGCTTGCGGGTGATGGATGCGGCCGAGGCGGCGAAGTGGGCCGACGTGGTGATGATCCTGACGCCCGACGAGGGCCAGGGCGAGCTCTATCGCGACAAGCTGGCGGCGAATTTGCGGCCGGGGAGCGCGATCGCGTTCGCGCATGGGCTCAACATCCATTTCAACCTGATCGAGGCGAGGCCGGACATCGACGTGTTCATGATCGCGCCGAAGGGGCCGGGCCATACGGTGCGCAGCGAATATCAGCGCGGCGGCGGTGTGCCGTGTCTGGTGGCGGTGGCGCAGGACCCGTCGGGCAATGCACTGGAAGTGGCGTTGTCCTATGCGTCGGCGATCGGCGGCGGCCGGGCCGGGATCATCGAGACGAGTTTCAAGGAGGAGTGCGAGACCGACCTGTTCGGCGAGCAGAGCGTGCTGTGCGGCGGCCTGGTCGAGCTGATGAAGGCCGGATACGAGACGCTGATCGAGGCCGGATATGCGCCGGAGATGGCGTACTTCGAGTGCGTCCACGAGGTGAAGCTGATCGTCGACCTGATCTATGAGGGCGGCATCGCGAACATGAACTACTCGATCTCCAACACCGCGGAGTTCGGCGAGTACATGAGCGGTCCGCGGATCGTGGATGCGCGGGTGAAGGCGGAGATGAAGCGGGTGTTGGACGACATCCAGTCGGGCCGATTTGCGCGCGAGTGGATGCTGGAGAACCGCGTCAACCAGACCAGCTTCAAGGCGATGCGGGCGAAGATGGCCGGCCACCCGATCGAGCAGGTGGGCGAGCGGCTGCGTGCAATGATGCCCTGGATCGGGCAGAACCGATTGGTGGACAAGGCGAAGAACTAAGTCCGGGGTTCCAAGGGCGACCGCTCTTGGCGGGGTCGGGGGGCAGCGCCCCTCGCCCTCTTTCGTGAAGGGGCACGCATGGCAACACGCACGGTCGCGACCGTCTTCGGCGGCTCCGGCTTCATCGGCCGCTACGTCGTGCAACGTTTGGCGGCGGCCGGCTACGTCGTCCGCGTCGCGGTGCGCGACACGGTGGCGGCGCAGTTCCTGCGCACGGCGGGTCAGGTCGGGCAGGTGGAGCCGATCTACGCGCCGATCACGCAGGCCGGCCCGGTTGCGTGCGCGGTGCGGGATGCGAGCCTGGTGGTGAACCTGGTCGGCATCCTCGCCGAGCGGCGGCCGGGTGATTTCCAGCGCGTCCACGCCGATGCGGCGGATGCCATGGCGCAGGCGGCGACGGCTGCGGGTGTGGTTCGGCTGGTGCATGTCTCGGCGATCGGGGCGGATCCGGCGAGCGCCAGCGCGTATGGTCGGAGCAAGGCGGCTGGCGAGGCGGCGGTGCGGGCGGCATTTCCGGGTGCGGCGATTCTGCGGCCATCGATCGTGTTCGGCGCGGAGGACCAGTTCTTCAACCGCATCGGGCGGATGGTGCAGATCTCGCCGGTGATGCCGGTGATCTCGGGCGGGACGCGGATGCAGCCGGTCTATGTCGGCGACGTGGCGGACGCGATCATGGCGGGGCTGACACGGGACGAGGCAGCGGGCGAGCTATTCGAGCTCGGCGGCCCGGACGTGCTGAGTTTCCGCGACATCCTGGCCTACGTCCTGAAGGTGACGCAGCGGGAGCGGCGGCTGATCGCGATCCCTGCGGGGTTCGCGCGGCTGCAGGCGGCGTTCGCCGAGCGGCTGCCGGGGAAGCCGTTCACACGCGACCAGTTGGCAATGCTGGCCCACGACAACGTGGTCGCTCCGGGAGCGGCGGGCCTGGAGGCGCTCGGGATCACGCCGACGCCGATCGCGCTGATCGTGCCGGAGTATCTCGACCAGTACCGGCCGGGGGGCGGAAAGAAGCCGCTGCCATGGCAGCACCAGATAGTCCCGGATCGGTCCCAATAGCGCGGCGACAACCCGAATCCGGAGTCGGCCCGCCACCGCTGCGCCGTAGTCGGGCAGCAATGCTGCCCTGCTACCCTGAAAAAGATTTGGTGCCTCCCCCCTGTGCCCCTATATCGCGACAGGATTGAGGCTGGGGGGACCCGCAACGATGGCCGAGCGCATGCTGCAATTCGTGCGCGTGAAGCAGCAGACGCCCGACAAGCGCCCGGTCGCCGAGCGGCGCGGCGATTTCGACGAGATATACCGGCGGTTCGCGCAGGATGGCGCGGCGGCCCAGTCGAGCCGGTGCAGCCAGTGTGGCGTGCCGTTCTGCCAGGTGCATTGTCCGCTTTCCAACAACATTCCCGACTGGCTGAAGCTGACCGCCGAGGGGCGGCTGGAGGAAGCGTACCAGGTCGCCAGCGCCACCAACAATTTCCCCGAGATCTGCGGCCGCATCTGCCCGCAGGACCGGTTGTGCGAGGGGAATTGCGTCATCGAACGCGGCTATGAGAGCGTCACGATCGGCGCGATCGAGCGCTACATCACCGACAACGCCTTCGACCAGGGCTGGGTGCGCGCGGTGCGGCCCCGGCGGGAGCGGGCGCAGTCGGTTGGGATCGTAGGCGCCGGCCCGGGCGGACTGGCGGGGGCCGAGGAGCTGCGGCGGCTCGGCTATCAGGTGCATGTCTATGACCGGCACGACCGCGCCGGCGGCCTGATGATCTACGGCATCCCCGGCTTCAAGCTCGAGAAGCGGATCGTTCTCCGCCGCGCGGCGCTGCTGGAGGAAGGTGGCGTGCGCTTTCATCTCGGCACCGAGATCGGCCGCGATCTCGCGTGGGCCGAGCTGCGCGGGCGGCACGATGCGGTGCTGCTGGCAACCGGAGTGTATCGCGCGCGCGACATCGGCGGACCGGGCGTGGGCCTGCCCGGGATCGTGCCGGCGCTGGAGTACTTGACGGCGTCGAACCGCAAGGGATTGGGCGACACGGTCGCGGCGTTCGAAGACGGCACGCTCGATGCGGGCGGCAAGCGCGTGGTGGTGATCGGCGGCGGCGACACGGCGATGGATTGCGTGCGCACGGCGGTGCGGCAGGGGGCAGCCTCGGTGCAGTGCCTGTATCGGCGCGATCGGGCGAACATGCCGGGTTCGATGCGCGAGGTGAAGCATGCCGAGGAGGAGGGTGTCGAGTTCGTCTGGCTCTCTGCCCCCGAGGCGTTCCACGGCGAGGATTGCGTCTCCGGCGTGCGCGCGGCGAGGATGCGACTCGGTATGCCGGATGCGTCGGGGCGGCAGTCGGTCGAGCCGGTCGAGGGCGTGCATTTCACGACGCAAGCCGAGCTGGTCATCCAGGCATTGGGGTTCGACCCGGAGGACCTGCCGGGGCTGTGGGGGGAGCCGGCGCTCGAGGTGAGCCGGTGGGGAACGCTGAAGATCAGCCACCGCAGCTTCATGACCAGCCTGCCGGGCGTGTTCGCGGCGGGGGATGTCGTACGCGGTGCGAGCCTGGTCGTGTGGGCGATCCGCGACGGCCGCGATGCGGCGGCGCAGATGCATGCCTGGATGCAGCAGGAGGCGACGGCGCTCGCCGTCGCGGCGGAGTGATCGGGATGGATGATTTCGTCGCGGACTGGCATGCCAACGTCGCCCGCCTCGCCGGAACCTACGACCCGTCGCAGGAGCACGATGCCTGCGGCGTCGGCTTCGTCGCGACCCTGGACGGGCGTGCGCGGCGTGACGTGGTGGAGGCGGCGATCGACGCGCTGCGGGCGGTCTGGCACCGCGGCGCGGTCGATGCCGATGGCAAGACCGGCGACGGCGCCGGCATCCATCTTGAAATCCCGCAGGACTTCTTCGCCGAGGCGGTCGAGCGCGGCGGCGACAAGCCGCCCTGCGGACGCATCGCGGTCGGCATGGTGTTCCTGCCGAAGACCGACCTCTCCGCACAGGAGCGCTGCCGGCAGATCGTGGAGACCGAGATCCTCTCCCTCGGTCACGCGATCCATGGCTGGCGCCAGGTGCCGATCAATGTCGGCTGCATCGGCGAGAAGGCGAACGCCACCCGCCCCGAGATCGAGCAGATCATGGTCCGCAACGCGCGGGGTGCCAGCGAGGACGAGTTCGAGCGCGACCTCTACGTGATCCGCCGACGCATCGAGAAGCAGGCGATCGCGGCGCAGATCCCGGAGCTGTACATCTGCTCGCTCTCCGCGCGATCGGTGATCTACAAGGGAATGTTCCTCGCCGAGAGTCTCGCCGAATTCTATCCCGACCTGCGCGATCCGCGCTTCGTCAGCCGGTTCGCGATCTACCACCAGCGCTATTCGACCAACACCTTCCCGACCTGGCGGCTGGCGCAGCCGTTCCGGGTGCTGGCGCATAACGGCGAGATCAACACGCTGGCCGGAAATGCCAACTGGATGAAGAGCCACGAGACGCGGCTCGCGGATGCGGCCCTCGATCCGTTCATGGACGACATCAAGCCGGTGGTGCAGGCCGGCGGATCGGATACCGCGACGCTCGACAACGTCTTCGAGCTGCTGGTGCGGGCCGGGCGCGACGCACCGATGGCCAAGGCGCTGATGATCCCCGCCAGCATCGGCCAGGACGCGACGATGCCGCGCGCGCATCAGGACCTTTTTCTCTACTGCAACGCGGTGATGGAACCGTGGGACGGACCGGCGGCGATCGCGGCAACCGACGGGCGCTGGGTGATCGCGGGCCTCGACCGCAACGGGCTGCGGCCGCTGCGCTACACCGTCACGCGCGGCGACCTGCTGATCGTCGGCAGCGAGACCGGGATGGTGAAGCTCGACGAGAGCGATGTCGCCGCGAAGGGCCGCGTCGGCCCCGGGCAGACGATCGGCGTCGATCTCGCCGCGGCGCGCTTCCACACCGACGAGGCGCTGAAGGACATGCTCGCCGCACGCCAGCCATTCGGCGCCTGGGCGCGGCGCATCAAGGTGATCGACCACGTCGTGCGCGCGGATGCGACCGAGCCGGCGCTGTATCAGGGCGAGGAACTGCGCCGCCGGCAGGTCGCCGCCGGCACGACGCTCGAGGAGCTGGAGATGATCCTTCACCCGATGGTGGAGGAGGCGAGCGAGGCGACCGGCAGCATGGGCGACGATACGCCGCTCGCCGTCCTGTCGGATAGCTATCGCGGGCTGCACCATTATTTCCGCCA
>DATAYA010000149.1:0-9538 GCA_036272815.1 Acetobacteraceae bacterium
GGCGCCCGAGTCCGGGGTGCCGCGCCCGCCGGAGCTTGCGATCCGCGCCGGTTATGCGGCGCTGGCCCGCGGGGACTATCCGTCGGCTGAATCGGCCGCGCGCGAGGTGCTGGCCCGCGGCCCCGGTCCGCGCCGGAGCGACGCGCAGTATCTCCTCGCCCGGGCGCTCTACGCGCAGCAGAACTGGCGCGCCGCCGCTGTTGCCTACGACGACGCCTACAACGCCGCACGCACCGGCCCGCACGCGCAGGAGAACATTGTCGGTTTGGCCAACGCGCTGATCGCGATGGGCGACCGCCCGGCCGCCTGCGGCGCCATCGCCCGGTTGCGCGGCCAGTTCGGGTCCCCGCGCGCCGACCTCCAGCGCGCCGTCACCGATGCCAGCAGCCGCGCCGGCTGCCGCTGATCGCATCTCGGCGGCACCTCTCTCCGCTGCGGAGTTCGCGGCGGCGATGGCGGCGCTTGGCCCCTATCCGGCAGACAGGCGGGTGGCAGTCGCGGTCTCAGGCGGTGCGGATAGCCTGGCACTCGCCCTGCTCGCCGCCGGTTGGGGGCAGCCGCGCGCGCTGATCGTGGATCACCGGCTGCGTCCCGGATCGGGGGCGGAAGCCGAAACGGCGGCGGCACGCCTCGCGGCGCGCGGGATCGCGGCGAGGGTGCTGCGTCTGGGCGGGCTGGCACCCGGCCCGGCTCTGCCCGAGCGCGCCCGCCGCGCCCGCTATGCGGCGCTCGGCGCAGCGTGCCGGGAAGCCGGGCTCGCACACCTGCTGGTCGGACACCATGCGGGCGACCAGGCGGAGACGGTGCTGATGCGGAAGCGTCGCGGCAGCGGCGCGCGCGGCCTCGCCGGGATGGGCGCGGTGTCGGCGCACCATGATCTCTGCATTTTGCGTCCGCTGCTCGGCGCGGCACCGGCCCGGCTGCGCGCGACGCTGCGTGCCGCGTCGCTGCCGTGGGCGGAGGACCCGACCAACACCGATCACCACTTTCTCCGTCCGCGCCTGCGTGTGGAACTGGCCGCCTCCGATCCCGCGCCGCTGCTGGCCGCCGCGGCCGATGCTGGAGGCGCGCGGGCGGCGGAGGACGCGGTGATCGCCACCACCATCGCCGCCTGGGCGGCCCTGCATCCGGCGGGGTTTGCGCTGCTGCCGCCCGGCCCGATCGCGCCGGCAGTGCTCGCGACGCTGATCCAGACCGTCTCCGGCACCGCCTATCCGCCGCGGGCCGACGCCGTCGCGGCCTGCGGCGCCGCGCCGCGCGCGATGACGCTCGGCGGCGCCCGGCTGCTGCCGGCCGGCCGCCTGGGAGCCGGTTGGCTTCTAGTACGGGAGGCGGCGGCGATGGCCCCGCCGGTTGCCGCCGCGCGCGGGGCGGTCTGGGACGGCCGGTTTGCGCTTGCGTCAGATTCCAGCCCGCCGCCTTGCAGCATGATCGGCGCGCTCGGCAGTGCCGCTGCCGGCTTGCGCCGGGCAAGCCCGCTTCCCGCGGCGGTGCTCGCAACGCTGCCCGCGCTGTGGCACGGTGAGCGCTTGATTGCGGTGCCACACCTCCTCTGGCCCGATGCCGCCGCCTGCGCTGGCGTGGCGTTCGGCTGGCAGCCGGCGCGCCCCGCGGCGGCCGGAGCGTTCCTTCCGCCAACGCGGGGGTGCGGAACGTTGCTGCACGCCCTATGTTGAGTTCCAGCGCGTCGGCCCAGATCCGCCGGGTCGGGGACGAAGACGCGCTGATCGGGCCACGGGAAGGCGCGCCGAGCGCCGATATGGGGCCGCAGGACTGGTGCGAATGAGCAATTTCGGCCGCAATCTGGCGCTCTGGGTGATTATCGCCCTCCTGCTCGTGGTGCTGTTCAATCTGTTCCAGCCGGGCACGACGCAGCATACGGCGACACAGGTCGCTTATTCCGATTTCCTGGGCGAGGTCAATCGCGGCCAGGTCCGTGACGTCGTGATCCAGGGCCAGACCGTCAGCGGCCAGCTCACCGACGGTCGTGCCTTCGAGACGTACACCCCGCAAGATCCGACGCTGGTGAGCCGCCTGACCAGCAAGGGCGTGCGCGTCATCGCCAAGCCGCCTTCGGGCGACGTGAACCCGCTGCTGCACTATCTCCTGAGCTGGTTCCCGATGCTGCTGCTGATCGGCGTCTGGGTGTTCTTCATGCGCCAGATGCAGGCCGGCGGCGGCCGCGCGATGGGCTTCGGCAAATCGCGAGCGCGGATGCTGACCGAGAAGCAGGGTCGCGTCACATTCGAGGACGTGGCCGGCATCGACGAAGCCAAGAGCGAGCTGCAAGAGATCGTCGAGTTCCTCAAGGACCCGCAGAAGTTCCAGCGCCTCGGCGGCAAGATCCCGAAGGGCGTGCTGCTGGTGGGACCCCCGGGCACCGGCAAGACGCTGCTGGCGCGGGCCATCGCCGGCGAGGCCAATGTGCCGTTCTTCACCATCTCGGGCTCGGATTTCGTCGAAATGTTCGTGGGCGTCGGCGCATCCCGCGTGCGCGACATGTTCGAGCAGGGCAAGAAGAACGCGCCCTGCATCATCTTCATCGACGAGATCGACGCCGTCGGCCGGCATCGCGGCGCGGGCCTCGGCGGCGGCAACGACGAGCGCGAGCAGACGCTGAACCAGATGCTGGTCGAGATGGACGGCTTCGAGAGCAACGAAGGCGTCATCCTGATCGCGGCGACCAACCGTCCCGACGTGCTCGACCCGGCGCTGCTGCGGCCGGGCCGGTTCGACCGGCAGGTCGTGGTGCCCAACCCGGACGTGAACGGGCGCGAGAAGATTCTGCGCGTTCACATGCGCAAGGTGCCGCTCGCCTCCGACGTCGATCCGAAGGTGATCGCGCGCGGCACGCCTGGGTTCTCGGGCGCCGACCTCGCAAACCTCGTCAACGAGGCGGCGCTGCTCGCGGCACGGCTCGGCAAGCGCGTGGTCGCGATGCTGGAGTTCGAGAGCGCCAAGGACAAGGTGCTGATGGGCGCCGAGCGCCGCAGCTTGGTGATGAGCGAGGCGGAGAAGCGGATGACCGCCTATCACGAGGGTGGCCACGCCCTCTGCGCCATGCACGAGCCGGAATGCGATCCGGTCCACAAGGCGACGATCATCCCGCGCGGCCGCGCACTCGGGCTGGTGATGAGCCTGCCGGAGGGTGACCGCTACTCCAAGAGCAAGTCGAAGCTGATCGCCGAACTGACCATGGCGATGGGCGGCCGAGCCGCCGAGGAGATCATCTTCGGCGCCAACAATGTCTCCAACGGTGCCGCCGGCGACATCAAGATGGCGACCAACCAGGCACGTCTGATGATTACCGAATGGGGTATGAGCGACAAGCTCGGCATGATCGCCTATGGCGACAACAGCCAGGAGCTGTTCCTCGGCCATTCCGTGACCCAGCACAAGAACGTCTCCGAGGCTACGGCGCGCGAGATCGACAGCGAGATCAAGGACATCATCGACACCGCCTATCGCAAGGCGCGGCATATCCTGACCGAGAACGTCGAGGAGCTGCACCGGCTGGCGCGCGGGCTGCTGGAATACGAGACGCTCAGCGGCGAGGAGATCCGCACGGTGCTGCGCGGCGAGCCGGTGATCCGCAAGGTGGTGGACGAGCCGGCTCCCGAGAACCGCCGGTCGTCGGTGCCGACCGCCGGCCGCCCGGTCCCACCGCCGCCCGCAACGGGCGGCCTCGGCCCGGCGCCGCAGCCTGGCTGATCGCGACCGCGTGCTTGCCGGCCGGATGTCCCGTTCCTCCCTCCAGAGAGGGGGTCGCGGCGAGGGAGATAATGCCTCGCCCCGCGGCCCGGTGAGCGCTGCCGCGTCCCTGCCCGCGATCCCGCCGAGCTGGGCGGGCATCGGCCCGGACCCCGCGGTGATGGGCATCCTGAACGCCACACCCGACAGCTTCAGCGACGGCGGCGCCCATCTCGACCCAGGGCGCGCCATCGAAGCCGGACGGCGCATGGTCGCCGAAGGAGCGGCCCTGCTCGACATCGGCGGCGAGAGCACGCGCCCGCACGCCGCGCCCGTCCCCGTCGAGGAGGAGCAGCGCCGCGTGCTCCCGATCCTGCGCGGGCTGCGCGATGCGGGCGTGCTGCTCTCGATCGACACCCGCAACGCGGCGACGATGGCGGCGGCGCTGGACGCCGGGGCCGCGATTGTCAACGATGTCTCCGCCCTCGCCCACGACCCGGCGGCGGCGTCCCTGGTCGCGCGCCGCGGCTGCCCGGTCGTGCTGATGCACATGCGCGGCAGCCCGGAGACGATGGCCGCGCTCGCCGACTACGCCGATGTCGCCGCCGAGGTGACGCGCGAGCTTGCCGTCCGCATCGAGGCGGCCGAGGCGGCCGGGATCGCCCGCGACCGCATTGCAATCGATCCCGGCATCGGGTTCGCCAAGCGGGTTCGCCACAGCCTGGAGATGCTGCGGCGGCTTCCACTTCTTCTCAACCTTGGCTGCCGCATAGTGGTAGGCGTGTCGCGCAAGTCCTTCATCTCCGGGGCCGCCGATATCTCGGACCCGCAGGACCGCCTGCCGGGCTCGCTCGCGGCGGCGCTGTTCGCCCTCTCGCGCGGCGCGTCCATCCTGCGGGTCCACGACGTGGCGGCCACGGTGCAGGCCGTGCGCATCTGGCGGGCGCTGGCCGAGTAAGCTACCTACCGGGTGACTTTCAGGACATCCGCATGACCGAGCGACGGCTCTTCGGCACTGACGGCATCCGCGGCACCGCCAATTCCGATCCCATGACGGCCGGGACGGCGCTCCGGCTCGGGCAGGCGGCGGGATTGCATTTCGTCCGCGGCAACCACCGCCACCGGGTCGTGATCGGCAAGGATACGCGCCTCTCCGGCTATCTGATCGAGCCGGCGCTGGTCGCGGGCTTCATCGGCGCAGGCATGGACGTGACTCTGGTCGGGCCGCTGCCGACGCCCGCGATCGCGATGCTGACGCGCAGCCTGCGCGCCGATCTGGGGGTGATGATCTCCGCCTCCCACAACGCCTATCAGGACAACGGCATCAAGCTGTTCGGCCCCGACGGATCGAAGCTCTCCGACCAGGACGAGGCGGCGATCGAGGCGCTGATGGACACCAAGATCGGCCCGCGGCTCGCATCCCCGGACCGGCTCGGCCGCGCCTCCCGGCTAGAGGACGCCGCCGGGCGCTACATCGAGAGTGCAAAGGCCACCTTCCCGCGCGGCCTGCGGCTCGATGGGCTCAAGATCGTCGTCGACTGCGCGAACGGGGCTGCCTATCGCGTGGCGCCTACGGTGCTATGGGAACTCGGGGCGAACGTGATCCCGGTCGGCGTGGCACCGGACGGATTCAACATCAACCGCGGCTGCGGCTCGACGGTGCCGGAGCGGTTCTGCCAGGCGGTGCTCGACAACCATGCCGATCTCGGCCTCGCGCTGGACGGCGATGCCGACCGGCTGCTGCTGTCGGACGAGCGCGGGCGGCTGGTCGACGGCGACCAGATCCTGGCGGTGATGGCGCGGTCCTGGAACCGTGCCGGACGCCTGCGCGGCGGCGGTGTGGTCGCGACCGTGATGTCCAATCTCGGCCTGGAGCGCTACCTCTCCGAGCACGGGCTGGCGCTGCACCGCACGCGCGTAGGCGACCGCTATGTCGCCGAGCGGATGCGTGCCGCCGGGATCAATCTCGGCGGCGAGCAATCCGGCCACATGATCCTGTCGGACTTCGCCACGACGGGCGACGGGCTCGTGGCCGCGTTGCAGGTGATGGCCGTCATCGTCGAGGAGCAGCGGCCGGCGAGCGAGGTGTGCCGCGCCTTCGCAGCCCTGCCGCAGCGGCTGCGCAACGTGCGCGTCTCCGGCCCCTCCCCGCTCGAGAGCCCCGCCGTTGCGGCCGCAATCGCCGAGGCGGAACGGCGGCTCGCGGCGACCGGCCGGCTGCTGATCCGCGAAAGCGGCACCGAGCCGGTGGTACGGGTGATGGCAGAGGGCGAGGACGAGACGCTGGTTGCCGCCACCGTCGCCTTCGTCTGCGACGCGATCTCGGCCGCGGTGCAGCAACAGGCCGCGGAGTGAAGGCTGCCCTCGGGCGGGTGCTCGCGATCGCCGGCTCTGATTCCGGCGGCGGTGCCGGCGTCCAGGCGGATATCAAGACGATCGAGGCGCTCGGAGGATATGCGGCGACCGCGATCACCGCGGTCACGGCGCAGAACACGCTGGGCGTGCAGGGTATCGTCGGCCTGTCGCCCGATTTCATCCGCCTGCAGATCGCCGCGGTGCTCGACGATCTCGGCGCCGATGCGATCAAGACCGGGATGCTGGTCGACGCCGCCACGATCGAGGCGGTCTGCGTAGCACTCGCCGCACGGCCGCGCCCGCCCCTGGTACTCGATCCGGTGATGGTGGCGAAGGGCGGCGCGCGGCTGCTCGATCCGGATGCGGTCGCGATGCTGAAGCGCCGGCTGGTCCCCTTCGCGACCCTGCTGACGCCCAACCTTCCGGAAGCCGAGGCGCTGACCGGCCTGCCGATCGCCGATCCGGCCGCGATGAAGCATGCGGCCGAGGTGCTGCTGACGCTGGGCGCGGGCGCGGTGCTGCTCAAGGGCGGCCACCTGCCGGGCGAGATCGTCACCGACCTGCTGGCGACCGAGGAGCACGGGCTGCTGCGCCTCTCCGGCCCCCGCATCGCGACGCGTCACACCCACGGCACCGGCTGCACGCTGGCCAGCGCCGTAGCGACCGGGCTCGCGCAAGGGATGGCATTGGCGGACGCGGTGCGGCGGGCGCATCGCTTCGTTCGCGCGGCGATCGCGGCGGCCCCGGGGTTCGGTGCCGGCCACGGGCCGCTTGGCCATGCTGCGGTGCGCGCAAACGCGCTATAAGCGCCCAGGGTGCAACCGATGGGCGAGACGATGGACGACCGCGGCGAGCAGACCGGCGTGCAATGGCTGGACCAGTCGGTGACGCTGCCGGTTGGCGTCGATTGGCAGACGACGGGCGGGCGTCCGGGTCCGCGCGTGCCGGTCACCGACGATCCCGACCTCCATGTGCTGATCGCGGGCCTGACGCCGCAGCACTTCGCCGTCGCCTTCGAGGACAACACCTGCCAGATCGCGCTGCCCGAGGATGCCGGCCTGGTCTGGCTGCTCAGCCGCAGCGCCATCCCGCGCGAGGTCACCGGCTGGCCGGATGCGCGCCGCCTCGGGCTGCCGGTCGCGCGCGTCGATGTCGACGGCTGGATGCTGCCGCTCGACGACGACGCCTTCCGCGAGGGCTGGTACGAGGTCGAGAGCGGCTACCGCTGGAACAACGGGCGCGCGGCGCTGATGCTCAAGCCCGGCGCGCGGCGGCTCGCGATCACGCTGCACCCGAACTGCCCACGCAACTATCCGCGCGACTCGGTGGCGGCCGACACGGGCATCGTGCGCCGCGCGGGCAGCCATATCGTCACGCCGCGCACGCTCGCCGTCGTGACAATGGCCTTCAACGAGCCCGACATGCTGCCGCTCTGGCTGCGGCACTACACGGCGCAGGTCGGGGCCGCGCATTGCTACGTGATCGACGACGGCTCCGACGACGGCAGCACGGACGCGGTCGCGCCCGCCAACCTGATCCGCCTGCCGCGCCAGGCGTCCGACGATGCACGGCGCACAGCGTTCGTCTCGGAGTTCTGTGCCTCCCTGCTGCGCTACTACGACCACGTCGCCTATGCCGACACCGACGAGATCATCGTCGCGGATCCGCGCCACTGGCGCTCGCTGCCGGAGTTCTGTGTCGCAACCGGGCACGATGTCGTCACTGCGATCGGTCTCGACGTGCACCACGTCGCGCGCGACGAGGCGCCGCTCGATCCGTCGCTGCCGATCACCGCGCAGCGGCGCTGGGCGCAGCCACTCTCCGCCATGTGCAAGCCGATGATGACGCGCCGGCCGCTGCGCTGGACACCGGGCTTCCACGGCGCCGACGTCGCGCCCGCCTTCGACCACCTGTTCAACTTCCATCTCGGCCATTGCGACCGCGACGTCGCATTCAGGCGCCAGGCGAAGCGGCGCGCGACGGACGACGCTGTGGCGTCGAGTTGCCGGATCGACGATGCGCGCCTCGCCGAGATGCTGCAGGCCTGGTCGGACCTGCCGCCGGTCGCGAACGTCGATCTCGACAGCGACTGCCTCGACACGCGCCGTTTCGTCCGCGACGTGCTGGCGCGGTCGCGCCGCGAGGGCGACCTGTATCACACCGATCCCGGCCTCTGCGTGCCCCAGCTCTGGCGCATCCCTGGCCGTTTCGTGGGCGTCTTCTGACGCCCTGGACGGCAGCGGGAAATTCGGCTAGGCGTCGTTGCGGGTCACGTCCTCCCACCGGGGCGCTTCTCTTCTGAAAGGGAGAGCACATGGCACGCACCACCGCGCCGGAATTGCGTCCGGCAAACCCCTTTTTTTCCTCCGGCCCCTGCGCCAAGCGACCCGGCTGGTCACTGGCAGCCCTCGATAGTGCGCTGCTCGGCCGCAGCCATCGCGCGGCCGAACCCAAGGCGCGGCTTGCCGAGGTGATCGCCCGCTCGCGGACGGTGCTGGGCCTGCCCGACGGCTGGCGGCTCGGCATCGTGCCCGCCTCCGACACCGGCGCCGTGGAGATGGCGCTGTGGTCGCTGCTCGGCGCGCGCGGTGTCGACGTGCTCGCCTTCGAGAGTTTTTCCGAAGGCTGGGCCAGCGACGTCGTCAAGCAGCTCCGCCTGCCGGACGCACGCGTGCTGTCCGCGCCGTACGGCCGTCTGCCCGATCTCGGCGCCGTCGATTTCGGGCGCGACGTCGTGCTGGCCTGGAACGGCACCACCTCGGGCGTGCGGTTCGCGGACAGCGACTGGATCGCCGATGATCGCGAGGGGCTGGTGATCTGCGATGCGACCTCGGCCGCGTTCGCGATGAACCTGCCCTGGGCGAAGCTCGATGTCGTGACCTGGTCCTGGCAGAAGGCGCTGGGCGGCGAGGCGGCGCACGGCATGCTGGCACTCTCGCCGCGCGCGGTCGAACGGCTGCAGAGTTACAAACCCGCGTGGCCGTTGCCCAAGATTTTCCGTCTGACCAGCGGCGGCAAGCTGATCGAAGGCATCTTTGCCGGCGAGACGATCAACACGCCGAGCATGCTTTGCGTCGAGGATGCGCTCGACGGGCTGCGCTGGGCGGAGTCGATCGGCGGCCTGCCGGCGCTGGTCGCGCGCGCGGAGGCGAACCTCGCGGCCATCGCCGCCTGGGTCGGGCGTTCCGGCTGGGCCGCGTTCCTCGCCGAGACCGAGGCGACGCGCTCGCCCACCTCGATCTGCCTGCGCATCGCCGCCCCGTGGTTTCTCGCGTTGCCCAGCGAGGCACAGGCGAAGGCGGCAAAACGGATCGCCGCGCTGCTCGAAAAGCGGGGAGTTGCCTATGACATCGCCGCCTACCGCAATGCGCCGCCGGGCCTGCGCATCTGGGGTGGGGCGACGGTCGAAACCTCCGACATCGCGGCCCTGCTGCCCTGGCTCGACTGGGCGGAAGCAGAGGCCGCCGCCGAACATCTGTCCCTGGCCGCGGAG
>DATAYA010000150.1:0-5704 GCA_036272815.1 Acetobacteraceae bacterium
TGCTGGGCGAGGTCCCGGGCGAGGCCGAAATCCCTGATGATGGCGAAGATGATGTCTTCCACGGGGGTGTCGCCGTCGGGGTCGGCTTCGAGTTCGTCGTCCAGCCGTTCGTCGATCTCGCCGCGGACGGTGGTGAAGGAGAGACCGTCGGCCTCGGCGGCCAGCCGGACGACGCGGCGGATGTGCTCCCGCCTCGGGTTGGGAGCTTGCTGTGGGGCAGCGCGCCCGCGCCGGGCGGGGAGCGGGCCGGCGGCGATGCGGGCTTCGAGCGCGATGCACTGGCGGACGGCGCGGGCGACGCGGGCGAAGGCGAGGCCGGGATCGGTGCGCGCCGTGGATGGCTGGGGGGTTGCCTCGGCCTGCGGCGCGGCGGCGTCGGGGGTGGCGGGCGCCTCCAGGGCGGCGAGCGCCTGCTCGCCGAGGGCGCGGGCGAGCGCCATGCCGATCTCGGCCAGTTCGCGCAGCATGGCGAGGTGGCGCGCGGTGCGCTCGGGGTCCGTGGATGGCGCCGGCGGGATGGCGTTCATCGCGGCTGGGGGTGGGCGGCGGTCATGAACGGAAGAGGAACATAGTTTGGTCGTGCGGGCAAGAGCGTTTTGCGCACTCCCCGTCCTCCCGTGTCATGGCCGGCCTTGCGCCGGCCATCCACGCGGGGCCCGCTGCACCCAGGCGCCACTGCCAGAACTGTGACTTGCAGGACGTTTTGCCGGTGCGTGCCGCGCGGCGTGGATGGCCGGGTCAAGCCCGGCCATGACGATGTCGACGGAGGGGGCAAGTCCGGGCATGACGATGCGTGGATGGCCGGGTCAAGCCCGGCGATCACGACAAGCCCGGCGATCACGATGTGTGGATGGCCGGGTCAAGCCCGGCGATGACAATACGATCACGTGCCAAAAGCGATGGCCCGGCGCTGGAGGCGACGCTTGCCGGGCCCCTGCGTTGTCTGGCAGGTAGATGCGGCGCCGCCGCCGACCGCCCGCGAAAGCCGGGGTCCCCCAAGGGAGGATACGACGCTGCCCAAATCGCTTCGCAAAGCCGTGCTCCCCGTCGCGGGGCTCGGCACACGCTTTCTGCCCGCAACCAAGGCGACCGCCAAGGAAATGCTTCCGGTGGTCGACAAGCCGCTGATCCAATACGCGGTCGAGGAGGCCCGCGCCGCCGGGATCGAGCAGTTCTGCCTGGTCACCGGGCGCGGCAAGACGGCGCTGGTCGAGCATTTCGACATCGCCTACGAGCTGGAGGCGACCCTGCGCGAACGCGGCAAGATCGACGTGCTGCGCGAGCTGGAGGCGATGGCGGTGCAACCCGGTTCCATGGTCACCGTCCGCCAGCAGGTGCCGCTCGGGCTCGGCCATGCGATCTGGTGCGCCCGCGCCTTCATCGGCGACGACCCCTTCGCGATCCTGCTGCCCGACGACCTGGTGCTGGCCGACACGCCCTGCCTCAAGCAGCTCGCCGACGCCTATCAGGAGACCGGCGGCAACGTCGTCGCGGTGACCGAGGTGCCGCGCGACCAGACCAACCGCTATGGCATCCTGGCGACCGGGCGCGACGACGGGCGGCTCGTGGAAGTGAAGGGCCTGGTCGAGAAGCCGAAGCCGGAAGAGGCGCCGTCCAACCTCTCGATCATCGGCCGCTACGTGCTGCTGCCGGAGGTGATCGGGCATCTCTCGGCGATGGAGCGCGGCGCCGGCGACGAGGTGCAGCTCACCGACGGCATGGCGCGGATGATCGGCCGCACGCCGTTTCACGGCCTGCGCTACGAGGGCCGCCGCTTCGACTGCGGCGACAAGGTGGGCTTCCTGGAGGCGCAGGTCGCGCTCGCGCTGAAGCGTCCGGATCTGGCGCCCGCGGTGCGGGCGTTCCTGCGGAATTATTGCGAGGATCTGTGATGCCGTTCTCCCACCGCTTCGATCCGACCGTGCTCCGCGAATACGACATCCGCGGCATCGTCGGCCGCACGCTGCACCCGGCCGATGCCTTCGCGATCGGCCGCACGTTCGGCAGCGTGGTCGCGCGCGCGGGCGGCAGCACGGTCGCGACCGGCTATGACGGGCGCCTCTCCTCGCCCGAGCTGGAGCAGGCGCTCACCGACGGATTGTGCGCCTGCGGGCTGCAGGTGCTGCGCATGGGGCGCGGACCGACGCCGCTGCTCTATTACACCGCGACGACGCAGAAGACCGACGGCGCCGTGATGGTGACGGGCAGCCATAACCCGCCCGACTACAACGGCTTCAAGATGATGCTCGGCAAGAAGCCGTTCTTTGGTGCGGCGATCACCGAACTCGGCGCGCAGGCGGCGCGCGGCGACGTGGTGGCGGAAGCGGAGGGCAGTGAGCGCGCGATCGACCTCGTCGCCGATTATGTGAGCCGCCTGATCTCGGATTGGGATGGCGGCGACCGCACGCTCGAGGTGGTGTGGGACAACGGCAACGGCGCCGCCGGCGAGGTGCTGGCGCGTCTCGTCAAGGTGCTGCCCGGCAACCATCACGTCCTGAACGGCACCATCGACGGCCGCTTCCCGGCGCACCACCCGGACCCGACGGTGCCGGCGAACCTCAAGCAGCTCGTCGCCGCGGTGCACGACAAGAAAGCCGATATCGGGATCGCCTTCGACGGCGACGCGGACCGCATCGGCGCGGTCGATGATTCCGGAGAAATCCTGTTCGGCGATCAGCTCATGGTGGTGCTGGCGCGCGACGTGCTGCGCGAGCATCCGGGGGCGACGATCATCTCCGACGTCAAGGCGAGCCAGGTGCTCTTCGACGAGATCGCGCGCGCCGGCGGCAAGCCGCTGATGTTCAAGACCGGCCACAGCCTCATCAAGGCGAAGATGGCGGAACTGGGCGCGCCGCTGGCGGGCGAGATGTCGGGACACACGTTCTTCGCCGACAAATGGTACGGCTTCGACGACGCGCTTTATACCGCGGTTCGTCTGCTCGGCATTGTCGCGCGGATGGACGGGAAACTCTCGGACGTGCGGCGGGCGCTGCCGCAGGTGACGAGCACGCCGGAGGTGCGGTTCGACTGCGACGACACGCGCAAGTTCGCGGTGGTCGAGGAGGTGGCGGCGCGGCTGCGGGCGGCGGGGGCGGAGATGTCGGATATCGACGGCGTGCGGGTCCGCACCCCGGACGGCTGGTGGCTGCTGCGCGCGTCGAACACGCAGGCGGTGCTGGTGGCGCGCGCCGAGGCGGCGGACGCGGCCGGGCTTGAGCGGCTGAAGGCGGCGGTGGTGGAACAGCTTGAGGCGTCGGGGCTGGAGGCGCCGAATTTCGAGGGCAGCGGCGCCGGGCATTGAGCCTCTAGCCGGTGCGGCCCTTGCGGGGGTTGCTGCCCGTGCCGGCGGTCTCGCGTGTCGCAGCACTCGGGGCGGCCGAATTGCCGGCGGCCGTCACCTGCGGGGGCTTCTTGGCCGGCGGCTCCCACCCCTGCAGTTCGTAGATTTCGTCCGCCAGCTTCAGCAACTGCATTTGAGACTCCAGCGCGTTGATCTCATTGTGGAGATGCGTCGGCCAGCAGGTCAAGCACGGCGCCCGCGAGGCCGGAGGCGATGCCCCCGAGGAGGGTTCCCGGTGCGACGCTTGCGGCGGGTTTCGGACCCATCAGCCGCGCCATGTTTCCGCTCTCGTCGACGCAACTGAGGGAGGCCACGGCGCACGGGATGGAGCGGTCGAGCAGCAGCTCGCCGCGCCGGCCGGAATCGCTCGGCAGCGGCAGCGGCACGCACAGCACGTAGCGCTCCATCGGCAGGCTGGGCACCGCGCGGTAGATGCCGGACGCGCCGCGTTGGCGCGTGTCCACGAAGACGGGGCGGCGGCGGCGCATCACCCAGCCGACGAGGCCGGCGCCCCAGGGCAGGCCGAGGGTGCGGCCCGGCCCGTCGGTCGCGGCGACGACCTCGGTGACGGCGCGGTCTTCGTCGAACACCAGGAGTGCGAGGTGGACGTTCCGCGGCTGGTCGTCGCGCCAGCCAAGCGGCTGGCGGCACACCGCATCGCGGATTGCCGCCAGACGGTTGCCGAGGAGCGTCCGCTCGCGCGTGCCGAGGGCGACCAGGTTGCGCACCTCTTCGCGCGCGCGGGGAGCCTCCTCCATCTGCGATTCGGGCTGCGCGGGGAGGTGCCACTTCATCGTGTATTCGAAGCGCGGCAGGGCGCGTTCGATTTGCAGGATGGCCCAGGCCCGGGCGGCGTCGAAATGAAAGCCGGGTGCGATGCGCGCGGTCTCTTCCGCGTCCTCCTCCCATTCGTCCAGGGGGCGGCCCTCGGCGGGCAGGAGCGCACTCACCTGCGGGGTCTCCGGCGGGGCGTAGCCGGCCGGGAACGACACGATCAGCCGCAGATAGCGCGCGGGAAAGCGGGGGCGGA
The DNA here is from genome assembly GCA_036272815.1 of Acetobacteraceae bacterium. GTDB lineage: Bacteria > Pseudomonadota > Alphaproteobacteria > Acetobacterales > Acetobacteraceae > DATAYA01. The sequence continues at coordinate 4,371 of DATAYA010000150.1, forward strand.
TGCTGGTCTTCTCGATTTCCGGCTCGCCGCGAAGCTTCGCATCGAGCAAGGTGACGGCAAAGGCGTTGATGAACCAGGTCCTGACCGTGAAGCCGCGGTGGACGGTTCCGGCCGTGGCGGGCGGTCGCAGCACCAGCGTGCCGCTGACGCTGGCGGCCGGCGCCGGCAGCTTGCTGCGCTCGGCCGAGTGGTGGCGGTGCTCGTCGCGGATTTCCTCGACGACGCAGGTGCCAAGCTCGGGCTCTGTCCTGAAGTTGTACGGCAGCGTCGCGATCTCCCCGTCCCGGGGTCCGGTGATCCCGACGATGCGATGGCGTTGGCGCATATCCCCGAACTGGTCGATCTCCTTGCGGAGTGCCAGCGATTCGTAGTGTCCCTCCTGCCGGCTCGCGTGTTCCCATTCCAGCTCCCGCGCCAGCGGCTCGACCGCGCGCCGCAATGCGTCGAGTTCGGCGCGCAATGCTCGCACTTCCGGGGTATCGGGGCGCGGCCGCCAGCCCGGGTTCGGGAAGAGCGGCAGCGTGCGGATGTCTCCTTGCTGCTGTCTGGGCGTGTGCAGCTCGGGACGCACGCCGTGCTGGCGGAACCTGGCGTGGATATCCGCCTGGATCCCCATCGCCACCTCTTCGAGCGTGAGCAACGGCCGACGTATCTTGCCGCAGCCGGCGGTCAGGATCCGGCGCAGGGCCCCCGAGAACATCGTGTACTCGGCATCGCGCGGTGCATTCGCCTCTGTTGGTCCGGCGGCGCAGAACACGCTCGTCCCGTACTTGATATCGGCATCGGACTGCGCCTGCGCCGCCGCGGCCTGGGCAACAAACTCGCCGACCGCGGCGCTGGCGTAGCAGGCGTCAAGGATGATGACCTGCCGCTTGTCGGACACCTCCTCCAGGAGCTTGCGCGCGACGTGACGGAAGGCGAGCGCGCTCAGCTCCATCTCGCTGAGGCGTGTGCAGCGCAGTGCGAGGTAGTAGTCCCGGTGGCGGACGGCGCCGTGACCCACGTAGTAGAGCAGGATGTTCCGCACGGCGCCGTTTGCCCGTTCGCGCAGGAAATCGAGCATTGCGGAGGTTACGCCGAACGGCTCTCTCGGGTCGTCGAACAGCCACAGCAGGTTCTCGCGCGGGAGCCCGTTGCCGGCCAGGTAGTCGCGGAAGAACTCGGCGCTGTTGCGGAATGCCGGGTGGGGATCGAAGCCGTCGGACCCCGGCCATTCGGAGGCACCGAGGATGATCGCGGCGCTTTCCGCCAGCGGCGTCAACGGTGCTGCGTCCCCGCCTTCCCCGTGCCCGCCTTCCCCGTGATGGCCGCGGCGATCGCGGCGGCATCCTGGC
>DATAYA010000151.1:0-7573 GCA_036272815.1 Acetobacteraceae bacterium
TGATTGAGCCACTTGCCGCCCTCGATCGTATCCATGAAGTGTCGCTCCACGGAATCGCCCGGCGCGAGGGCGACGTTGTAGCCGCCCTGCACCATGCGCGTGCAGCCGCATTTGCCGAGCAGCCCCTTCACCGCGATGGTGACCTCCAAGTCGGGTGCCGCGCGCTTGGCGTGCAGGGCCGCGAACAGGCCGGCACCGCCTGCACCGAGGATCAGGATGTCGGTGCGGCGCTCGGAGATCACGGCGCAGCGCCGAGCCCCGCCAGCACCGCGGCAAGGCGCGCGGCGACGTCGTCCTGGACGCGCGCGAACAGCGATCCGCCATGCGCATCCATGCCGACCATCAGCGGGCCGAAATCACGGATGCGGAAGCGCCAGAGGCTTTCGGGGTTGAGGTCGTCGAGGTCGACGTCCTCGATCGCCTCGATCCATGTCGTCTGCAACGCCGCCGCGCCGCCGACGATCGCGAGATAGGCGCCGCCGCGTGCCGCGAAGGCCGCGAGGCTGGCCGGTCCCATGCCGCCCTTGCCGATGACGAGTCGCACGCCCTCGCGCGCCAGCAGCGCGTCGGTGAAGCGCTCCATGCGCATGGAGGTGGTGGTGCCGATGCAGAGCGGCGCATAGCCGGCCGGATGCTCGGGCGAGGGGTCGACGCGGCGCACGTTCGGCGCGGTGTGGATCACCGCATGGCCCGCGAGATCGAGGCGCGTGGGCCGATCATGGTCGAACATGGCGATCAGGGTCGCGTCGCGGATGCCAAACAGCGTCCGTTGCAACGTCACCGTGTCACCGGCGCGCAGTGTGCGGACGGCAGCCTCCGTCGTCGGCATGCCAAGCACATGGTGGGTCATGCGCGCTCGTCTACGCGGAAAAGACGATGCCGCCGGGCGTGATCGTGGCGCGGGCGCGGCGTGCGGAGTGACATTGGATGTTCACCGCAGCAGGGTTCATCGTGATGTGCGTCGCCGCGACCTCGACATGCACCTCGAACGCGGTGCCACGTCCGCCCAGTCCCTGTGGACCGATGCCGAGTTCATTCACCGCGCGCGACAGCTCGGCTTCCATCTTCGCACCCTCCGCATCGCCGCAGCGCGATCCGACCGGGCGCGTGGCGGCGATCTTCGCGAGATGCATGCAGAGATCGGACGTGCCGCCGACCCCCACGCCCACGATCGTCGGCGGACAGACGCGCCCTCCGGCCTCGATCACGCGATCGATCACGAAGCGCTTCACCGCCGCGACGCCGTCCGCCGGGATCAGCATCTGGAGAAACGAACCGTTCTCCGATCCCGAGCCTTTCGGGATCATCTCTATCTCCACCGTCTCGTGGCGTCCGTCGAAATCGATGTGGATCACCGGCACACGCGCGCCGCAAGAATTCTGTTCGTTCGCGCGCGTGATCGGATGCACGACCGAGGAGCGCAGCGGATGTTCCCGCGTCGCCCGCGCGCAGCCATCGCGGATCGCCCGCTTGAGGTCGGGGCCGTCGAACTGCACGTCGCGGCCGATCAGGACGTTGTAGATCGGGATGCCGGTGTCCTGGCAGAGCAGGTTGCGCGTGCGCTCGGCGACCGCGACGTTCTGCACGATGGTGTCCAGCACCGCCTGTCCGGTGGCGTCGGTCTCGTCGCGCCGCAACCGTGCGAGGCCGTCCTTGACGTCGTCGGGCAGCAGCTTCAGCGCCTGGATGTAGAGGGTTTTGCACACCTCCTCGATTTCGGCCGGATCGAGCTGCATCGCTCCACTCCCCTGCTACAGCACCAGACTTAGCCCCGAAATCGCGACGATGCACGCCACCACGCGGCGGAACGCCTGCTCGTCGATGCGGCCATAGACCTGCCAGCCGACCCAGGAGCCGGCGGCCAGCGCCGGCAGGGCGGCGACGATCAGCAGCAGCCCGGAGCGATCGAGCCCGAACGCGCCGACCACCAGCAGCGTGGCAATGTTCGCGACCAGGATGTAGGGTTGATAGACGGCGCGCGCCATGTCGCGCGGCCAGCCGCGCAACTGCGTCCAGATCATCGGCAGCACGCCGGAGAAGCCGCCGATCCCGCCGAGCACGCCGCCCTCCAGACCCACCACCATGTCCGCGCCGCGGCCGCCCATTGCGATCACCGGCAGCCGCCGCCCGGCGACCGCGTAGACCCCGAACGCCACCAGGAACCCGCCCAGGATCGGCTTCAGCGTCGCCGCCTGCAGCGTTGCGAGGATGCGCACGCCGAGCGGGATGCCGAGCAGGCAGCCGAGCACGAAGGGCCAGACGCGACCGAGCAGGAAGGAGCGCCGCAGCGGCCATATCATCAGCGCATGCAACAGCCCGCCGCAGCCGACCACCAGCACGGTCGTCTGCACCGACGGCAGGCCGTGCAGCCAGATCGAAGAGGCAGCGAGCGCGAACCCGAACCCGCCCGCGCCGACCGCAACCGCGCCGAGGAACGCGCCCGCCCAAAGCACCGCGAGCGCGTGCAACGAAGGGACGCCGATCAACCGACAGTCACGCTCAGCAGGAACAGCACCCCGGTGGCAAGGGCGATTGCGAAGCACGCGGCAACGCTCGTCGCGGTGCGGTCGTGCCATCCCGCGAACTCGATCGCGAGCACGCGCAGGCCGCAGGAAAGATGCGCCGCGAGCGCCACGACGAGGCCGCACTCCAGCGCCTTCGCCAAAGGGTTCGCTGTCAGCGCCATGAAGCGGTCGAGCGACGCGGCGCCGGAGATCGCGGTGCCGAGCGCGATGAAATGGAGCGGCAGGAAAATGCTGAGCGCGATGCCGGAGAGCCGATGCACCACCGATGCGGCCAGTCCCGGCCGTCGGCGCAGGCGCATCGCAGTCGCGCCGCTCATGCCGCGAACAGGCCATAGGCCGCCCGCAGGCCGAGAACCGCAATGAGGATCCCAAAGGCGGCGAGCGCCGCATCGACGCCGGGGCCCGACCAGCCGGCCCATTCGCGCAGCACGGTGCGCAGCCCGATCGGGGCATGGACGCACGCCGCGATCACGAACAGGGCGTAGAACAGCAGGAATACGACATTGTCGCGCGTGCGGCCGAGGATCGCGGCAGCGGTCAACCCGTGCTGCGCGGCATACAGGATCGTCGCCAGATGCACCGCAACCGCAACCGCGAGCACCGCGGCGGTGGCGCGCTGGGCGAGGAGCAGTGCCGGGTTCATCGCCGCCACGCCGCCCGCATCGCCGCCCGCTTGAGGCCGGCGATCGCATAGGTAGGAGCAAGCTGCTTCGGGCACCGCTCGGTGCAGCTCATATGGGTGTGGCACGACTGGCAGCCGCCATCGGCGGTAATCGCTGCGAGCCGTCCGGGGCCGCCGCGGTCGCGAACATCATTGACCAGGGTCCAGGCGCGGTTCAGCGCCGCCGGACCAAGGTAATCGCGGTCCCATGCCACCACGTCGCACGCAGCGTAACAGATGCCGCAGCCGATGCACTCGATCGCGGCGTCGGCGGCGCGGCGTTCTTTGCTGTCGGGGCGGACCGCCGCGAAATCCTCCGCCGGCGCCGGGCCCGGCTCGAACGCGCCGCCCGCGCGCTCCCATTTGTCGAAGAACGGCGCCATGTCGACGACGAGGTCCTTCACGACCGGCAGGTTGCGCAACGGCGCCAGCGTGAGCGGGCCATCCTCCAATGCCGCGATGCGCGTGCGGCACGTCCAGCGCGGCTCGCCATTGACCATCATCGCGCACGAGCCGCACATGCCGACACGGCACGCGAAGCGATACGCGAGCGAGGCATCCTGCGTACGCTGGATGCTGGTCACGACGTCGAGCACGGTCTGGCTCTCCTGCCGGGCAACGACGAAGGACTGGAAACGCCCCGCCGCGCCGCCGCGCCACACCCGCACGTCAAGCGACGCGCTCACCGCTGCATCCCCCAGCGCTGCACCGTGCGCACCTCGATGGCCCGGAAGACGACGCTCTCGACCAGAAGGCCGATCACGATCACCGTCAGAAGCCCGGCGAAGACGCGCGCGGTCTGCAATTCTTCGCGCGCCTCGAAGATATACCAACCGAGGCCACCCGAACGCGCGGAGACGCCAAACACGAGCTCGGCCGCGATCAGGGTCCGCCATGCGAAGGCCCAGCCGATCTTCAAGCCCGCCAGGATCGAGGGGAACGCCGCCGGGATCAGCACGTGCACCACGTAGCGCACCCCGGAAAGCCCGTAATTGCGCCCGCTCATGCGCAGCACCTCGGGCACGGCGCGAAATCCGGTATTGGTGTTGAGCGCAATCGCCCAGAGTGTGCCGTGGATCAGCACGAACACCAGCGAGGGAATGCCGAGCCCGAACCAGATCAGCGCCAGAGGCAGCAATGCGATCGCCGGCAGCGGGTTGAACATCGCCGTCAGAGTGGCGAGGATGTCGCTGCCGAGTGGCGTCGCGACCGCGAGGGTGGTCAGCACCGCCGCGGCCGCGACCCCGGCCGCATAGCCGAGTGCGAGCACTTCGAGCGAAGTGCCGATGCGGGCGAGCAGCTCCCCGGTGACCAGATCGCGCACCAGCACCGAGACGGTCCCGGTGAAGGTCGGGAACAGCAGCGGGTTGTCCAGCCACATCGCGTAGCCCTGCCACAGCAGCGCCAGCGCCAGCAGGATCAGCCCGCGACGCAGCACGACGTTCCCGGCGAGGCGTTGGAGCGGCGGCAATTTCCGTTCGACCGCGCCGAGACTGCTCACATCGGCAGGGATGCGTTCGAATTCCGGCCGCAGCTTCGCATCCACGTTCAAACGACTTCCTCGGCCGCGGGCGCGTCGAACAGCAGCCCGTGGATACGCCGGGCGAGCTGGCTGAAGGCAGGGTCGTCGGCGCCGCGATGACGGAACCCGTCCGAGTTCAGTTCCGCCCGCACGCGGCCGGGATGCGGCGAGAGCACCAGGATGCGGCTGCCGACCAGTACCGCCTCCTCGATCGAGTGGGTGACGAACATCACGGTGAAGTTGAGCTGATCCCACAGGCCCAGCAGCTCCTCTTGCATCCGCCGCCGGGTGAGCGCGTCCAGCGCCGCGAAGGGTTCGTCCATCAGCAGGATGTCGGGCTCCATCGCCATCGCGCGCGCGATCGCAACGCGCATCTTCATTCCCCCCGAGAGCATGTGCGGATAGGCGTCGGCGGCGTGGGCGAGCTGCACTTTCTCGAGGATCGCGCGCGCGCGATCCTGCGCGTCGCGCCCGCGGAAGCGGCCGGTGGCGTGCATCGGAAACAGCACGTTGCCGAGCACCGTCTTCCACGGCATGAGCTGCTCGAATTCCTGAAAGACCATCATCCGGTCCGGGCCGGGGCGGGTGACCGCGCGGCCGCGCAGCGCGATGCTGCCCTCGACGGGCGGCATGAAGCCGCCGATCGCCTTCAGCAGCGTCGACTTGCCGCAGCCGGAGGGTCCGAGGATGACGAAGCGGTCGCCCGCCTCCACGGTCAGGTGGACACGCCATATAGCGGTCACCAGGTGGTCGGGCGTCTTGTATTGCAGCGTCAGGCCGCGGACTTCGAGAAGCGGGTCGCCCGGCTGCGCCATTGCGGCGTCAACTGCCATGCAAGCCGCCGGACGTCTCGGGGAAAAAGACCTCCGTCCAGCTCGCCGGCGCATGCGGTATCAGCCCCACCTTTGCCATGAACGTTCCGAAGACGGCGATCTTGCGCGGGTTCAGAGACCAGCGGTTCTCGGGGTCCTTGATGATCTTGACCACCGCGTCCTGCGACAGCGACGAGGATTTCTGGGCGTGGAGCCAGATCTGCGCAGCCTGGTTCGGGTGCGCGCCGATGAACGCCTCAGCTTCGCGGAGCGCGGCCATGAAGGCGGCCATCACCTTCGGATTCCTCTGCACGAACCGCTGCGTGGCCCAGAGACAGTTGAACGTGTGCGGCCCGCCGAGCACGTCGTAGCTGTTCAGCACGCGATGCACATTCGAATGCTGCAACTCCTGATACATGTAGGGGGCCGAGGTGAAATGGGCGGTGATCCCGGCCTTGCCGCTCAGCATCGCCGCGTACCCGTCAGGATGCGACATCGAGACGGTGAGGTCGTCGAGCTTCTTCGCGCCGGCCTCGCCGAACGCCTTCGCCGCCGCCATCTCAAGGACGATCGCCTGGATCGACACGCGAACCGCCGGCAGCGCGATCCGGTCGCGCGGCTTGAAATCGGCGACCGTGCGGACGCCCGCATCCGTGGTGTTGAGGTAGAGCGGCATCGAGTTCAGCGCCGCGATGCCCTTGACGTCGAGATTTCCCCGCGTGCGCGCCCAGATCACCAGCATCGGCGCCACGCCGCCCGTGGCGATGTCGAGATTGCCGGAGATCAGCGCCTCATTCATCGGCGCACCGCCCGTGAACTGCAGCCAATGCGGCGTGATCGTGACCCCTTGCTTGGTGCCCTGCGCCTGCAGCAGATGCTGCGCGCGCATGATCGTCAGTGGCAGATACGACAGGCCGTACTGCTGCGCGATGCGCAGATCGACCGCGTGCGCCGGTGCTGCAATCCCCAGCATCGCGATGGCCACGAAGGCGAACCAGGTCTGCCGCAAACGTCCCATGGGCTTCCCCTCCGGGGTTCTCGATAGGCGGCCGTTCACACCGCTTGCAACGTTAGAGCGCCGCTCCGGCCAGGGTCAATCCGCGGTCGCCCGCGTGGCCGGAGACGGGAGCGCCGAACGTTCCAGCATGGCCAGCGCCGCGCCCCGGGCGCACCCGCGCCAGCACGGGCTCTCCACCAGAACCCTAGCGCAAGCTGGAGGCTGGCATCGCGCCCGTCAGCTTTCCCCGGTTTCGCGGCCGTACAACAGCAGCAGTCCGAGGATGATCACGCCGTAGAGGATGCTTCGTCCATATTCGGGCATGTTCATCGCCATCAGCACGCTGATCAGCATGACAAGGCTGATGGCGCCTGCAACCGAGCCGATGTAGTGGCCGCGCCCACCCAGGATATAGACCCCGCCGATCACCACCGCCGCGATCGACTGGAACAGGTAGGGATCGCCCATTCCCAGACTCGCCTGCCCGCCGAACCCGACCAGCATGATCCCGGCGAGCGCTGCGAAGAATCCGCTGAGCGTGTACAGCGCCACCGTCGTCGCGGTGATATCCAATCCGGCGAGGAAGCTCGCGCGTGCGTTGTTGCCGATCGCGTAGGTGCTCCGCCCGAAGCGGGTGCGGCTGAGCGCGAAGGAGACCGCCACGATCACGACCAGCCAGAGATAGAGCACGGCGGGAATGCCGAGCACATGTCCATGCACCGCCGTCTGCACGATCGGCGGCGCATAGGACGCGCAGGCGCCGCAAGTCATGCCGCCGGAGAGGCCGAGCGTCAGCCCCTCCATGATGCCGTTCATGGCCAGCGTCATCACCACCGGTGGCACACCGAGCAGCGCGATCCCGAACCCGTTCACAAGTCCCACCAGCGCGCCCATGCCCAAGGTCAGCGCCAGCGCATAAGGCGCCCTTGCATCCTGCCCGAGCGAACTGGTGGCGATCAGGATCGCCGCGGCGTTCAGCACCCAAGGCACCGAGAGGTCGATGCCGCCGATCAGGATGACGAAGGTCTGGCCCGCGGCCACCAGGCCAACGAAGGA
>DATAYA010000152.1:0-3810 GCA_036272815.1 Acetobacteraceae bacterium
TCCTGGCCGAATCGCTCGGGAATGATGGCCACATGCACGGTGGTCAGATCGGCCGTCGCCACGCTGCCCGCCCCCGGCGCATAAAGCGGCGGAAATCCGCACCCCGCCAGTGTGGCCGCGGCAACGGCGAGTACTGTCCTCCGTCCGGGGTGCCAAGGGCGACGGCCCTTGGCGGGGTTCAGGGCCAGAGCCCCTGGCCTTGCCCGCCCGTTCACCCCGTCACCACGAAGTTCACGATCCGGTTCGGCACATGGATGCGCTTGACGATCCGTTTGCCCGCCAGGAGCCGGGCCACGTTGTCCTCCGATGCGGCCGCCGCGATCACCGCCTCGGGCGGCGCGTCGGGCGGCATGGCGACGGTCCCGCGCAGGCGGCCCATGATCTGCACGGCGATGGTGACGCTCTGCTGTTCCAGCAGTTCCGGGTCGGCCTCGGGCCAGGGGAGTTCTGCGATCAGCGTGCCGGCGGAGGGATTGAGCGCCGCGTGCAGCGTCTCGGCCAGATGCGGCATCATCGGCCCGATCAGCAGGGCGACCGTGGCACCGGCCTCCCGGCGTGCCCATGCCAGGCCCGGCTCGGCCGCATCGGCCATCTCCGCGTCCGCGAGGGCGGAGGCGAATTCATGGATGCGGGCGACCGCGACGTTGAAGGCGAAGCTGTCGAGTGCGGCGGAGACGGCCGCGATGCTGCGGTGGGTCGTGCGGCGCAGCGCGGTCGCGGCCGCGCCGAAGCGGTCCGGCTTCGGCGCGGCCGGCAGCACCGCGATCGCCTCGACCAGCCGGTGCAGGCGGCGCACGAACCGCCAGGCACCCGCGACGCCGGTCTCGGTCCACTCCATGTCGCGCTCGGGCGGGTTGTCGGAGAGGATGAACCAGCGCGCCGTGTCGGCGCCATAGCGGGCGATGATCGCGCCCGGATCGACGGTGTTGCGCTTCGATTTCGACATCGCCTCGACACGCCCGACCGTCACGGCGCCGCCGCCGGCGCGCTCGACCGCGCCGCCATCCGCCCGCAAGTCCACCTCCTCGGGATAGAGCCAGCCGCCGTCGGCGGCGCGGTAGCTGGCGTGCGTCACCATGCCCTGGGTGAACAGGCCGGCGAAGGGTTCGTCGAGCCCGACATGGCCGGTCGCCCGCATCGCGCGAGTGAAGAAGCGCGAATAGAGCAGATGCAGGATCGCGTGCTCGATGCCGCCGATATACTGATCGACCGGCAGCCAGCGGTCGGCGGCGGCGCGGCGCACCGGCTCGGCCGCGTGCGGGCTGGCGAAGCGGGCGAAATACCAGGCGCTGTCGACGAAGGTGTCGAACGTGTCGGTCTCCCGCCGCGCCGGGCCGCCGCAGGACGGGCAGGCGACATTCGGCCAGGAGGGATGGAGGTCGAGCGGATTGCCGGGCCGGGAGAAATCGACGTCGTGCGGCAGCACCACGGGCAATTCGGCCACCGGCACCGGCACGATGCCGCAGGCGGCGCAGTGGATCACCGGGATCGGGCAGCCCCAGTAGCGCTGCCGGCTCACCCCCCAGTCGCGCAGGCGCCAGTTCACCACGCCGCGGCCGGACCCGCGCGCCTCCAGCGCCGCGATCGCCGCGCGCTTCGCCGCGTCGACATCCAGGCCGTCCAGGAAATCCGAATGAAAGATCGTGCCGGGCCCGGTATAGGCAACGTCGTCGATTGCAAAGCGGGCCGCATCGGCGCCCGGCGGCAGGACGACCGGCACCACCGGCAGCCCGTAGCGCCGGACGAAATCGAGGTCGCGCTGGTCGTGCGCCGGGCAGCCGAACACCGCGCCCGTACCGTACTCCATCAGCACGAAATTGGCGATCCAGACCGGGAAGCTGGCATCCGGCAGGAACGGGTGGCGGACCCGCAGGCCCGTATCGTGGCCGCGCTTCTCCGCCGCCTCGATCGCGGCCTCGCTGGTGCCGAGCCGGCGGCACTCGGCAATGAACGCGGCCGTTGCGGGATCACGCGCGGCGACGGCGGCCGCGAGCGGATGCTCGGGCGAGATCGCCAGGAACGACATGCCGAACAGCGTGTCCGGGCGGGTCGAATAAACCTCGACCGCCGTGATCGCCCCCTCCGGCTGATCGAGCGGGAACTCTATCTCCGCCCCCTCGCTGCGGCCGATCCAGTTCGCCTGCATCTGCCGCACCCGCGCGGGCCAGCGGTCGAGCCCATCGAGCGCCGCGAGCAGCGCCGGCGCCTCGTCGGTGATGCGCAGGAACCACTGCGACAGCTTCTTCTTCTCGACCGGCGCGCCGGAACGCCAGCCGCGACCGTCGATCACCTGCTCATTGGCGAGCACGGTGCCATCCACCGGGTCCCAGTTCACCCAAGCGTCCCGCCGCTCGGCGAAGCCGGCACGCAGGAAATCGAGGAAAAGGCGTTGTTGCTGGCCGTAATAGGCCGGGTCGCACGTCGCGAATTCGCGGCTCCAGTCGATCGACAGACCCATGCGCTTCAGCTCGGCCCGCATGTGGGCGATGTTGCCCCAGGTCCAGTCGGCCGGATGCACGCCGCGCTCGCGGGCAGCGTTCTCCGCGGGCAGGCCGAACGCATCCCAGCCCATCGGGTGCAGCACCGCGTGGCCCTGCGCGCGCCTGAGCCGGGCGACCACGTCGCCGAGCGTGTAATTGCGCACATGCCCCATGTGGATCTTGCCGCTGGGGTATGGAAACATCTCAAGAACGTAATATTTCGTCCGCGTATCGCCCGGGTCGTCATCGGCCACGGCGAAACAGCCGCGCTCGTCCCAGATGCGCTGCCAGTGCGGCTCGGCGCTGGCGAAGTCGTAGTCGGCGGTCACGAACGACAGATCAGGGCGCCGCCCCGAACCCCGCCAAAGGGCTCTCGCCCTTTGGAAACCCCGGGGGTTGGGGCCCGCGGCCGCAACGGGGTTCGGGGCGGGGCCCCGACCTTCCTCTTCATCGCGCCGCCGTCTGCACCCGCAGGTCGCGGGCGCGCTCCAGCACCTTGGCCTCGATCGCGCCGACCGTCTCCGGCGACACCGCGGCATCGACCCAGCTGCCGTCCTGGCGCACCTGGCGGAACACCGAGACGCGCACGCCGTCGGCGCGGAGCTGGCGGCCGAGGATGTAGGCGGTCGCCTTGAACCGCTCGTCGGGCGAGGAGGGCGGCTCGTACCAGTCGGTGATGATGACGCCGCCGAACGGGTCGGCCGAGGCCAGCGGCATGAACGCGAGCGTGTCGAGTGCGCCGCGCCAGAGATAGGCGTTGACGCCGAGCGCGCTGCCGCCCTCGCCCGCGCCTGCACTTGTGCTCGGGCCGCGATGGGTGTCGCCGAGCGTGATCGAGTCGTTGCCGAACAGCGTGCCCTGGCCGGCGGTGTCGTAGCGCGGGTCGTTGTACTCGTTGGCGGCCACCGGGCGGACGTCGTTGCCGCCGCAGCTGGCGAGGCCGAGCGGCAGCAGCATCGGGACCAGCAGCAGGAGGGGGTTGCGAATCGGCATGGGACGGGGCCCCGCAATCATTCGGTTTCTCGCGCCTTCTATCGTGCAAGCGCGCGCAGGCCAAGCGAGGAGACAGCCCGGCGCCAGCGAAATCGCATCGGCCCTGGCCGTTATCGCATCGGCCCTGGCCGTTGTCATGCCGTCATGGTCGCGCTTGACCCGGCCGCGAGTGATTGGAAGACGGATTTCAACCTGCCCCATCCAGGCCGGGCCAACCCGGCCCTTTCATCCGCGATCGCTCTGGCGCGATAGCCCTGGCGCGATAGCTCTGGCCCGGCCGGGGCAATGGCAAAATCCGTCTCCGCGATCCTTGATCCGCTCTGCGCCGCAACCCGCA
>DATAYA010000153.1:0-12410 GCA_036272815.1 Acetobacteraceae bacterium
CGATCCAGTTGACGCATTTGTCGCACTCGGCGTTGCCCTTCGGGTGTGGCTGGTACTGCATCACCTTCTGCGCCAGTTTCTGCGCCGGCTGCGCGCGCGCCCGCTCGGTGCCGGCAAGGGCCGCGACCCCGGCTGCCATCGCGGTCAGGCCCGCCTTCAGCACTGCGCGGCGCGAGCCGCCCTTCGCCTCGTCGCCACCCATCGCCTTGTTGTCGCTCATGGCGCCGCCGCCTCCTGCACGATCATCGCTGCCAGGAGTATGGGTTCGGGAAAGTCCTTCAACACCGGCGATTGCCGTGAACTAACCGTCATGCGTTGCGGCGCAGGCCGAACTGCGACCAGATCGTCGCGAGTGCTGCCACGAGATGGTCGATGTCCTCGTCCGAATGCAGCGGCGAGGGCGTGATGCGCAGCCGCTCGGTGCCGCGCGGCACCGTCGGGTGGTTGATCGGCTGCACGTAGATGCCGTGATCGTCGAGCAGCAGGTCGCTGATCCGCTTGCACAGCAGCGGGTCGCCGACCATCACAGGGACGATGTGGCTCGGGTTGTCCATGTGCGGGATGCCGGCGGCATCGAGGCGGGCGCGGACGCGGGCGACGCGCTCCCGGTGGCGGGCGCGCTCGGCGCCGCTGGCCTTGAGGTGGCGGATGCTGGCGATCGCGCCGGCGGCGATCGCGGGCGGGATCGCGGTCGTGAAGATGAACCCCGACGCGAAGCTGCGCACGAAATCGCACAGCGCGGCCGAGCCCGCTATGTAGCCGCCGACGACGCCGAACGCCTTGGCGAGCGTGCCCTCGATCACCGTCAGGCGATGCGCCAGTCCGTCCCGCTCGGAGATGCCGCCGCCGCGCGGGCCGTAGAGGCCGACGGCATGGACCTCGTCGAGATAGGTCATCGCACCGTGCGCGTCGGCGACATCGCAGAGGTCCGCGATCGGCGCGATGTCGCCGTCCATCGAATAGACGCTTTCGAAGGCAACCAGCTTGGGCGCGGCGCGCTCGACACGGGCAAGCTGGCGGTCGAGGTCGTCAGGATCGTTGTGGGCAAAGACGCGGCGCTCGGCGCGGCTGTGGCGCATCCCCTCGATCATCGAGGCGTGGTTAAGCGCATCCGAGAAAATGACGCAGCCCGGCAGCCGGCCGGCCAGCGTCGAGAGGCTGGCCCAGTTCGACATATACCCGGAGTTGAACAGCAGCGCCGCCTCGCTGCCGTGGAGGTTCGCGAGTTCGCGTTCCAGCAGGATGTGTGCGTGGTTGGTGCCGGCGATATTTCGGGTGCCGCCGGCGCCGGCGCCGCAGCGGTCGAGCGCCTCGTGCATGGCGGCGATCACGGCCGGGTGTTGGCCCATGCCGAGATAGTCGTTGGAACACCAGACGGTGACGTCGCCGCGGCCGCGGCCGCGGTGGTGCGTCGCGCGCGGGAAGGCGCCGGCCCGGCGTTCGAGGTCGGCGAAGACGCGGTAGTTGCCCTCCTGGCGCAATTCGTCGATCTGGTTGCGGAAGAACGCCTGGTAGTCCATCGCCGCCTCCGGACCGTCCAGCAGGCTCGTCTCCGGCAGGCTCGTGATCGCGTGCATCCTCAGGCCACCTCCGCCCCTCTTGCGTTCATCCCGTCCCCGATCGGCGCGAGGGGCGAGCCTCGTGGACATGCGGGGCGGCCAATCTGGACCGCGTGCGGCCCCGCTCACGGCAGAGCCCCCGCTCACGGCAGAGCCCTGAATATCCCGTCGTCCAGGGTTTCCAAAGGGCGACTGCCCTCCGGCGGGTCTGGGCGGAGCGGGCAAAGGTCCAGATCGGTGCCCTTCAGCCGATTGGAAGGCCCGCTGAGGGGAGCCCGGCATTGCTGTCCGCCGCGCCCATCAGCGCCCGATAGGCGATCTGGTCATCGTGCATCCGCTGGAACACGGCGTATTTCGCGTCGTGGTATGAGCGCGCCGCGCCGCCCGCCGGCTCGATCACCGCACGCACGCGCGTCATCGCGCGCATGGCCGCGGCGAGGTCGGGATGGCAGCCGCCGGCGACCGCGCCGAGGGTGGCGGCGCCGAGCAACACCGCTTCGCTCTCCTCGGGGATTGCGATGCGGCAGCCGGTTGCGTCCGCGTGTTCGGCCAGCAGCACCGGGTTGCGCAGGTGGCCGCCGCAGGCGAGCACGGTGTCGATCGCATAGCCGCGCGCGTCGAGGGCTGCGATGATGTGGCGCGTGCCGTAGGCGATCGCCTGCATCGTCGCGAGATAGAGCCGGGCGAGATCGTCCGCGTCAGGGCCGAGCGAAAGTCCCGAGATCATGCCGCGCAGGGTGGGATCGGCGCGTGGCGAGCGATTGCCGTGGAAGTCCGGAAACACATGCAGGTCATGGCTCAGCGCGGCCCGGAACGGCACCGATCGCGCCATTGCCGCGAGCCGTGCGTTCAAGGTGTCGAAGACAGGCGCCGACAGCGAAGCGGCCGCCGGATGCGTGCGCACGAGATGGTCGAGCAGCGCCCCGGTTGCCGACTGGCCGCCCTCGTTCAACCAGAGCCCCGGGATCATCGCCGAGAAATACGGCCCCCACACGCCGGGGACGAAACGCGCCTGTGCCGAGACCGCCATGTGGCAGCTCGACGTGCCACCCACCAGGACGAGCCGGTGGCGGCGCGTGTCGGCGTCGAGCCCGATGCCGTCGAGGGCCGCGCCGATCGCGCCGATGCCGCCGGCATGCGCGTCGATCGCCGAGACGCCGACCGGAGTGCCCGGTGCCAGGCCGAACTCCGCCGCCGCGCGCGCCGAGAGACCGTCGCCTACCGCGGCGCCCAACGGCCTGATGTCGGTGCCGATGCGGCGGAAGCCCTCGTCGGCCAGATCGCCGAGGCCGATCGCGTGAAAGAAAGCACCATCCCAGCGCTGCTCATGGCCGAGATAGGTCCATTTGCAGACCGTCGAGCACAGCGAGCGCGACAGCGCGCCGGTCGCCCGCCAGGTCAGGAAATCCGGCAGGTCGAGGAAATGCGCGGCCCGGTGCCAGGTTTGCGGCAGGCCCTCCTTGAGCCAGAGCAGCTTCGGCGTCTGCATCTCGGGCGAGATGCTGCCGCCGACATAGCGCAGCACGTCGGCACAAGTGGCGTTGATCCGTGCCGCCTGCGCGGTCGCGCGATGGTCCATCCAGAGGATGACGTCGCGCTCGGCGGCGCCGTCGACGGCGACCGAAACCGGCGCGCCCGCGGCGTCGAGCACCACGAGCGAGCAGGTCGCATCGAAGCCGATGCCGCGCACGGCGACCGGGCCGGCGGCGACGATCGCCTCGCGCACCGCGGCGCAGACGGCGGACCAGATGTCGGCGCTCGATTGCTCGGCGAAATCGGGTGCGGGCTGCCAGGTGGCGATCGGGCGCGCGGCGTAGCCGAGGCGGCGGCCGGTCACGTCGAACACGGCGGCCCGCGCGCTGCCGGTGCCGACATCGACGCCGATCAGCGCGTCGCGCACGTCAGTCCATCCAGCGGCCGCCAGCGGTCACCAGCACGTGTAGCCGCCATCGGCCACGACCACGCTGCCGGTGAGCAGGCTCGACGCGTCGGAGGCGAGGAACAGCACGACGGAGGCGATCTCGTCCGCCTCGCCCATGCGGCGCATCGGCGTCATCTCCATCCAGGTGTCGAACAACTCCTTGTTCTGTGCGCCGAACACGGTGAGCGGGGTCGAGATATAGGTCGGTGCGACGGCATTGACGCGCACGCCGCGCGCCCCCCATTCCGCCGCGAGCGAACGCGTCAGGTGATGCACCGCCGCCTTCGAGGCGTTGTAGAAGGATTGCGGCTGCGGCTTGTTGACGATGAAGCCGGACATCGAGCCGACATTGACGATCGCGCCGGCGCCGCGCGACAGCATTCGCGCGCCGACCGCGCGGCAGCACCAGAAGAGGCCATCGAGGTTGACCGCCATGTGCGCGCGCCAGTGCGCATCGGTGGTGTCCTCGGCGCGCACGTCGCTCATCGCGATGCCGGCGTTGTTGACCAGGATCGCGGCCCCGCCATGCTCGCGCTCGACGCGGTCGACGAAGGCGTTGACCGCGGCGGAATCGGCGACGTCGAGCGCCGCGCCATACGCGTCGATGCCGGCGGCGCGCAGCCTCTCCTGCGCTTCGGCGGCGCGCTCAGGGCGCAGCTCGCCGAGCACGATCCGTGCGCCCGCCTCGCCAAGTGCCTGCGCGCAGGCGAGCCCGATGCCCTGGCCGCCGCCGGTGACGATCGCGGTGCGTCCCTTGAGGTCATATCTCGCGAGATAGGACATGCGCCGCTCCGTCATTTCACCGCGCCGAAGGTGAGGCCGCGGACCAGCTGGCGCTGGCTGATCCAGCCGAACACGAGGATGGGTGCAATCGCCAGCACCGAGGCGGCGGAAAGCTTCGCCCAGAAAAGGCCCTGCGGCGCGCTGAACGAGGCGATGAAGGCGGGGAGCGGGGCAGCGTTGTGTGCCGACAGATTGAGGCTCCAGAAAGCCTCGTTCCAGGACAGGATCACCAGCAGCAGTCCGGTCGACGCGATCCCGGGTGCGCCGAGCGGCAGCAGCACATGCTGGATCGCCTGCCGCACGCCCGCACCGTCTATGCGGCTTGCCTCGATGATGTCCTTCGGCGTCTCGCGGAAGAAGGTGAACAGCATCCAGATCGCGATCGGCAGGTTGCTGAGCATGTTGATGACGATCAGCACCGTCCAGGTGTCGAGCAGCCCGGCGTCGCGCGCGAGCAGGTAGATCGGCACCAGCACACCGACTGCGGGCAGCATCTTGGTTGACAGCATCCAGAGCAGCGTGCCGCGTGTGCGGTGCGAGGGATAGAACGCCATCGCGAAGCTCGCCGGGACGGCAAGGATGAGGCAGATGATCGTGCTGCCGAATGAGATCACGACGCTGTTGATCGCGAACAGGAGGTAGTTGGCTTCGCGGAAGATGTCGACGTAGTTGCGCATCGTCGGGTGGAAGATCAGCAGCGGCGGCGTCTGGATCGCCTGCACCTCGCTCTTGATGCTGGCGAGCGCCATCCAGAAGATCGGGAAGAACATCAGCAGCGCCGCGAGCCATGCGACAATGCCGCCGGCCGGGTTGCGCCGCTCCAGCCCGCGGCGCCTGGTCTTCCTCGAAGAACGGATTCTCAAGGCTCCGCCTTGAGCGGGGTCCAGGGGCAGCGCCCCTGGCGTTGCCTGCGCGCTCATACGTCAAGCCTCCGCGCAATGGTCCGCACCAGGAACACCGCCATGATGTTGGCAAGGATGATCGCGACGACGCCGGCCGCCGAAGCGCCGCCGACGTTGAAGGCGAGCAGCGCGCGCTGGTAGATCAGGAAGGTGAGATTGGTGGTGGCGATCCCCGGGCCACCCGCGGTCGTGACGTAGATCTCGGCGAAGATGCCGAGCAGGAAGATGGTTTCCATCATCACGACGACGCTCATCGCCCGGCCCATATGTGGCACCTGGATCGAGCGGAACACCGCGACCGCACCCGCGCCGTCGAGCCGTGCCGCCTCCAGCGTCTCGCGGTCGAGCGATTGCAGGGCGGTGAGCAGGATCAGGAATGCGAAGGGCAGCCACTCCCACGACACGATGGCGACGACGGAGGAGAGCGGGAACCGGCCGAACCAGTCCACCGGGGCGAGTCCGACCAGGCGGAAAAGATACGCAAACAATCCGCTGACGGGGTGCATCAGCAGATTCTTCCACACCAGCGCGGAGACCGTCGGCATCACGAAGAACGGCGAGATCATCAGCACGCGCGCGATCCCCTGGCCGGGGAAGTCGTGGCTGAACAGGGCCGCGAGCACCGCACCGAAGCCGACCGTGATCGCGAGCACCGCAAGCACGAGCACGACGGAGACGAAGAGAGCGGAATAGAGCGTGGGGTCGAGGAGCAGATAGCGGTAGTTCGAGACACCCGCCCAGCCGTGGATGATCGGGTTGAGGAGATTGTAGCGGCGGAATGAGAAATAGAGCGTCATCGCCAGCGGCACGATCATCCAGATCAGCAGCAGCCCGACCGAGGGGGCCACCAGCGGCAGCGTATGCACGCGCCCGCCTGCGGTGCCGCGATGGGCGGAGCGCCCCGGGAGTGCCCCACCGCGCAGCGGCGCCGAGTTCGGCTGTGTGACGCTCATCCCCGTCCTCCCCGAGGTGCCGCGTCGCGCGCTATCCGGCGCGCGACGCGCGGCGGTGACCCGCTTACTGCGTGTAGCCAGCCTGCTGCATGGTGGCGGCGACGGAGCTTTGCGCCTCCTTGAGCGCGGCATCGACGCTCGTCTGCCCGGTCAGCGCCGCCGAGATGAGCTGTCCCACGCTGGTGCCGATCGCCTGGAACTCCGGGATCGCGACATACTGGATGCCGGTGTACGGCACCGGCATCGCGGTCGGATGGTCGAGGTCGGCGGTCTTGATCGCCGTCTCCACGGTCTTGGCGAAGGGTGCTGCCTTCAGGTAGGCCGGGTTGACGTAGGTGGATTGCCGCGTGCCGGGCGGGACGGTGGCCCAGCCATCGGTCTTGCCGACGAGGTCGATGTATTGCTGCGACGTCGCCCAGGTCAGGAACTGCTTGGCGGTCGCGATCTGCCGCGAGGTCTTGGGGATCGCCAGCGCCCAGGCCCAGAACCAGTGCGAGCCGTGCGGTGTCACCTCGATCGGCGCCGGCGCGAAGCCGGTCTTGTCGGCGACCTGGCTGGTGGACTTGTCGACGATGAAGCCGGCGCCGGAGGTCGCATCGATCCACATCGCGCAATGCCCGGTCGAGAACAGTGCCTGGTTCTCGTTGAAACCATTGGAACTGGCACCCGGCGGTCCGTCGCGGCGCATCAGGTTGACGTAGAAGGTGACGGCGTCGTGCCACGCCTTGCTGTCAAGCTGCGGCTGCCACTTCGCATTGAACCAGCTTCCGCCGAACGTGTTCACGAGCGTGCTGATGAAGGCCATGTTCTCGCCCCAGCCGGGCTTGCCGCGCAGGCAGATGCCATAGATCTGCTTGGCCTTGTCGGTCAGCTTGTCGGCGGCCTTCTGCACGAAGCTGTAGGTCGGCTGTGCCGGCATGGTCAGACCCGCTGCGGCGAACAGGTCTTTCCGGTAGTAGGTGAACGAACTTTCGGCATAGAACGGCACGGCGTAGAGATTGCCGCCGGTCGAGAGCGCGCTGCGCACCGAGGGAAAGATATCGGCGATGTCGTAGGATTTCGGGAATCCTGTGAGCGGCTGGAGCCAGTTCTGCTTGCCCCAGATCGGCGTCTCGTAGGAGCCGATGGTAACGATGTCGAACTGGCCCCCATGCGTCGCGATGTCGGTGGTGACGCGCTGGCGGAGCACGTTCTCCTCCAGGATCACCCAATTGATCTTGTTGCCGGTCTGCTTCTCCCATTGCGGCGCGAGCTTCTGCATCGTGACCATCTGCGAGTTGTTGACGGTCGCGATGGTGATCGTTGCCGCGGCGGCGGCGCCGCTCCCGGCGGCGGCGGTGCCCAGCATCATGGCAGCCGCGATGGTCAGGCGGGCGCTCGCGCGCATGGTGGCATCCTCCCCTCGGTGTCTCTCGACCGGACGGGCTTATGCCCGTTCCTCGGGCAAAAGGATCAGATCGGACACATCCATGTCAAGCCTCTTGTCGCGGGCCGAGGACGGCGCGCGCGGTTGGCTCGTCGGTGATGAGGGCGGTGACGAGGCGCCCTTGCAGGGCGGCGCGGATGGCGGCGACCTTGTCGGCGCCCCCGGCGACGCCCACGGCGGCACAGGGAGGATCGGCGCGCACCGGCAGGCCGGCGACCCGGTCGTTGACGCGGGCCTTGACCAGCCGGCCGCGCGCGTCGAACGACCAGCCGGCGATCTCGCCGACCGCGCCGGCCTCGATCAGCTCGGCGAGTTCCGCATCGTTCACGAAGGCGTTGGCATGGATCTGCGCGCGCCAGCCGACCGGGCCGATGCCCAGGATCAGGCAGCGCGCCTGAAGCTGCAATTCCTGCAGCACGCGGAAGGATTGCTGGGTCTGCAGCACCTCCCGCTCGGCCAGGCTCGCCGCGATCACCGGCGTCGGCATCGGGTAGCACTGCGCGCCCGTGCGCTCGGCGAGCCGCATCACCGCATCGAAGGACGTCACGCAGCCGTTCTGCGCCATGGTGCCGCAAACGGAGAAGACCTTGTGCTGCGGAGCCGCGATCGGCGACAGCTCGGTGGCGATCGCGCGCAGCGTGCGACCCGCCGAGATGCCGAGAACCAGGGGCGCCGTCTGCGCGAACCAGCGCTCCAGGTACTGCGCGCCCGAGATCGCGATGGCGGCGAGACGGCTCTCCGGCTCGGCGGCGGGAACCACGTCGCAGTAGGCAAGGCCGAACCGCGCCGTCAGCGCGGCGGCCAGCTCCATGCACGCGGCGATCGGGTGGTCGAAGCGGAATTTCACCAGCTTCTCGGCGACCGCCAGCGAGACCAGGCGCTGCGCCGTCTGCCGCGAGATGCTCAGCTGGGCCGCAATCTCGTCCTGCGTGCGGCCCTCGGCGTAATAGAGCCAGGCCGCCCGCGCCGCCTGCTCCAGCCGCGCCTCCGCCGGGCGCGGGCGGTCGTGGGCTATGCCGTCCATGCGCCGCCTCCGCCGCTTCGGCATGAGAGATTGCCCGATGTGTGGGCGAATGCCAAGGATTTAAGGCAAGGGGCGTTGCCCCTTGACCCCATCAAAGGCGGAGCCTTTGAAATCCCGACTTCAGAAATGGGGTCTGGGGCCGGCGGCCCCGGCGGGTCGAGGGCAGAGCCCTCGCCTTGCCATCCCCGCCGGCGGCCTGCTAGCTGCCGCAGCGACCACGATGCCGGGTTAGCACAGTGGTAGTGCAGCGGTTTTGTAAACCGAAGGCCGGGGGTTCAAATCCCTCACCCGGCACCGGCCTCTCTCTCACCCCGGCGAAAGCTGATTCCCCGGCCCGCCCGATGCATCCAGCGGCAGCGGCACCCAGCGCATCCCGCCCTGACCCTGGATCAGCATCAGCACCGAGCGGCGGTTCTGCTTGCGGACGCTGTCGACGCGGCTCTGCACGTCGGCCGGCGTGCTCACCTGCGCCTGCTGCACCTCCACGATCACGTCGCCGGGCTTGAGCCCGCGGGAGGCGGCCGGGCTGTCGGGTGCCACCTGCGTCACCACGACGCCCTTCTGGTCGGCACTGATCTGGTACTTGCTGCGTGCCGCGTCGTTCAGGTCCGACAGCTCGATGCCGAGACCGGCGATGCGGCTGGCCGCCGGGGGCTTCGGCTTGGCAGGCGGCGTCGCACTCGCCTGCTTGATGTTGTCGCCCGGCAGCTCCGCGACCGTGACCGACAGCGTCTGCTGCTTCCCGTCGCGCCAGATCACCAAGGGCACGGCACTGCCGATCTCGGTCTCGGCGACGGTGCGCGGCAGCACGCGCATGTCCTTGATGGCGTGACCATTGAAGCTGAGGATGACGTCGCCGTTGTGCAGCTTCGCAGCCGCCGCCGGGCCGCCGTCGCTGACCCCCGCCACCAGCGCGCCCGAGGGCGGCTTGAGCCCGAGGCTGTCGGCGATGTCGGGCGTCACCTCCTGGATGCGCACGCCCAGCCAGCCGCGGCGGGCGTGGTGATACTTGATGAGCTGGTCGACGACGATCTTCGCCTCGTTCGACGGGATCGCGAAGCCGATGCCGATCGAGCCGCCCGAGGGCGAATAGATCGCGGTGTTGATGCCGATCACCTGTCCGTCGATGTCGAACAGCGGGCCGCCCGAGTTGCCGCGATTGATCGGCGCGTCGGTCTGGATGAAGTCATCGTACGGCCCCTGACGGATGTCGCGACCGCGGGCGCTGATGATGCCCGCCGTGACCGACCCGCCGAGGCCGAACGGGTTGCCGATCGCGACCACCCAGTCGCCGACCCGCTGCTGCCCCGAATCGCCCCACGGCACCGCCGGCAACGGGTGCCCGGCATCGACGCGGAGCACTGCGAGATCGGCCTTGCTGTCGTGGCCGATCAGCTTCGCCTTGAGATTTGTGCCGTCCTGCAACGTCACCGTGATCTGGTCGGCGCCGTCGATGACGTGGTTGTTGGTGACGACGATGCCGGACGGGTCGACGATGAAGCCCGAGCCCAGGCTCTGCATCCGCCGCGGCGCGTCGTCCGGTGCGCCGCCGGGGTGGTTGCGGTTCATGAAGTCGTGGAAGAACTTCTCGAACGGCGAGCCGGGCGGGAATTGCGGCATCGGCTGGTCGGGCGTGCTCTGCGCCGCGATCATCGTGGAGGAGGAGATGTTGACCACCGCCGGCAGCAGCTGCGCCGCGAGATCGGCGAAGCTGGCGGGCGCGTCGCGGGCCTGTGCGGGCGTGGCCGCCAGGATCGGGAGGGCGACCGGCAGCAGGGTCGCGGGCAGCGCCAGCGCGGTCGAGAGGGCGATCGCCCGGACGCCGGATCGCGCGAAGCGGGCGCGCATGGGGAGGGAGCGCATGGTTTGGGTATCCTTTGCTGCGCCTGATCCTGCGCAGGCGCGGGGCTGGGAGCAAGTCTTGCCGCATGTGGCGTGCGGAACGTGAACCGGGAAGACCCTGACGTGCGGCTTGCGACGCACCGAGCGACCGATGGCCGCGCCGGCTATGTCGAGACCGGCTACGTCCGAGACGGGCACGCGGCCGCGTCCGCGCGATCCCGCGCTCAGGGTCTTGGACCTGGCGAAGCGGCTGTGATCTCCGTCGTGATCTCTGCGGGCCAGACCTGCACTGCCTCGGCCGGGATGTCGATCCGGCACGGCCCTGGCGCCGGCCGTCCGGCCACCAGGGCGGCGAGCCGCGCGTCGCCGAGGCGCAGCACCAGCTCGCACCCCGCACCGACCGGGGCCGCCGTCTCGATCTCCGCCGGATAGGCGCCGTCCGGACGGAGGGCGACGAAGCCCCGCCGCACCGTCCAGCCAACGGTCGCGCCCACCGGCAGCGCCGGCCCGGCGACCGCGAGGCTGGCGCCGCCGCCGAGTGCAATGCGGTCCGGCGCCATCATCTGCCCCGGCGCCTCGAACTCCGCGCCGAGGAGCCGCGCCACGGCCGCGGAGGCGGGGCGGGCCAGCAGCGACGCGGCCGGCCCCGCCTGCAGCACCCGCCCCTCATGCAGAACGAGAAGAAAATCGGCGAGCAGCAGCGCTTCGTCCGGGTCGTGGGTGACCAGCACCGTGACCAGCCCCGGCAGCGCCGCCTGCACGCCGCGGAGCAGCAGCCGCAGCCGTCGCCGCAGCGGCGCGTCGAGGGCGGAAAACGGCTCGTCGAGGAGCAGCAGCCCGGCGCCCGGTCCGGCCACGCCGGGCGTCATCGTGCGCAGCAGCGCCCGTGCCAGGGCCACCCGCTGCTGCTGGCCGAGCGAGAGTTCCGAGGGCAGCCGGTCCTCCAGCCCCGCGAGGTCGAGCCGCCCGATCCACGCCTCGGCCGCGGCCGGATCGGCGCCGGGCGGGAAGGCGAGCTGCGCGCGCAGGGTCCGGTCGGGCAGCAGGGCATAGGATTGCGGCACGTAGCCGATGCCGCGCCGCTCCGGCGGCAGCGGGCCGAGATCGCGGCCGCCGAGGCGGACCATGCCGCGCGCCGCCGGGTCCAGCCCGCACAGCAGCCGCAGCGTCATCGACTTGCCGGAGCCCGAGGCGCCGATAATGGCGAGCCGCCGTCCCTCCGGCGCCCAGGCGCAGGCGAGCGCGAACCGGCCGGCGCGGCGCGTGACATCGAAGGCGAGGTGCTGCGCCTCGGCCGCGGCCGACGGCAGGCTCGCGACCCGCCGCGGCGCCGGCAGCTTCGGCTGCCAGCTCCGCCGTGCCCGCGCGCGCGGCCGCCACGACGCGAGGAAGAGCACCGCGAGGGCGGCCGCGAGCGTCGGCGCCAGCACCGGCAGCATCGCCGGCAAGCCGTCCGCGCCGAAGGCGACGAAGGTGTACACGGGCAGCGAATACGGATGGTAGGCGAGCATGACGGTCGCGCCGAACTCGCCGAACGCGCGCAGCCAGGTGAGCAGGAGCCCGGCCCGGATCGTGGGCCACGCGAGGCGCAGGCTGACCCGCAGGAAACGCGCGCCGGGTGCATGGCCGAGTGTCGCCGCCACATCCTCCAGCGCCGGATCGACACCCGCGAAACCCTCGCGCGCCGCGATGACGAGAAACGGAGCGGCGACGAATGCCTCGGCGCAGACGATACCGGCGAAACTGTCCGTCACGCCGCCGACGAGCCGGCCGAGCGGCGCATAGGGCCCGAGCAGAAAGAGGAGAAGAATGCCGCTCGCAAGCGGCGGCAGCGCCAGCGGGAGCTGCACCAGCACGCCCAGCGCCGCCGCCGCCCGTCCCCGCCGACGCGCCAGCAGGAACCCGAGCGGGATGCCGCCGGCGGCAACCAGTGCGCTGGCGACGCTGGCACTCGCGACCGAGACCAGCACCGCGCGGCCGATCGCCGGCCAGTCCGCCAC
>DATAYA010000154.1:0-7072 GCA_036272815.1 Acetobacteraceae bacterium
CCACCCCGACATCGCCGCACGCTGGCTGCCGAAAATCCTCGAAGGCACCTACGACGCCTCGCTCCGCCCGATCGCGGAGAAGTCCGGCGTGACGCTCGGCATGGCGATGACCGAGAAGCAGGTCGGCTCGGATTTGCGCGCCAACACCACGCGCGCCACCGCTCTCGACGAGGCCGGCGCCTTCCGGCTCGTCGGCCACAAATGGTTCTGCTCGGCGCCGATGTCCGACGCATTCCTCACGCTTGCGCAGACGCCGGCGGGCCTGAGCTGCTTCCTGGTGCCGCGCATCGCGCCGGACGGCACGCGCAACGGCATCCACCTGATGCGACTGAAGGACAAGCTCGGCAACCGCTCGAACGCCTCTGCCGAGATCGAATACCACGATGCCTATGCGCAACTGATCGGCGACGAGGGCCAGGGCGTGCCCACGATCATCGACATGGTGCATCACACGCGCCTCGACACGATGGCCGGCACGCTCGGCATCATGCGCATGGCGCTGGCGCAGGCGGTGCACCACGCGCGCCACCGCAGCGCCTTCGGCAGGACGCTGATCGACCAGCCGCTCATGCGCGGCGTGCTCGCCGACCTTGCGGTGGAATACGAGGCGGCGGCCTGCCTCACCATGCGCGTCGCCCGCGCCTTCGGCGAGGAAGGCGAGGCGGCCCGCGCCTTCGCCCGCCTCGCCGTCGCCCTCGGCAAATACCGGCTCGGCCGGCGCGCCGCGGCCTTCGTGCACGAATGCATGGAGTGCCTCGGCGGCGCCGGCTACGTCGAGGAAAGCCCGCTGCCCCGGCTCTACCGCGAGGCGCCGCTCAACAGCATCTGGGAGGGCTCGAGCAACGTCATGGCACTCGACGTGCTGCGCACCTTGCGGCGGGAGAAGCGGGCGCTGCCGGCCTTCCGGTCGGAGACGGCGCTCGCCCGCGGCGGCAACGCCGACCTCGACCGCGCCGCCGACGCGCTCGCCTCCGTGCTGGCCGGCCCGGACGTGGCCGAGGCGTGGGCGCGCTGGATCGCCGAACGCCTGGCGCTCGTGCTGCAAGGCGCGCTGCTGGTCCGCCACGCGCCGCACCCGATCGCCGATGCGTTCTGCGCGTCGCGGCTGCGGGGAGACGCCGCGCCGCCCGACGGCGCCGATTGCGGCACGATCCTCGCGCGCGCGGTTCCCGAGGAAAGCCCCCTGTCATGCGTCGGTCTGCAAGCGTGATCCAGCTCGCGTCCTTGGCCGGCCAGGACATTGGTGCAGCGTTCAGTGAGCTCGCAGCCGAGCCCGACCGGGACGCCCGCTTCGCGGAGATCGTTGCCGCCATCTGCGACGATATCGGACCCTCTCGCGACGACCGGTTCCGTGCTCTACGTGATGCCGCACGGAGGCGCCGCCCATGACCGAACCCGCCCACCCCGAAATCCGCGAAGCCGTCGCCAGGCTCTGCGCCCGCTTCGCCCCGGAATACTGGCGCCGCCTCGACGAGGTGCGCGGCTACCCGACCGAGTTCGTCCAGGCGCTCACCGAAGCGGGCTACCTCTCCGCCCTGATCCCCGAGGAATACGGCGGCGCCGGCCTCGGCCTTTCCGCCGCGGGCGCGATCCTGGAGACCATCCACGCCTCCGGCGGCAATGGCGCGGCCTGCCACGCGCAGATGTACATCATGGGCACCATCCTGCGGCACGGCTCGGACGCGCAGAAGCGCGCCTACCTTCCGGGCATCGCCGCCGGCACGCTGCGGCTGCAGGCCTTCGGCGTGACGGAACCCGCCAGCGGCACCGACACCACCAGCCTGCGCACCACCGCGCGCCGGGAGGGCGACCGCTACATCATCAACGGGCAAAAAATCTGGACCAGCCGCGCCGAGCACTCCGACCTGATGCTCCTGCTCGCCCGCACCACGCCGCGCGAGCAGGTCGCGCGCCGCACCGAGGGCCTCTCGACCCTGCTCGTCGACATGCGGGCCGCCATCGGCCACGGCCTGACGATCCGCCCGATCCGCACGATGATGAACCACAATTCCTGCGAGCTCTTCTTCGACGACATGGAGGTGCCGGCGGAGAACCTGATCGGCGAGGAGGGCAGCGGCTTCCGCTACATCCTCGACGGCATGAACGCCGAGCGCCTGCTGATCGCCTCCGAGAGCATCGGCGACGCCAAGTGGTTCACCGCCCGCTCGGTCGCCTATGCGAAGGACCGGCGGGTGTTCGACCGCCCGATCGGGCAGAACCAGGGCGTCGCCTTCCCGATCGCCCGGGCGCATGCGCAGATGCGCGGCGCCGAGCTGATGGTCCATGAAGGCTGCCGCCTGTTCGAGTCGGGCGAGCCCTGCGGCGAGGAGGCCAACACCGCCAAGCTGCTCGCCGCCGACGCCGCCTGGGCCGCCGCGGAGGCCTGCGTGCAGACCCATGGCGGCTTCGGCTTCGCCGAGGAATACGACGTCGAGCGCAAGTTCCGCGAGACGAGGCTGTATCAGGTCGCCCCGATCAGCACGAACCTGATCCTTTCCTACATCGCCGAGCACGTCCTCGGCCTGCCGCGGAGCTACTGATGCCCGGCGCCCTGGACGGCCTGCTGGTCCTGGCCTTCGAGCAGGCGGTCGCGGCCCCCTACTGCACATCCCGTCTCGCCGATGCCGGCGCCCGCGTCATCAAGGTGGAGCGGGCGGAAGGCGACTTCGCGCGCGGCTACGACGACTACGCGCACGGCCAGTCGAGCTATTTCGTCTGGCTCAACCGCGGCAAGCAGAGCCTCGTCGCCGACATCAAGAATCCGGACGACGCCGCCCTCCTGCACCGCATCGCCGCCCGCGCCGACGTGGTGGTGCAGAACCTCGCCCCCGGAGCCGCCGCCCGCGCCGGCTTCGGCTCGGCCGGCCTGCGTGCCAGCGACAAGCGCCTCATCACCGTCGATATCTCAGGCTACGGCGAGGCAGGCCCCTATGCGGCGATGAAAGCCTACGACCTGCTGGTGCAGGCGGAGACCGGGCTCACCTCGGTCACCGGCCGCCCGGAGGGGCCGGGCCGCGTCGGCGTCTCGGCGTGCGACGTCGCCTGCGGGATGGCGGCGCACGCGGCGGTGCTGGAGGCGCTGATCGCGCGCTTCCGCACCGGCGAGGGCCGCGCCATCCGCGTCAGCCTGTTCGACGGCATGGCGGACTGGATGAACGTGCCGCTGATGACCTGGGAGGCGACCGGCCGGCCGCCGCCGCGGGTCGGGCTCGGCCATCCCTCAATCTGCCCCTATGGGGCGTTCCCGACGGCCGACGGCAGCGCGGTGCTGATCTCGATCCAGAACGAGCGCGAATGGGCCACCTTCTGCGCCGAGGTCCTGGGCGAGGCGGACCTGCCCGGCCGCCCCGGCTTCGAGACCAACCGCGCCCGCGTGGCCAACCGCGCCGAGGTGGACGCCCACATCGCCCATACCTTCGCCGGCCTCACCGCCGAACAGGCCGCCGCCCGCCTCGGCGCCGCCCGCACCGCCTATGGCTTCGTCCGCGACGTGGCCGGTCTCGCCGCGCACCCGGCCCTGCGGCGGGTCACCGTCGAGACGCCGGAGGGACCGGTCTCGCTCGCCGCCCCGCCCGCGATCAGCGGCGATGCGGCGCCTTCGTTCGGACCGGTGCCGGCGCTCGGCGCCCACTCCGCCGCGATCCGGGCCGAGTTCGCCGGCGCTTGAACCGAGCACTGCCGGCGCTGGGGTCGATCCCGGGCAAGCTGCTGCGCGAGTGCGTCTCGCTCACCTGGCGCGGGCCACCGGCGCGCGGTGCGGCGGAGGCCGTGCTCTCGGTCTGGCTCGCCCTCCTGATCGGCCGGGCGGTGCATGTCGAGGAAGCCGATTGGGCCGCATTCACCGCGTTCATGGTGCTGCGGACAGTGCCGCGCGATGCGTTGGCGCGCGCGGCCCTGCGGCTCTGCGGCACGGTGCTCGGGGCCGCCCTTGCCGTTGGCGTCGCGGTCCTGACGGCGGGCATCGCGTGGCGCGTCTCGGTGGCGCTGCTGATACCGGTCGGCCTGTCGCTGTTCCTGGGGCTGACGGCGCGGTTCAGCTACGCGTGGGTGCTCACCGGCGTCACCTACATCCTGGTGCTGACCGACACGCTGGTGCAGGCGCGACCGGCGGCGGCGATTGCCTACGCGCGGGCCGAAGAAGTGTGCGCCGGTACTCTTGCCGCGGTGGTGGTCGCGCTCGGCTTCGCACTGGTCTTCCGCGGCGCCGCCATGCCGCCGAGCGGCGGCAGCGGTGTCCACCCGCCCGGCGGAATCCCGCACGACCCCCACGCCGCCCTCTGGCGCGCGGCCGAAGGGGCGGTCGCGGTCGCGCTGCTGCCGCTGCTGCACGCCTCCATCGGCCTGCCGGCGCTCGTGCAGTCGGCGATCACCGCGCTGATCCTGCTCAGCGTGCCGCTTGATCGCAGCGCCAGCTGGGTTGCCTCGCTGCCGATCGCGCAACGCATGGCGGAACGCACGACCGGCGCGCTGCTCGGCGGCGGCCTCGCCGTGCTCGCGATCCTCGCCGGCCGGCACAACGAGGTGCTCTGGTGGGGGCTGATCGCGGTGGTGGTGTTCGTCGGCTGGCAGGTGGCGAACGGGCGGGAGGGCGTCGGCTACACCGGGCTCCAGTTCGTGGTCGGCTTCCTGCTCACCTTCATCCAGGGGGTCGGCCCGATCGGGCACGCCGATGTCGCGCTCGGCCGCCTTGTCGGGATCATGGTCGGGATCGTGGTGCTCGGCGCCGTTCTGCTCGCGGGCGAGAGCATCCGCCTCAGCCGTGCGGCACAGGAGGGCGCTCAGGGGCGCGTCCGATGATCTGGTCGAGCGAGAGGATGCGCATCGGCGCCGCCCCGTCCAGGCTCACGGCGATCCGCCCGTTCGGGAACCGCAAGGGGGTGAACCGCAGCGGCGTCGGCCGGCCCGCTCCGAGCGGTGCGGCGTAACCCGAGCCCGGCCAGGCGGCCAGCACGCGCTCCGCATAGGCTGCCCCCAGTGCCGGCGTCTGCGAGTGATACGCCGCCGCCGCCGCCGGCCACGTTCCATCCTGCCGGTACAGCGCCGCCAGGAAGCGGGCGGCGTAGCGTGCATTGGCGAGCGGATCGAAGGCGGCATCCAGGGAGGCGAAGGCGTGCGGATGATAGAACAGGTTGACCTGCATGCAGCCGACGTCGATCGAGCTGACGCCGCTCGCCTGCAACGCCCGCACGGCGGCGATCGCGTCCGCCTTGCTGTCGTAGAACCGCCCCTCGCCGCCGACATTCACGCTCCACGGCCAGGGCTCGATCGTCCGCGTGCCCGGGTCGGGCCGGCCGGTCTCGACGATGCCGATCGCGCGCATCAGCGGCAGCGGCACCGGCGATCCCCGGTCGGCGGTCGCGATGGCGGCGGCACAGGCGCCGGTGACCGGCGGGGTCGCCGCGACGGCCAGCGACGGCGCAAGCGACAGCAGCGCCAAGGCAAGCATTGCACGCATGGACCAGGCACTAGCCCTGCGCCGATCGCAGGGCAACCCAAGTCCGCGCGGGGCGGCCCCGCGTTGAGCGGGACGCGGCCCGGAGCGCCCTGTGGACGCTCGCAATGCTGCGATGCAAAAAACCACTTGCCCGACTCGGGTCGGACGCCTATCTACGCCCTCGGCAGCGTCGCTTCGGCGCGTTGCCTTCTTGGACGTTTCCTCCCTAAACTTGGCGGCGCTGCAAGGCGCCGCCAATTTTTTTCCCGATGCCGCCCGCCCGATGCCGCCCGCCCGATGCCGCCTGGTCGTGCGGCAGGGATTTCAGGAAGCACCCAAGCTTGCCGCCACCAGGCGCGAACGTGCCCAGGGCGAACGTGGCCAGGGCGAACGTGCCCAGGCGCGAATGTGCCCTGCTGTTGAAAGACACGCCAGGAATTTACGCCGAGGCTGCCGCTCCGGCGCCGGCAGCCCATGATGGCGGGCCGCCGGGCTCGCCGGCGTGGGGGAATCCGGCATGGCTGCACTCGGCGTCATCCTCGTCCTCATCCTCGTGGTCGTCGCGTACGGCCTGATCCGCTCGGTGCGCATGATCCAGGAATGGCGCCGCGCCGTCGTGTTGCGGCTCGGGCGCTTCCATTCGGTGAAGGGGCCGGGGCTGTTCCTGCTGGTGCCCTTTGCCGACCAGGTCACGGTGGTGATCGACATGCGGATCCAGACCAGCAGCATCACCGCCGAGCAGGCGCTGACGCGCGACATGGTCTCGGTCGGCGTCGATGCGATCGTGTTCTGGCAGGTCGATGATGCGCGCGCGGCGGCGATCCAGATCGCCGACTACGCGCAGGCGGTCGAGCGGGTGTCGCAGACCAGCCTGCGCGAGATGATCGGCGCCAGCGACCTCGGCCGGCTGCTCTCCGACCGGCGCTCGGCCGACGCGGCGCTCCGCGAGGCGATCGCGGCCAAGACCACGACCTGGGGCGTGGCGGTCCGCTCGGTCGAGATCCGCGACGTCGGCATCCCGGCGGCATTGCAGGATGCGCTCAGCCGGCAGGCACAGGCGTCGCGCGAGAAGCAGGCCCGGGTGACGCTCTCCGAGGCCGAGGCGGAGATCGCGCGCCGCGTCGTGGAGGCGGCGGAGATCTACCAGCAGAACCCGGTCGCGCTGCAGCTCCGGCAGATGAACCTGCTCTACGAGATGAACAAGGAGCGCGGTGCCACCGTGCTGGTGCCGACCGAGATGGCGAGCAGCCTCGGGCTCGTCGCCGGCCTCGCGGCTCAGGCGGCAGCGACGCCGGCAGCGCGCCCGGCGCCGCAGCGTCGCCCCTAGCCCGCAGCGCGGAGGCCCCGGCTCTGGCAGTACACGCTCTGGCAGTACGCGCTCCGGCAGTACGCCGGCGCCCGCTCCGGCTTGTGCCGCCCGCGCGTCAGGCGGCGGTGAGCTGGCGCAGTCTCACGGGGGCCGAGGCGCCGCCACCGGGCGTGGCCGGAGCGACGTCACGGATCATATAGCCGCGGCCCCAGACGGTGCCGATCAGCCCGTCGCCGCCCGCCTGCGCCAGCTTCTTGCGCAGCTTGCAGACAAAGACGTCGATGATCTTCATCTCCGGCTCGTCCATGCCGCCATAGAGGTGGTTGAGG
>DATAYA010000155.1:0-25101 GCA_036272815.1 Acetobacteraceae bacterium
GCCGGAGACCGGGCAGGCGAAGCGGCTGGAAAACACGGTCCGCGCCTCGCCCTCGGGCGTCTCGGTGTAGGCGACGCCGTCGGAGAGCCCGATGGCGGTTTCAAAGCTGTCGGCGAGGCGGCTCTCGATTCCCGGCCGGACGACGATCCGGTCCACGACCGCCTCGATCTCGTGCTTGACCTTGCGGTTCAGCGCCGGGACCGCGCCGATCTCGAACAGCTTTCCGTCGACCTTCACGCGGGTGAAGCCGCGGCGCTGGAGCTCGGCGATTTCCTTGCGGTATTCGCCCTTGCGGTCGCGCACCACCGGCGCCAGCAGCAGCAGCCGCGTGCCCTCCGGCATCGCCGCGACTCGGTCGACCATCTGGCTGATCGTCTGCGCCTCGATCGGCAGGCCGGTTGCGGGCGAGTAGGGGACGCCGGCGCGCGCCCAGAGCAGGCGCATGTAGTCGTGGATTTCCGTCACCGTGCCGACAGTGGAACGCGGGTTGCGGCTGGTAGTCTTCTGCTCGATCGAGATGGCGGGCGAGAGGCCCTCGATCGCGTCCACGTCCGGCTTGCCGGCCAACTCCAGGAATTGCCGCGCGTAGGAAGAGAGGCTCTCGACATAGCGGCGCTGTCCCTCGGCATAGATCGTGTCGAAGGCGAGCGAGGACTTGCCCGAGCCGGACAGCCCGGTGATGACCGTGAGGCTGTCGCGGGGGATCTCGACGTCGATGTTCTTGAGGTTGTGCTCGCGCGCGCCGCGCACGCGGATGGCGCCTGCCATGACGTCGGGGACTCCGTGGCGTTCTTGCCTTGTTCACACTGTGGCAGAGTGCTTGAATGGAGGGAAGTGGCCGAGGGCGAGTCGTCTCGTTAAGCTCGCGCCGCAGTGAACACGAGAGAGATGGTGCGATGGCGGGCAGCGTCAACAAGGTGATCCTGGTGGGCAATCTCGGGAAGGACCCCGAGGTGCGGAATACCCAGGACGGGCAGAAGATCGTGAACTTCACGCTCGCGACCAGCGAGACCTGGAACGACCGGGCCTCGGGCGAGCGCAAGGAGCGGACCGAGTGGCACCGGGTCGTGGTGTTCAACGACCGCATCGCGGACGTGGCCGAGCGGTTCCTGCGCAAGGGCCGCAAGGTCTATGTCGAAGGCGCGTTGCAGACGCGGAAATGGACCGACAAGGACGGGGCCGACAAGTACACGACCGAGGTGGTGATCGGGAAATTCCGCGGCGAGCTGACGCTGCTCGACAGCCGGAGCGACGAGGCCGGCGAGGGCGGCGGCTATGGCGGCGGCGGGCGCTCGGCCGCGCCGCGGCAGGAGCGCGCGGCGCGGCCGGCGGAGGGTCCGTCCTGGGATGCCGGCAAGAGCGGAGGCGACCTCGACGACGAGATTCCGTTCTGAGAGGGGCGCCGCCGAGGTTGGGCTTCTGACAGGACGACATCATGCTGAAGCTGGAGGAATGTCATGAGTGTAACCGTCGAGCGGGTGAAGTGCGCGTGCAGCGACTGCATCTGCGTCGTTGACCTGGACAAGGGCGTGAAGCGCGACGGCCGCATCTATTGCGGCGATGCGTGCGCGGATCATCACAAGAGCGGCGCGGGCTGTCAGCACGCCGGCTGCACCTGCCACGGCTGAATTCTCTCTGCGCTCGCGGAGGAGAGAACAAGCACCTGACCGGGTCGCAATTCGGCCCGTTCAGGCTCGTGCTCCCGGGGTCGAGGCTTCTCTATGTCCGAGCGGTGTTGAGATCCAAGCCGGCAGTTTTCCGGTCGCTTACCGCCCTTGGGCGAGTCCGGCGAGAGTCGGACCGGGCGTTTCCCGTTAGCCGGCCGCCGCTTCCGCCGGCGCCCGCACCGTCTCCGTCCGCGATGCCGGTTCGCCGCTCAGCATCTCGATCCGGCCGGTGATCTGGCCGCCATCCTCGACCTGAAGCCGGCGGCAGCGGGCGCTGCCCAGCAGCTTGCCGGTCGCGCGCACGATCAGCGCGCCGCGGGCGGTGAGCGTGCCGTCGATGGTGCCGGCGACCTCGGCGTCCTCGACCTCGACCTCGCCCTTGAACATCCCGCCAGGCGAGATCGCGAGTTCGGTGGCGTGGATCATGGTCGCCTCCACCGTGCCCTCGACGACCAGCCGTTCCGCGTCCTGCACGGTGCCCTGCACGCTGATGCCGCGGCCGACCACGAGGGTGCGGCGCTCGCCCGGGTCGCGGGCCGGCGCGCGGGCGGCGCCGGCCATGCCACCCATGCCGGCTCCCCCCGGCTGCCCAGGCGGCATCTGGCCGGACAGGGGTGCGCGCGGCGCGGCGCCGGGCGGCGGCGGCGCGGAGGGGACGGGCGAGCTGGCGGGGAACGGCGAACGGCTCATGGCAGGAGCCTCCTTGGCGGGGGATGCGGGGGCAGGGGATGCGGGGGCAAGCGATGCGGGCAGCGGGGCAGGGCGAAAGGGGGGCGCGCCCACGCCCGTATCGACGCGGCGCGCGCCCGGGTCGGTGGCCGGCGAATCCGGCTCCGATTCGAACGAACCATCGGGCTTGCGGCGCTTGAACACTGGCATCCCCCCGTTCGCAGCAGGCAACCGCCCTACCATGCGCGACCGGCGCGCAACAACCGCAAAGCCGTCTCCTTCCGCTCCCGGAAACAGCGCCGGATCAGCCCGCAGGAGCGCGGGCCAGGAGAACATGCTCCATTGCGGCGATCCCCACGATCGGTACCAGCAGGTTAGCGATCGGCACCGAGGCCAGCAGCGCCAGTGCCGCTCCCTGCGCCAGCACCGGCCACCGCCGCCCGCGATACGCCGCACGCGCCTGCGCCAGCCCGAGTCGCCGCATTGCCACCGCCACGAACAGCCCCCGCCCGAGCGCCCAGGCGGTGATCGCCCAGGCGAGCAGCGCTCCCACTCCCGGCAGCAGGATCGCCAGCAGCAGCCCGAGCAGGTTCAG
This sequence comes from Acetobacteraceae bacterium, assembly GCA_036272815.1. Taxonomy (GTDB): domain Bacteria; phylum Pseudomonadota; class Alphaproteobacteria; order Acetobacterales; family Acetobacteraceae; genus DATAYA01. The sequence goes on from DATAYA010000155.1 coordinate 2,932, forward strand.
TGCCAGCACCATCGCCCCGAGCGCCAGTCCATCGCGAAGCTGCGCGGCCAGCGGCGCGCCGCCGGCCGCCGGCAGGCCGGGATAGAAACGCCGGTCGACCGCGCCGGCCACGGTGCCCACGAACCCCGCCGCGATCACGATCGCCACCGGCACAAACAGCCACAGTGCCAGCACGGCAGTCACCACGAGCGTCGCGAGATCACCCAGCCAGTGCCTCCAGCCCGCCGGCAGCAGCGCGTGCGTCGCCCAGACACCGCCGACTGCCAGGCCGAGGAAGCACAGCCCCGCCAGGGCCACGCTCCGGAGCAGCACGGAAACCAGCGCCGGGTCATCGAGCTGGCCAAAGGCGAGCAGGATCGGCGCGAGGATCGGGGTGCGAGCCATGCGCCGCAAATGACCCCAAACGGCCGGCACCGCAACGGCCGGGTCCAAACGGCCGGGTCTAATGGACGCCGCACTTGCCGGCCGCCCGGGCGGATGGTACCGCCGCGGCATGACGGAAACCCGCTTCGACTCGCCCCGCTTCGACTTGCTCGGCATCGGCAACGCGATCGTCGATCTGGTGGCGCAAACCCCGGAATCCTTCCTGTCGCGCCACGACCTGCGCAAGGGTGGCATGACCCTGATCGACGCCGAGACCGCCGAGCGCCTGACCGCGGCGCTCCCGGACGGCGAGCAGATCGGTGGCGGCTCGGCCGCCAATACCTGCGCGATCGCGGCCGGCCTCGGCGCGCGGGTGGCGTTCCTCGGCAAAGTCGCCGACGACGCGCTCGGGAGCGCCTTCCGCCGCGACATGGCGGCGATCGGCGTCCACGCGCCGACCCCGCCATTGCGCGACGGCGCGCCCACCGCGCGCTGCGTCATTGCGGTGACGCCCGACGGACAGCGGACGATGAGCACCTATCTCGGCGCCTGCGTCGCCTTCGGCGAGCCCGATGTCGATGCCGGTCTGGTGGCGCAGGCGGCGGTGCTCTACCTGGAGGGCTACCTGTTCGACCCGCCGGCCGCGCAAGCCGCGTTCCGCCGGGCCGCCGCCGCGGCGCACGCGGCCGGCCGCCAGGTCGCGCTGTCGCTGTCAGATGCGTTCTGCGTCGACCGCCACCGCGCCGCGTTCCGCGATCTCGTCCGCAGCGACATCGACATCCTGTTCGCCAACAAGGCGGAGGTGTGCAGCCTCTACGAGATCGACACCTTCGAGCCTGCTGCCGAGCGGGCGCGGGCCGATGTGGCATTGGCCTGCCTGACGCGGAGCGAACAGGGCAGCGTGCTTCTGCGCGGCGCCGAGACGGCGGCGATTGCCGCCGCGCCGGCGCGAGTGCTGGACACCACCGGGGCGGGCGATGCCTACGCTGCCGGCTTTCTCGCCGCCCACGCCGCCGGCCACGACCTGCAAGCCTGCGGCGCCCTCGCCGCCCGGGTCGCCGCGGTGGTGATCGGTCAGGTCGGCGCCCGGCCGCGAGGCGATCTGCGGCGGCTGCACCTGTCCGCCTGAACGGGACTACCGGCAGCGATAGTGGTAGTAGTAGCAGTAGCTCGGTCGCCCCGGCGGCACGATGATGCAGCCACTCAACGGCACGGCGCTGGCGATCAACAGGGCGAGGGCGACGGCACGCTTCACGACGTCTCTCCGGCAGGGGGCTGGGCGCCTGAAGGTGGAGTCGCGAGGCGAGGGCTGCCACGGCGGATCACGATCTTGTGGGTGGAACGGCGGCGCAACTGTCGCGGTCATGTCGTCGTTTTGGCCGGTATCGATGCGTCCAGCCAGGGCGGTGGACCCGCTCGCCCATCGGAATCGGAAAAGGAGACGACCATGCGCCAGACTCTGCTGCTTTCGGCGACCGCCCTCGGCCTGTCGGTCGGGGGCCTGTGCCTCGTAGGCCCGGCCGTTGCCCAGACGACCAGCGGCACGGGATACAGCGCCGGCTACAACGCGCCGAGCACCCATGCGCCGGTGTCGTCGCAGGCCAGCAATATCGACAGCGCGGACGTGCGCAGCACCATCGCACCGCGCCTGCCGACACCCCCCGGTGCCCATGACGCCTCGCCCCGGCAACTCCTCGGCATGGCGCAGAACGCGCTGCGCCGCGGCCGGACCGGAGAGGCGCAGCAGGCTCTGGAAATGGCGATGACCGATGAGTTGAACGACCCCGCGTTGGCCGGGTCGCCGCAGAACAACCCGGTGGTCGGCGACATCAACTCGGCGCTGCAGGCGCTCGGCCGCAATGACCACCCGGGCGCCATGCAGGCGATCCAGACGGCCATGGCCGGAGCTAGCCCAGGCACGGGTCAGCCCCGCATGGGTGAAGCCGGAATGGGCGGCCCGGGGATGGCCGGTGCCCCGGGGACGGGCGCCCCCGGCGTGACAGGCAGCCAGAGCGGCGCCGCCCCCGCCACGCCGCGCTGATCGACGACGACGCCGAGTCCGCCGATGCCCGCCCCGCGAGGGGCGGGCCGTTGACGTGTGGCTCGCAATCTAGTCCCGCCGCGCCTAGATGTGCGCCTCGCGCCACGCTAAGTGTGCGCCGCACAACGCCCGGCCCCGCCCCATGCAGCTCCGCAACGTCGCCATCATCGCCCATGTCGACCACGGCAAGACCACGCTGGTCGACCAGCTTCTGCGCCAGTCGGGCTCGTTCCGCGCCCATCAGCAGGTGGCCGAGCGCGCGCTCGACCGCAACGACCTGGAGCGCGAGCGGGGCATCACCATCCTCGCCAAGTGCACCAGCGTGGTCTGGCACGACACGCGGATCAACATCGTCGACACGCCCGGCCACGCCGATTTCGGCGGCGAGGTGGAGCGCATCCTGAACATGGTGGACGGCGCGATCGTGCTGGTGGATGCCGCCGAGGGCGTGCTGCCGCAGACCAAGTTCGTGGTCGGCAAGGCACTCGCACGCGGCCTGCGCCCGATCGTCGTGGTCAACAAGATCGACCGCTCCGATGCCCGTGCCGACGAGGTCCATGTCGAGGTGTTCGACCTGTTCGCGGCTCTCGGCGCGACCGATGCGCAGCTCGATTTTCCGATGTTGTATGCGTCCGGCCGGCAGGGCTGGGCCGATACCACGCTCGAAGGTCCGCGCGAAAACCTCTCGGCGATGTTCGACCTGATCCTGGCCCACGTCCCGCCGCCGAATGTGAAGCCCGAGGCGCCCTTCGCGATGGTCGCCTCGATCCTCGAAGCCGATCCTTTCCTCGGCCGCGTGCTGACCGGGCGCGTCGAGCAGGGCCGGGCGCGGCTGAACATGCCGGTCCGTGTGCTGCACGGCGACGGGCGGGTGGTGGAGACCGGGCGGCTGTCGAAGCTGCTGGCCTATCGCGGGCTCGACCGGGTGCCGGTGGAGGAGGCGGAGGCGGGCGACATCATCGCGGTGGCCGGCCTCGCAGAGGGCACCATCCCCGATACGATCGCCGCCCCCGAGCAGGCGAGCCCGCTGCCGGCGATTCCGGTCGATCCACCGACGCTCGCGATGACGTTTCGCATCAATGACGGCCCGCTTGCCGGGCGCGAGGGCAAGAAGGTCACGTCCCGTCAGATCCGCGAGCGGCTGTTCCGCGAGGCCGAGGGCAACGTCGCGATCCGCGTCACCGACAGCAACGAGACCGAGGCGTTCGAGGTCGCCGGCCGCGGCGAACTGCAATTGGGCGTGCTGATCGAGCAGATGCGCCGCGAGGGTTTCGAACTCACCATCGGCCGCCCGCGCGTGCTGACGCGCCGCAACGAGGAGACCGGCGCCCGCGAGGAGCCGACGGAGGAGGTGCTGGTGGACGTGGACGATGCCTTCACCGGCGTCGTGGTCGAGAAGCTGTCGCAGCGCCGTGCGGAGCTGCGCGACATGCGGCCCACCGGCGGCGGCAAGACCAGGCTTGTGTTCGTGATGCCGAGCCGCGGCCTGATCGGGTATCACGGCGAGTTCCTGACGGACACCCGGGGCAGCGGCGTGATGAACCGGATGTTCGCCGGCTACGGTCCCTGGAAGGGGACGATCGAGGGCCGGCGCAATGGTGCGCTGATCTCCAACTCCGATGGCGAGGCGGTGCATTACGCGCTGTGGTATCTTCAGGAGCGCGGCACTCTGTTCGTGGGTCCGGGCGAGCGGGTCTATCTTGGCATGATCCTGGGCGAACACTCCCGCGGATCGGACCTGGACGTGAACCCGATCAAGGAAAAGAAGCTCACCAACATCCGCGCCGCCGGCAAGGACGATGCCATGCTGCTGATCCCGCCGCGGCGGATGAGCCTCGAGCAGGCGATCGCCTATGTCGAGGAGGACGAGCTGGTGGAGGTGACGCCCGGGGCGGTGCGGCTGCGCAAGCGGCACCTCGACCCGCATGCGCGCAAGCGGTCGGAGCGCCGGTCGGATGAAGAGGCGGCCGCCTGAACCGGCCAAATCCGGCCGATCACATCCCGCTGGTCAAAGCCCTCTGTCGGGGCGCGGTGCGGAGCGGGCGAGGCTCTCGCTTTGCCGATGCGCCATTGCCATCCCGGCCATGATCGCCTGCGCGTCCTGCCGTCCGAGACTGGCGTAGCGCGAGGTCGCACACCCCGCGAGTGGTGCTGCGGTCAAGAGGGCCAGGGTCACGAGCAGGGCGGCGCGCATGGATATGGCGAGCCTAGCCATGCGCCCCTCGCCCGACAAGATCAGCTGCGAAGCCGCCGTGCGTTGGCGCTGGCGGCCCGCCGCACCGGCGCCAGCGCCGCGCCCTGCGCCCGTAGCCCGAGTTGCGTCATCAGGGCGGCATTGGCCCAGGCGCGTCCCCAGAACCCGCCGACAAGCCGCGCCTGGGCGGCCCAGGCCGCCTGCGGCGAGCCCGCCAGTGCAAGGTCGGCAAACCCGCGGCGTGCTTCCTGCGCCTCGATGGCGCCAAGCCGCGCCAGCTCGATGCCGAGGGTCGCGCAGCGGGCGGCCATGATCTGCGACGCGGTGGCAAAGGCGGTGACCTTCTCCGAGACCATCAGGCGGAATTCGGTCCCGTCGACCTGCGCGGGATTGGCGATGGCCGTCGCGGCGAGCGCGAAGCGGGCTGCGATCACCTCGCCCGAATCGACGGCGAGCTGGCTCGCCCGCCGCGCCGCGGTGCCGGCCAGCGCCGCCGAACGCGCGAGGCGTTCCATCGGGATGGGAAATTGTGCGGGAAGGCGCGGCCCGCGTCGAGCGGGCGGAGAGGGTCGTCTTGTCATTGTTCTGCAACATATGTGGGACCGCCCCGAGTCTTGCAAGCCCGGTTGTCGGGGTGGCGATCTCGACGGCGAAAGCGTCGCTGTTCGGGGATACCGGGTCGACGCCGGGTGGCATCGCAAACGGAGCCGCGACCTCCAGCGGCTGCCCCGACGCGGTCGCCTCCCGATCGCGGTAAGCTCAGGCCGCGACCGCCGGCCAGTGTCCCGCGAAGCGGCCGCCCATGTTGTCCGTTGCATCGGCCCGGAACGTCGCAGTGCCGGCGGGCGCACCGGCTTGCGGGCGGAAGCGGAAGCGGAACGACGGGTTCTGCGCGATCGATATGCCGCTCTCGATCGCCAGCAGCAGCGTCGCTCCCTGCCAGATCCGCACGCGGGTGATGAAATGCGCCGGGATGTAGTAGCGCGTGATCTGGTCCATCTGCATCCCGGAGTTGTTGGGATGGCGGATCATCAGCTGCGCCTCGCGCAGCCCTGCCGGCAGTCCCGGCCTGGGCGCGAACTCGCGGAAACGCATGGTGCCCAGCGGCGGCCCTCCCGCCTCGTCGCGCACCGCCGGCGCCGAGCAGCCGCCTGCCGCCTTGACGTAGCGCCGCACCGCGTAGACCCCGCCGTCGCTCAGAGCCGCGACCGCATGCAGGTAGGTGTAGTCGTCCACGCGGACATGCGTTTCGATCCGGTCGATCCCGCTGCCGGCACCGAGGCTGAAGGAGGCGGCGAGCGGGGAGGGGTTCTGGTCGATGACCAGCGACACCCGCTCGACGCGGCGCGAATCGTTTTCCGGCAGGGAAATCTGCATCGCGATCGGCACCAGCGCCGCGTCGGCCGCGCGATACGGCGCCTCGATGGCGAACAGCCCGGCGCCGTCGTGGATCGGCGCGTCCTTGAAGATCGCCTGGGCCAGCATCGGCCACGGACCGTCGGCGTGTGCGCTGCCGGCCCGCGCGGCTGCGGGCGCGGCGGCAAGGGCCGCGACGCCGGCCGCCAATGCACGGCGGCCGATGTTCGAACCTCGATCTGCGGCAGCGCGCATGGCCCTCTCCCTTCGCAGCGACGGTTGCAACACCTAGCCTCGCGGCGGTATACACCGCGTATGGTCCAATCCCAATCGGCCGTTCGGTGACCGCCTGTGGCGGCCCGGGCGGAGCGGATCATAGGGTTGACAGACAGGCATGGCGCGATCGTGGAGCCGCAAGACGCGCCGCAACGCAAGGGAGACCGCCATGGCTTGGACACGTCCGACACTTCGCGAAATCTGCATCGGCCTCGAGATCTCGGGCTACCTGCCCGGAACGATGTGATCCGCGGGATCAATCCCACCACGCATGAGTGACCACGCCGCGGACCTCGCGGCGCTGGTGATCGGGTCGGCGGCCGGCGGCGGGTTCCCGCAATGGAACTGCGCCTGCCGGCTTTGCCGTCTGTGTCGTGCGGGCGATCCGCGGATCCGGCCGGCAACCCAGGTTGGGGTCGCGGTATCGGCCGATGCGGGCCATTCCTGGCTGCTGGTCGGCGCCTCGCCCGATCTGCGCCAGCAAATCGTCGCGACCCCGGCACTGGCGCCACGCGAGGGCAGCCGGAGTTCTCCGATTACGGCGGTCGTGTTGCTGAGCGCCGATGTCGACGGCATCGCCGGGCTGCTCGTGTTGCGCGAGGGACACCGCTTCGACGTGCTGGCGCCGGCGCCGATGCTCGACGTCCTGGCGGCCAATCCGGTGTTCGGCGCGCTCGACCCGGCGCTGGTCCGCCGAGTCCCGGTCGCGCCCGGCATCCCGCACGATTGTGCCGGCGGGATCAGGCTGACGCTGCTGGAGATGCCGGGCAAAGTGCCGCTCTATCTCGAGGACCGCGCCGCCGCCGCACCCGAAGCCGGCCCCGCCTATGCCGCGCGGATCGAGGCGCATGGCCGGGTGCTGATTGTCGCCCCTGCCTGTGCCGCGATCACGGAGGAGGTGCGCGACCGCCTCGCCGGCGCCGATGCGCTGCTGTTCGACGGCACGCTCTACAAGGACGAGGAGATGCAAGAGGCGGGTGTCGGCGCCAAGACCGGCCGGCGGATGGGTCATGCGCCGATTACGGGCGCGGGCGGCTCGCTCGACTTCCTGGCGGGCCTGCCCGGCCGACGCATCTACTACCATATCAACAACACCAACCCGATCCTGCTGGAAGGCTCGCCCGAGCGCCGCGAGGTCGAGCGCGCCGGAATCGAGGTTGCGCATGACGGGATGGAGGTGCGGTTGTGACCGATCTGCTCAGCCCGGCGGCCCTGGAGGCGCGGCTGCGCGCGCTCGGCGCCGAGCGCTACCACGACCGCCACCCGTTCCACCGGATGCTGCACGGCGGCCAGTGCTCGCGCGGCCAGGTGCAGGCCTGGGCGCTCAACCGCTTCGTCTATCAGGCGCATATCCCGCTCAAGGACGCCTCCCTGATCGGCCGCTGCGAGGACCGGGCGCTGCGCCGCGAATGGCGCCGCCGGCTCGACGATCACGATGGGACGGCGGAGGGCGGCGGCGGCATCGAGCGATGGCTGCTGCTCTGCGAGGGGCTCGGCCTGGATCGCGAGGCGGTCGCCGGGATGCGCCTCGCGTTGCCGGCGACCCGCTTCGCCGTCGAGGCCTATGTCCGCTTCGTCCGCGAGCGCAGCTTGCTCGAAGCGGTCGCCTCATGCCTGACTGAGCTGTTCTCGCCGCAGATCATCAGCGAGCGGATGTCAGGGATGCTTGCGAACTACCCGTATGTCACCCGCGAGACGCTGGCCTATTTCGACAAGCGGCCGCCGCAGGCCGCGCGCGATGCCGACTTCGCCCTGGCCTGGGTGACGGAGCACGCCACCACGCCGGAGGCGCAGCAGGCAGTGATCGATGCGCTGGCCTTCAAGTGCGACGTCCTGTGGTCGATGCTGGACGCGCTGCATTTCGCCTATGTCGCACCCGGCCTGATCCCGCCAGGCGCCTTCGTGCCGGAGGCGGGCGATGACTGACCCCGGGGGCGGCCGGCCGCGGCTCGCCCCGGGCGTGCGGTTGCATTTCGACGAGACGCGAAAAGCCTGGGTGCTGCTATCGCCGGAGCGGGTGATCGAGGCCGAGGGGCCGGCGCCGGAGGTGATCCGCCGCATCGACGGCAGTCGCACGATCGATGCCATCATCGACGAGCTGGCGACGCTCTACACCGCCGACCGCGTCGAGATCGCGGCCGACGTGCGGGCGCTGATCGCGGAACTGCAATCCAAGCGCCTGGTGCTCGAATGACCACGCTGCACGCGCCGCTCGGACTGCTTGCGGAGCTGACGCATCGATGCCCGCTCGCCTGCCCCTATTGCTCCAACCCGCTGCACCTCGATCCGCGCAGCGAGGAGCTGGACACCGCGAGCTGGGCGCGGGTGTTCGCCGAGGCGGCGGCGATGGGCGTGCTTCAGGTGCATCTCTCGGGCGGCGAGCCGGGTGCGCGGCGTGATCTGACCGAGATCACGGCGGCGGCGCACAAGGCCGGCCTCTACACCAACCTCATCACCTCGGGCATCGGCTTCGACCGCGGGCGGCTGGCCCGATTGCAGGCGGCTGGACTCGATCATGTGCAGCTCTCGATCCAGGACGCGATCGCCGACAGCGCCGACCGCATCGCGGGCTACCCGGGCGCGCACGCGCGCAAGGTCGCACTCGCGCGCGAGGTGGCCGGGCTCGGCCTGGCGCTGACCCTCAACGCCGTGATCCACCGCGCCAACATCGCGCGCGTGGGTGCCATCATCGAGACCGCGCTCGGCATGGGCGCCGGCCGGGTCGAGGTGGCGCATGCGCAGTATTACGGCTGGGCGCTGGCGAACCGGGGGGCGCTGATGCCGACGCGGGCGCAGGTGGATGCCGCGATGGCCGAGGTCGAGCGGCTGCGTCCTGCGTGCGAAGGGCGGCTTGCGATCGACCTGGTCGTGCCCGACTATTACGCGCAACGACCAAAGCCCTGCGTAGGCGGCTGGGGGCGGCGATCGCTGAACGTGACGCCATCCGGGCGCGTGCTGCCGTGCCATGCCGCTGAGACGATCCCGGGCCTCGAATTCTGGTCGGTGCGCGACCACCCGCTTGCCGCGATCTGGGCGCGCTCGCCCGCCTTCGCGGCGTTCCGTGGCACCGAGTGGATGCGCGAGCCGTGCCGCTCCTGTGCATACCGCGAGGTCGATTTCGGCGGCTGCCGCTGCCAGGCGCTGGCGATCGCGGGCGATGCGGCGGCGGCCGATCCGGCCTGCGCGCTGTCGCCGCATCATGCGCGGATGCTGGCGCTGGCGGAGGCGGATGCCGGCGAGGACGCGGCGCCATCCTATCGCTACCGGGATCGGGCCGCCGTCAGCGCCATTCCGCTTCGCTGAACGCGATCGTCGCATTGCGCGGGTTGTAGGCGTCGAACAGGTCCCAGCGGCCGCGCTCCGAGGCACCGATCTGCCCAAGCGCCTGTTGGAGCGGGATGCCGGCATCGACGGCGCGCTCGGCGTCGGTGACCAGGGTTTCCAGGTAGCGGCGGTCCGGATCGAGCGCCTGCGGCCACGCGCCGATCGTCGTTCCGTCCCCTGGCACAACCCGCAGGGCGGGCAGCTTCGCCAGCCGGTCCAGCACCGAGAGCCAGCCGGAAACGCTGCCATCCACCGCCGGAACCTGCTGGGACACCACGAGGTCCCCTGCGAACAGCGTACCGGTTTTCTCATCGAGCACCGTCAGGTCGCAGTCGCTGTGCGCGGGTGGCCACGCACTCAGCAACACCTTTCGGCCGCCGAGGTCCAGCGTCATGGCGTCGCGCACCAGCAGCGTCGGGGGAATGATCCGCACTTGCGCGATTGCCGCGGCACCAAGCTGCGGGATGAAGGAATGCAGGTAGAATGGCGCGTGCTCAGCCAGTGAGCGCAGCAGGCGGGCGCTGCCAACGAAGGTCGTGCCGGCCTGCGCGAAGGCAGCGTTGCCGAAAACATGATCGGGGTGCTCGTGCGTGTTGATGACGAACCGGATCGGCTTCGAGGTGAGTTTCCGCACTGCAGCGCGCAGGCCCTCGCCGACCGCGACGCTGCCGCCGGTGTCGATCACGGCGACCGCGTCGCGGCCGACGACGATGCCGAGATTGGCGATGTCGCCCTGATTCTGCGGCGTGGTCAGAGCAACCTGCCCGAAATGCACGAAATCGCCGGGCGCCACGGCGTGGATGGCGAGAAGCGTTTCGGCGAGCGACGGCGCTGCCGCGAGCGTTGCTGCCGTTGCAAGCGCGGTCAGAAATGTTGCGGTGCAGCGCATTTTCCATCCGTGGTTGGGAGCCTGACAAAGATGTTGCGGGCGCATGCCGGGCCGTTTAGGGTTCTTGCGATTGCCGGCTTCAAGGATACCCGCAGTTCGGGAGGGCGGGTATGCTTCGCAGGCGTCGCGGGATAGGGCCGAACAAGAAAAGGGTCGCGCGGCGACACCTTGGGGCTTCCGCAACGTCGTGACACGCTGCCGGCGGTGTCTTCCCATCCGGTTTCGTCGCAGCCGGGTCGGTGGGCCGTGCGGGCTTCACGCCGCCCCCTGGCTGCAGCACAGGGGAGAAGCGTTCATGCGTTTGGTGTCAAATCGAGTGATGCTCATGGCGGGAGTGTTCCTGTCATCGGGCCTGATGGTCGGCGCGGCAAGCGCGCAGGGCACGACCGCGAGCGCGCCGTCGCAGAGCCTCATCCAGATGCAGGCCAACCCCGCCGACTGGGTGATGCCGACCGGCACCTACAACAACTGGCGCTACTCGCCGCTGAAGCAGATCACCGCAGCCAATGTCGGCAAGTTGCAGGCCGCCTGGACATTCTCGACCGGCGTGCTGCGGGGCCACGAGGGCGCGCCGCTGGTGATCGGGAACATGATGTATCTCGCCACCCCGTTCCCAAACATCGTCTATGCGCTCGATCTGAACAACAACGGCCGCATCGCCTGGAAATACGAGCCGAAGCAGGACCCGAACGTCATCCCGGTGATGTGCTGCGACACCGTCAATCGCGGCGTCGCCTATGCTGACGGCAAAATCTTCCTCCACCAGGCCGACTCGACGCTGGTGGCGCTGGACGCCAAGACCGGCAAGGTCGACTGGTCGGTGAAAACGGCCGATCCGAGCAAGGGTGCAACGGGGACCGAGGCGCCGATGGTGGTCGGCGACAAGGTGTTCGTCGGCGTCTCAGGCGGCGAATTCGGCGTGCGCGGCTGGCTCGGCGCCTATTCGACCAAGGACGGGCACCAGATCTGGCGCGCCTATTCCATGGGGCCCGACAAGGACATCCTGGTCGACCCGCAGAAGACCACGGACCTCGGCAAGCCGATCGGCGCCGATTCCAGCCTCAAGACCTGGCAAGGCGATCAGTGGAAGATCGGCGGCGGCGACACCTGGGGTTGGTACTCGTACGACCCGAAGCTGAACCTCATCTATTACGGCAGCGGCAACCCCTCCACTTGGAATCCGACGCAGCGGCCGGGCGACAATAAATGGTCGATGACCATCTTCGCCCGCGATCCGGATACGGGCATGGCGAAGTGGGTCTATCAGATGACGCCGCACGACCAGTGGGACTATGACGGCGTCAACGAGATGGTCCTGGCCGACCTCACCATCAACGGACAGCAGGTTCCGGCGTTGGTGCATTTCGATCGCAATGGCTTCGCCTACACGCTCAACCGCGCGACCGGTGCGTTGCTGGTTGCGGAAAAATACGACCCGGCGGTGAACTGGGCGACCAAGATCGACATGGACAAGACCAGCAAGAATTACGGTCGCCCCGAGGTGGTCGGCAAGTATGCGCCGGGCGTCCAGGGCGAGGACGTCAACACCAAGAGTGTCTGCCCGGCCGCACTCGGCTCGAAGGACGAGCAGCCGGCGAGCTACGACCCGAACACCAAGCTGTTCTACGTGCCGACCAACCATGTCTGCATGGACTACGAGCCGTTCCGCGTCTCCTACACCGCCGGCCAGCCCTATGTCGGTGCGACGCTGTCGATGTTCCCCGCGCCGGGTGGGACGAACATGGGCAACTTCATTGCGTGGGACGCGACGACCGGCAAGATCAAGTGGTCCGATCCGCAGTTGTTCTCGGTCTGGTCGGGGGCGCTCTCGACCGCCGGCGGCGTGGTGTTCTATGGCACGCTGGAGGGCTACCTGAAGGCGGTCGATGCCAACACCGGCAAGGAGCTCTACAGCTTCAAGACACCGTCGGGCATCATCGGGAACGTGATGACCTATGAGCACGCCGGCAAGCAGTATGTCGCCGTGCTCTCGGGCGTCGGCGGCTGGGCCGGCATCGGTCTCGCGGCCGGACTCACCGACCCGCATGCGGGTCTCGGTGCGGTCGGCGGCTATGCGGCGCTGAGCAACTACACTGCACTTGGTGGCCAACTCACGGTGTTCGCTCTGCCGTCGAGCTGAACGGAACGAACGACCGAGCATCCGTACGGCCGGTGCCGTGGCTGAAGCCATGCGCCGGCCGTCTCTATCTGCGTTATCCCCGAGGCACTCCGAATGACGAAGCTCACCCTGCGCGCGATGTTGCTGCTAGCGGCGCTGCTCACACTGGCGGCCCAAGCCCGCGCCGACGGCTCGGGCAATCCCGCGCCCGTCAAGGAGGCGGACGGGATGTGGACCGACGCCCAGGGCAATCCGACCTTCAAGATCGCCAAGGACGGCACGGTCGATTGGTACACAGACATCGGCTTCCTGCGCTATGGCGCGAACTGCCTGCAATGCCACGGACCGGATGCGCTCGGGTCGAGCTACGCGCCGTCGCTGGTCGATGCGATCAAGACGATGAGCTACCAGCAGTTCTATGCAACCGTCGCGGGCGGCAAGAAGGACGTGTCCAATTCGTCGAATCTCGTGATGCCGGCACTCGGCGCCGATCGCAACGTGATGTGCTTCATCAACGAGATCTATGTCTATCTCCGCGCCCGCGGGGACGGCGCGCTCGGCCGCGGCCGGCCGGAGAAGCATGTCGCCAAACCGGCCGGCTTCAGCAAGACATCGGACGCGTGCGTCGGCTCATGAGCACGCGGGTTTGCTCGGCTCTCGCCCTCGTCTGCCTGCTGCTCGTGATGGCGCAGCGGGCGGAAGCGCAGCCGGCCGGTCTCGGTGCCGGAGCGGAGTTGGTCGACCCGAAGGTGTTGCGCGTCTGCGCCGACCCGCGCGACCTGCCGTATTCGGACATGCAGGGCCGCGGCTTCGAGAACAAGATCGCGGTGATGTTTGCGAAGCAGCTCGGCAAGAGCCTTGCCTATACCTTCTATCCTCAGGTCATCGGCTTCGTGCGCAACACGCTCGACGCGCTGCGCTGCGACGTGGTGATGGGTGTCGCGGAAGGCTATGAGCTGGTGCAGACCACCAACCCCTATTACCGCACGACCTACGTGCTGGTGTACCGCCCCGGCACCGGCCTTGATGGCGTCGACAGCCTTGGCGACAAACGGCTGCAAGGCAAGCATATCGGCGTGGTCGCCGGCACGCCGCCCGCGACGATCATGGCGAGCAATGGCCTGATGCCCGATGCCCAGCCTTATCCGCTCACAGTCGACACACGCGTCGACGCACCATCGAAGACGATGGTGGGCGACATCGCCTCCGGCAAGATCGACGCGGGCGTGTTGTGGGGCCCGCTCGGCGGATACTGGGCGAAGCAATCGGCGACGAAGCTGACCGTTGTGCCGCTGCTGAAGGAACACGGAGCTCCGATGACCTTTCGCATCACGATGGGTGTCCGGCAATCCGACCAGGCCTGGAAGCGCACGCTCAACCGGCTGATCGTGGAGGATCGCATCAAGATCAACGCGCTGCTCGCGTCCGATGGCGTGCCGCTGCTCGACAACCAGGGCAAGCTGATCGCGCCGTGATCGTGCGTGGGCTTGCGGTCGCGTCGCTCGGAGCATTGCTGCTAGGTGCTGCCCCAATGCCGGCGACCTATCGTATGGACGCATACCGCGCCCCCGTGCCGGCGACGGTTCCGGGCGCGCGGACGATCGGCACGGCGACGGCGCACGATCTCTGGCTGCACCATGCAGCGTCGTTCGTGGACGTGCTGCCGCGCGCGCCTCACCCGGCGGGGTTGCCGGCGGGCACGATCTGGCACCGCGCGCCGCACCGCGATATCCCCGGCAGCCTATGGCTGCCCGACACCGGCTATGGCGCGCTGCCCCCGCCGATGCAGGCCTATTTCGCATCGGGTCTGACGCGCGAGAGCGGAGGGGACCGCGGGCGCAAGCTGGTGATCTATTGCCGCGCGGATTGCTGGATGTCCTGGAACGCGGCGAAGCGGGCGGCGGCGATGGGGTATCGCGCGATCGACTGGTATCCGCTCGGCGTCGACGGCTGGCGCCGCGCGGGGTTGCCGCTCGCGATCGCGCGGCCGGCGCCGCGCCCGGTGGTTACGGAAGCTGCGTCTGGATCGCCTGCGCCAGCGCATACAGCCGCTGCTCGATGACGTCCGGCACTGCGCAGGCGTATTGCAGCGACTGCCGCCGTTCGTCGAACATCTGCTGCGCCCATGCGATTCGGTCGGCGAGCTTGTCGATCGCCGACTGATCCGGCTGCGCGGCCGACTGCAACGTCGTAAGTTGCTGCTCCTGCGTCCGGATGCCACCGGCAATCTGCTTCTGACGGACGCCGAAGCGGTCGAGGCCGGAGACGACGCTCTGTCGTTCCTGGTTGAGCGCATCGAACAACCCGGCGAACAGCGCCACCAGCCGTTCCTGCTTCTGCGCACCTGCCGATTGGGCAAAGGCGACGATCTCCGACTTCGCGTCCTCGAGCGGCACACGGCGCTCCGCCAACCGGCCAGCAAGCGTCGAGATCGCGGGGCGCTTCCCGGCCTGCATCGCGGCGGCGTCGATCGGAGGCCCCGCCCACATTTCCGCCACCGAGAGATCGGTCCGCTTGATCGACTGGCACGGCCAGTCGGGATCGAGCGTCTGCTTGCGGAGCCACGGCTTGCCCGATGCGACCGGCGGAGACGCCAGCGCCGCTCCCGCCGGAAGCAGAAGCGCAAGCACCAGAGCCGCGCGTTTCATCATGCCGGACCCTTTCGCGCAAGCAGTCCGCGCGCAGGATCGTAGGCATAAATCGCACCCGCGGTGAAGACCAGCGTCATCGCCCCGACCACGGCGAGTGACAGCCAGCTCACCTGGAGATAGAGCGCGAAGCGAATCAGCTCGACCGCGTAGGTGAACGGATTAAGCCGCACCACATCGCCCAGAATCGGGCTCGACTGCTGCACCTGCCAGAGCGGATAGAGCGCGGTGGAGGCGAAGAACATCGGGAAGATGACAAAGTTCATGACGCCGGCGAAGTTCTCGAGCTGCCGGATCAGCGAGGACAGCAGCATCCCGAACGCGCCCAGCATGAACCCGCACAGTATCAATGCGGGCAGCACCGTGAGCCAACCCCAGGACGGGATGTCCACGCCCCAGAGGTCGGCGATCACGAGATACGCATAGACCTGCAGGATCGAGACCGCGGTACTGGCGAGGAGCTTGCTCACCAGGAGAAACCAGCGCGGGAAGGGGCTGACGAGCAGCATGCGCATGTTGCCCATCTCGCGGTCGTAGACCATCGAGAGCGAGGACTGCATCCCGTTGAACAACTGCACCATCGCCATCAGACCCGGTGTCACATAGACCTCGTAGAGGATGTAGGTCTGATATGGCGGGATGATCGAGACGCCGAGGATCTGGCGGAAGCCGGCGGCGAAGATGAACAGCCACACCAGCGGCCGCACCAGCGCCGATATGAAACGTCCGCGCTGGTGGACGAAGCGCAGCGCCTCGCGCCAGACGATGCCATAGAGGCAGATCAGGTATTGCGACGCCCGAAAGCCGCTGCGGGTCGTCGTGGCGAGGACCGCGCCGCTCAAGCGTCGCCGCCCGGAGTGCCGGTCAGTGCCGCGAACGCGTTGCGCATGTCGCCAGCCCCCGCGTGCGCGATGACCGAGCGCGCGTCGCCCTCGGCCAGCACACGCCCCTTGTGCAGCACGATCACGTCGTCGTCCGCCTCGATCTCGTCCATCAGATGCGTCGCCCACAGCACCGCGACGCCGCGCTCGCGCACCAGGCTGCGGACATGCCGCAGGATCGCCCATTTGGAGGCGATGTCGAGCCCGACCGTCGGCTCGTCGAGTACCAGCAGGCGCGGCCCGTGCAGCAGCGCACGCGCGATCTCGACGCGCCGCATCTGTCCGCCCGACAGCTTGCGCGCGGCGTCGCGGGCACGGTCGGCAAGTTCGACCTCGGCGAGCACGGCCGCGGCCCGCCGCCGCGCCTCGCGCCCGGCGATCCCGTGCAGCGCGGCATGGAAAAGAAGGTTGTCCATTACCGTGATGTCAAGATCGAGGGTCCGCGCCTGGAACACGACGCCGAGCCGCCGCAGCGCCTCGCCGGGGGCACGGTCGACGCGATGGCCGAGCACGCTGATGCTGCCGTGCCGCGTGTCGTAGAGCCGCGTGATGAGCGAGAGCAGGGTCGTCTTGCCGGCGCCGTTGAGACCGAGCAGGGCCGTGAAGTGGCCCGCGGCGACGCGCAGGCTCACATCATCCAGGGCACGCCGCGCGCCATAGGCGTGGCTGACGCCGGCGACCTCCAGCGCCAGCGGTGTCGCGTCCGCCGCGACCGGCCGCGCCAGCAGGGCAGACGTTGCAGTCACGGCGCGCTCTTCGGGTTCACCACCACGCCCCAGGGCAGTCGGCCGACGGTGATCGACTTAATCGCGCGGAGCGATTTCACGTCGATCATCGTGATGTCGTTGGAAAGCCCGTTCGCGGTGAGAAGGAATTTGTGGTCGGGCGTGAAGCCCATGTGCCAGATACGCTGTCCGGCCAGGATGTATTTCTTCACCTTGTAGCTTGCGGTATCGACCGCCGCGACACGGTTCGCCGGGCCGAGGGCGACGAAGGCAAGCTTGTCGTCCGGCGTGAACTTGATGTCCTCCGGCTGGATCGCATCCGATCGCAGGCCCTGGATCGGGAAGCTGATCGTGTGCGTGATGACGTGCTTTACCGGGTCGATCACGCTGACCGTGCCGCCGAGTTCGGAGCTGACCCAGACCTCCGACCCGTCATGCTTGAACACCGCGTTGCGCGGCCGCGCGCCGACCAGCACGTTGCCCACGTTCTTCTCCGCTGGATAGGAGATGAAGTGGGCCATGTTGGTGGTCTCGGAGGTGTTGACGATAATCTTCCCGTCCGGGCTGACGCCCATGCCCTCCGGCTCCACGCCGGTCGGGATCTGCGCGATCACCTTACGGGTGGGAATGTCGATCACAGTGACAAGCGCGTCGTTCTCGCGCGAGACGTAGAGCGGGTTGCCGGAGGGGCGTACCGCGAAGAACTCGGGATCGGCGCCGGATGGCAGGTCGCCGACGATCTTCAACGTCTTCGTGTCGATCATCTGGATCGTGTTGTCGTCGCTGGCGCAGATCAGGACGTATTTCCCGTCCGGCGTCACCAGGATGCCGCGCGGGCGCTGGCCCACCTGCACGGTGGCGATCACTCTCCCCTTGTCGAGGTCGATCACGCTCATCGTGTTGTCGCGCTCGTTGGAGGTGTAGGCGATATAGGCGTGCGCGGGCACGGCCGACAGCACGGCGATCGTGGCAGCGACGGCGGCAAGGTGCGGGCGCATCGGTTTCCTCATCACAGCTTGCAGGAGGTCTCTGGCCGGTCGACGCCCAGCGTATCGAGGTCGGTCACCTGGTGCAGGAAGCCCGCCTGCGGCGAGACCGAGACCACGTTGCGCCCATCGCTCAGCAGGATCGGCTGGCGGAGCTGCCAGTTCCAGTTGCGCAGCGACAGCGGCTTGCCCTTGTAGGCGGCGATCTGGAAATCAGGCCCCTTCATATAGGCCATGATCTTCGCCGGATCGGCGGATTGCGTGCGGCTCGCCGCCTCGCCTACCATGCGCACGGCGGTCCAGGCCTGCAAGTCAAGCGGCGTCATCTGCCGGTGGTAATCCCGCTGGAAGCGGTCCTGCATTTGGGTGCCGCCCCATGCCTCCATCGCCGGGGACCAAGTGCAGGGAATCAGGCCAGCCGAACCCACAACAGGACGGGCGTCCCAGGTCCGATAGGGCAAGTAGCCGGCAAAGACCTCGTTCTCGTCGGCCGCGACGAGCACGTCGTAATTCGGCGCGTTCTGCGTGAACACCGGCATCTGTGCCTGCGTCTCGGCGAGGCCGGAATCGGTCTGGCGCGAGCCGCCGATGTCCTTGAACTCCCGCTGCTGCACGAGGCGCGCGCCGTAGCGCTTGGCGCTGCGGCGATAGGCGTCGGCGAGCAGCGTGTCGGTCGGATGCGAGCCGTAGACCAGAAGCCAGCGGGTCCAGCGCTTCCAGATCAGGTATTGTGCGAGCGCGTCCGCCAGCATCGAGCGCGTGGGTGCCACATGGATGACGTTGCCGCGGCAATCCTGCTCGCGCAGCCGGTCGTCCGGCGCCTGGATGTTGAAGATGGTGATGCCGTGAGCGGCCGCGGCGGCGGCGAGCTTCGACACGTCATCGGCCGGCAAATCGGTCAGCACGAGACCGATCTGTTGCGCCGCGAGCGAGGCAAGTGCTGCCGTCGGGTCGTCGGCCGGCTGCACCGGGCGGTCGGTGAGGGCGAAGCTCTGGCCCATGAAGCGGCCGGTCGTGTTGTTGTCGTCGATGCCGACGTGGGCACCGGCGATCCCGTCATCGGCGACGCGGCGGTCAAGCAGGGAGATGGTCGGCGGCCGCGCCATCGAGCGTATGTAGCCGATCGCGATCGACTGCCCAGCGGCGCGCGCGGGGCGTGCGGCCGCGACGGCGAGGCTCGCCCCGGTCAGGGCGAACGCGGCGCGCCGGCTGAGACCGTTGCGCGCATCAGACTTTGGACGTTTCATGGCGCCGGAGCATCGTGCAACAGCGCGGTGCGTTCAAGCGTACGCGCGGGATATGCGAGGGGCGGAGGACGTCGGATGGCGGTGTGCGGATGAATTCTTGGACATATGCCGCACTGGCCGCGTCGCTGCCGGTCCTGGCGATGGCACCGCCGCCGGGGACCAAGGTCGCCATTTTTCCCTTCCAGCTCCAGGACACCAGCCTCCAGGGCGCGATGCAGGCGCCGCTGCCTGCCGACCAGACGCGGCTACATTTGCTGGGCACAAAGCTGCGGGCCGCGCTGGTGAAGCAGGGTCTGGCGCCGATCCCGCTCGGCGCCGCCGCGGCGCAGGCCGACGCGCAGAACATCACCGCCTGCGGCGATTGCGACCTGGCACTGGCCAAGAAGCTCGGCGCCAAGCTCTCAGTGATCGCCTGGGTGCAGAAGGTCTCGGCCTTGATCCTGAATGTGAACGTGGAGATACGCGACGTGGCGACCGGTCGCGTGATCGCCGGCGGCAGCGCCGACATCCGCGGCGATACCAACGAGAGCTGGACGCGTGGCCTGGCCTTCCTGTTGCAGAACACGCTGGTGCCGGATCTGCACCGATGACGCGCCCCCGATGACGCGGATGCTGGCAAGCGTCACCGGACCCGAGGAAGCGGAGCTGGCGCTTGCTTCGGGTGCCGATGTGATCGACCTCAAGGATCCGGCGGGCGGTGCTTTCGCGGCGGTCTCGCTGGAGACGGTCCGCGCGACGGTTCGCGCCGTCGCCGGTCGCCGGCCGGTCAGTGCGGTCGCCGGCGAGTTGCCGATGCGGGCGCAGACTGTCGTGGCCGCGGTCGGTGCGCTGGCCGAGTGCGGCGTCGATTTCGTCAAGCTCGGCATCCTTGCGGGCGACCCGCTGCCGGTGATCGCGGCACTCGCCCCGCTCGCCGCGCGGGTGAGACTGATCGCCGTCCTGTTCGCCGATCGCGTGCCGGATTTTGGGTTGCTGCCGATGCTGGCGCAGGCCCGGTTCGCGGGGGCGATGCTGGACACGGCGGCGAAGGACGGCGCGCGGCTGCTCGACCATATGCCGCTGCCGCGCCTGCGCGCCTTCGTCGAGGCGTGCCGGTCCGAGCGGCTGATGGCCGGCCTTGCTGGCGCGTTGGAGGCGCCGGATGTGCCACGGCTGCTGTTGCTCGGTCCCGACGTGCTCGGCTTCCGCGGCGCGCTCACCGGCCCCGGCGGACGTGCCGCGCCGATCGCACGCGAGGCGGTGCAGGCAATCCGGGCGCTGATCCCGCCGGAGGGGCAGCGAGAGGAGGGCGGCGCCGTCGATTACCGGCTGCTCGCCGCGCGTGGCTACGCGCCCGACCCGAACGGCGATCCATCGGTGACCGATCGCGTCTTCGTGCGCGATCTCGTGCTGCCGGTCCGCATCGGCGCGTACGCGCGCGAGCGAGCCGCGCCGCAGCGGGTGCGATTCACGATCGACGTGCTGGTGTGGCGGGCGACCCACGCCTCGTTCGATATGCGCGACGTCTTTTCCTATGACGTCATCACCGACGGCATCCGTCTGCTGGTCGATGCCGGGCATCTGCCGCTGGTCGAGACGCTGGCGGAGCGGATCGCGGAGATGCTGCTCACGCATCCGCGCGTGGTGCGTGCAATCGTGACGGTCGAAAAGCTCGATACGGGAAGCGGCACCGTCGGCGTCTCGATTGAGCGCACGCGCGCGAGCGTGTCCACCGCCGCCGGCGCGGTCGGGCGGTCGTGACTGGGGCGCTCCTGGTCGTGAAGTTCGGCGGCAGCCACACCGGATCGACGATGCTGCGTCCATGGCTGCGCGCGATCGAGGCGGCAGCCGGGCACGTCGTGCTGGTGCCCGGCGGCGGTCCGTTCGCTGATGCGGTGCGTGCAGCGCAGGAAGCAATCGGGTTCGACAATGCGGCAGCCGACGAGATGGCGCTGCTGGCGATGGCGCAGTTCGGCCGCGCGCTGGTCTCCATCGGTTCGCGCTGCGAGCTCGTGGACACGATCGAGGCGATTGACGCGGCGCGCACCGGCGGGCGCGTGCCGGTGTTCTCGCCGGTCGCGCTGCGCGCGCAATCGACGACGCTAGCGCAGAGCTGGGACGTGACGTCAGACAGCATCGCCGCGTGGCTGGCCGAGCGGCTCGGCGCGCGGCTGTTGCTGGTCAAGCGCATTCCGGCACCGGCGGGCGCGACGCTGCGCGATCTCGCTCGACAAGGCATCGTCGATCGCGCATTTCCGGACGCAGCCGTGCGGGTGCCGGTCTGGATTGCGGGACCGGAGGATTGCCCGGCGGCACTCGACGCGGGCGCGCCGCCGGGGCGATGCGTGCCCGCGATACCGTTGGTTCCTGATCCGGTGGCCCGGATCGCGACGCCGCGCTGGGGATGGGCGCTGACCGGATCGGGGCATTTCTTCAGCGAGTGCCTCGACTTGGTCCGCACGCTTGACCATGTCGACCTGTTCGTCAGCCGGGCGGCGGCGGAGGTGGTGCGCATGTATCGCCAGTCGCTCGACCTGCCGACGGGCGCCCGGATCTTTCGTGACACGACGGCATCCGCAGCACCGGTCGGATTGTTCTACCACGGCATCTATCACACGCTCGTGCTGGCGCCGGCCACGTCGAACACGGTCGCGAAATGCGTGCTCGGCATCTCCGACACGCTCGCGACCAACGTGTTCGCGCAGGCAGGCAAGTGCCGCGTCCCCGCGATCGTGTTCGCCTGCGACAGCGCTCCGGAGATGGAGACCGAAGCGCCGTCGGGCATGGTCCGCGTCTATCCGCGCCGCATCGACCTCGAGAACACCGAGCGCCTCGCGGCGTTCGATGGCACACAGGTCGCGCTGACGCTCGCGGCGCTGGGCGCGGCGCTGGATGCGCGGCGGCGGTCGCGAGGCTGAGATGGAGGGCCATGTCCTGTTCCTAACTGGCCATCTCGCAGCGCCACGGCTGCGGCGTGTGCTGGAGGGGATCGCGACGCCCGGCTTCACGTGGGACATCGTCAATGTCGGCGTGAAGGTCGCGGCGCTGATGACCGAGCCGATCCTGCTGCACCGCCTGAAGCGGCCGATCGCGGCCGATCATGTCATGTTTCCGGGCCGCGCCGGCGTCGATCCCGAGCGCC
>DATAYA010000156.1:0-5009 GCA_036272815.1 Acetobacteraceae bacterium
GCACTGCTCGCCCGTGCCGAGGCGGCCATGCGGGCCGGACTCGCCCGCGAATGGGCCGCTCGCGCGCCCGGCCTGCCGATCGCGACACCGGCGGAGGCAGTGATCCTGGCAAGCATCGTCGAGCGAGAGACCGCGAAGCCCGAGGAGCGACCGATGGTCGCCTCGGTGTTCCTCAACCGGCTGCGGCAAGGGATGAAGCTGCAATCCGATCCGACCGTCGCCTATGCCGCCGCGGGCGGGCTCGGGCCGCTCGATCATGCGCTGACGCGCGCCGACCTCGACTATCCCGACCCCTACAACACCTACGTCATCGATGGCCTGCCGCCATCGCCGATCTGCGCGCCGGGGATCGCCTCGCTGCACGCGGTGCTGCATCCCGCGGCGACCGATGCGCTCTATTTCGTGGCGGACGGGACGGGCGGGCATGTGTTCGCGCGCACACTGGCGGGGCAGGCGCGCAATGTGGCGCGGTATCGGGCGCTGACCGCCAAGCACCCCTGACAGGGGGCGGAGGCAGGGAGTAAGGTCGGGGCGCTGCCCCGAACCCGCCAAGGGCAGTCGCCCTTGGAACCCGTTTATGGGGTCTGGGGCCCGCGGCCCCGGCGGGGTCCAGGGGCGGCGCCCCTGGCCTTCCTCGGAGGAAGCCCATGACGCTCACGGTCACGCCCCTCACCCCCCACTTCGCCGCCGAAATCTCCGGCCTCGACCTCCGCCGCCCGCTCGACCCGCCGCAGGTCGAGGCGGTAGAG
This sequence comes from Acetobacteraceae bacterium, assembly GCA_036272815.1. Taxonomy (GTDB): domain Bacteria; phylum Pseudomonadota; class Alphaproteobacteria; order Acetobacterales; family Acetobacteraceae; genus DATAYA01. Next base: position 750 of record DATAYA010000156.1, read on the forward strand.
GCCGCGATCGACCGCTATGGCGTGCTCGTCTTCCACGACCAGGAGATCGATGACACCCAGCAGCTCGCGTTCAGCCGCAATTTCGGGCCGATCGAGCTTGCCACCGGCGACATCAACCAGGGCCAGGCCCGGCGGCTGTCGATGGAGGTGAACGACATCTCCAACCTCGATCGCGACGGCCGGGTGATGGCGCGCGACGACCGCAAGCGCCTGTTCAATCTCGGCAACATGCTCTGGCACTCGGACAGCTCGTTCAAGCCGACGCCGGCCAGGTTCTCGCTGCTCTCGGCACGCGCGATTCCGGGCAGCGGCGGCAACACCGAGTTCGCCGACATGCGCGCGGCCTGGGATGCGCTTGATGCGGAGACGCGCGCGCTGGTGCGTGACCTGGTCTGCGAGCACAGCCTCATCTTCTCCCGCGGCGTGCTCGGCTTCGACCGCTTCACCGAGGAGGAACGGGAGCGCTGGGCGCCGGTGCCGCAGCGCCTGGTGCGGCGGCATCCGCGCACCGGGCGGCTGTCGCTGTTTCTTGCCTCCCATGCCGGTGCGATCCAGGGCTGGCCGATGCCGGAGGCGCGCGCCCTGCTCCGCGACCTCACCGAGCACGCGACGCAGCGGCAGTTCGTCCACGCGCATATCTGGCGGCAGCATGACCTGGTGATGTGGGACAACCGCGTGACCATGCACCGCGCCCGCCGCTACGACGCGACGCAGGTGCGCGACATGCACCGCACCACGGTCGCCGATGTGGCGCCGACCTTGCAGCAGGCAGCGTGAAATGGGGAACAACGTGATGGAATCCGACGAGTGGCGACTGCGCGCAGATCTTGCGGCGGTGTTCCGCGTCTGCGCCCGCCTCGGCTGGAACGAGCAGATCGGCAACCACCATTCGCTGATGCTGCCGCGCACGCGGGACGATGATCCGCCGCAGTTCCTCGTCAATCCGCGCGGGCTGCTGTTCCAGGAAATCACCGCGAGTTCGCTGATCGTGTGCGATCTCGACGGGCGCGTGTTGCGCGGCCAGGGCGAACTGCGCCGCGTCGCGTTCCACATCCATGCCCGCATTCATATGCGCAATCCCGCCGCGACCTGCGTGCTGCACGTCCACCCGCAATACCTCACGGCGCTCTCGATGCTGGAAGCGCCGGAGTTCGCGCTCGCGCACACCAACAACCTCTATCTCAACGACCGCATGGTGGTGGACAATGACGGCGGCCAGCCGGTGCTCGACAACGAGGAGGGCGACCGGATCGCGGACCTGCTGGGCGACGCGACGATCCTGGTGATGGGCGGGCACGGCGTGACGACGGTCGGACCCACGGTGGAGGAGGCGTTCGACGAGCTGCATTCCGCTGAGCGCACCTGCATGTATCAGATGACGGCGATGGCGACCGGGCAGCCGTTGCGCCGTCTGCCCGAGCAGTTGCGCAACCGCGACCGGAAACGGCGGGCGCTGCGCTCCGACGCGCGGCTGTTCCTCGATGCGTGGCGGCGGGTGCTGGATCGGGAGGAACCCGACTACGCGACATGAAAAAAGGGCCGGGGGTTGCTCCCCGGCCCCTGTCCGTCGTCTTTGTCAGGCCGCGCTTGTGCCGGCCCCGATTATGCCGCCTGGGCGTTCTGCTCCGTGGCCGCGTCGTTCGCCACCAGCTTCTGCGCCGGTCCCGCGGTGATCTCCACTTTGCGGGGCTTCAGCGCTTCAGGCACCACGCGCTTCAGGCCGACATGCAGCAGCCCGTTCTCCAGGCTCGCGCCCTCGACGACGATATGGTCGGCCAACGCGAAACGCCGCTCGAACGCGCGGCCGGCGATGCCGCGATACAGTAGCTCGGACTTTGCCGCATCGCCCGCGACGCGGCCGGACACCAGCAGAGTGTTGTCGCGGACGGTGACGTCGAGGTCGGCCGGTGCGAAGCCCGCCACCGCCATTGTCAGGCGATAGCTGTCGTCGCCGGTCTTCTCGATGTTATAGGGCGGATAGGCCGGAGCCGCCGCCGCCTCCTGCGCGGTATCGACCAGTCGGGCCAGACGGTCGAAGCCGATCGCCGTGCGGAACAGGGGAGCGAAGTCGTACGTCATGGGTGTAAACCTCCTGCCATAGCAAGGTTCCTGATCTGGGCCGCCCATTCGGGCCGGCCCGGGTCGTCCCCGAGGCCCCACACGGGCACCTCGGACATTACGGAATCTAGCGTCCGGCAGGACGCATTCAAGGGGAAAATGCGGCTCTCAGTCCCCTGACGGCTCGCCCTTGCGCATGCCGATCCCGGCGAAGCGCTTGTTGAACTTCGCAACCTGGCCGCCGGTGTCCATGATCCTTTGCTGGCCGGTCCAGGCGGGGTGCGACTTGGGGTCGATGTCGAGCCGCAGCGTGTCGCCCGCATTGCCGTAGCAGGACCGCGTGGTGAACTGCGAGCCGTCCGTCATGATAACGGTGATCTCGTGGTACTCGGGGTGAATGCCCGCCTTCATCTGGACTGCTCCGCTGGATGGCGCCCCCGATGCCGACCGGGCGCGCGAGGGTGCGGAAATACGCGGGGCGGCGGCGGGGATCAAGGCCCCCCGCTCGCGGCGGCCTGCTCGCGGATCGCTGTTCCGAACCGCCGCGTGGCCGCGCCGTTGACCCGGCAGCACCGAAAGGAAGGCTGCCATGTCCGCCCGCCCGCCGCCGGTTCCGCCCGATCCGCGCAATCCGAACGGCACCGGAAACGCCGATGCCGTCTCGCGGCGGGGGGTCGTGGGCGGGGTCGGGTTCGGCCTCGCCGTCGCCGCGGCCGCGCCGGCGTTCGCCCAGGGAGCCGCACCCGGAGCCGCACCGGTCGCGCCGGCGCGGCCGGTGCAGAACCCGGACACGAAGTATCCGCGCCCGCCTTTCACACGGCAGTCGCAGCCCTGGCCGGGCCTCGCGAGCAAGATGGACCCGGTGCCGGATCACGGGGAGACGAGCTATCGCGGTTCGGGCCGGCTCGCGGGCCGGCGGGCGCTCGTCACCGGCGGCGATTCAGGCATGGGACGCGCCGCCGCCATCGCCTTCGCGCGCGAGGGCGCCGATGTCGCGATCAATTATCTCCCCCAGGAAGAGCCGGACGCGCAGGAGGTGATCGCGCTGATCCGGCGGGCCGGCCGGAAAGGCATCCCGATCCCGGGCGATATCCGCGACGAGGCGTTTTGTCAGCGGCTGGTCGCCGACGCAGTGCGCAGCCTGGGCGGCCTCGACATCCTCGTGAGCAACGCGGGCCGCCAGCAGACCCACGCGTCGATCCTCGACATCTCGACCGAGCAGTTCGACTGGACGATGAAGACGAACATCTACGCGCCGTTCTGGATCATCAAGGCGGCGATCCCACACATGCCGCCCGGTGCCGCGATCATCGGCACCGCGTCGGTGCAGGCGTACGACCCGTCGCCCGACCTCTATGATTACGCGCAGACCAAGGCTGCGACGATGAATTACGTGAAGTCGCTGGCCAAGCAGCTTGCGCCGAAGGGCATCCGGGTGAACGCCGTGGCGCCAGGGGCGGTCTGGACCGCCCTGCAGGTGAGCGGCGGCGCGACGGAAGCGAAGATCGAGAAGTTCGGGAGCACCGCGCCGCTCGGCCGCCCCGGGCAGCCGGCGGAACTCGCGTCCATCTACGTGCAGCTCGCAGCCGCCGACGCGAGCTATGCGACCGGGCAGGTCTACGGCGCGTCGGGAGGAAACGGATTGCCATAGCACGCGGCAGAACTCAGGCCGGCGCTCCGAACACCGCCTCGGCCTGCATCGCGACGAAGCCTTCCGCGTCCTGTGCCCAGACTGCGGCGGCGCCCGCCGGGCCGCCTGCTCCTGGCGCGCCGCAGACGGCGAACGGCGCCACGTCGAACAGCGGCCGGATCGCGCGAAACCGGAATTGCGCGAGCGGGGCTGCCACGCTCCTGCGCAGCAGGTCGACCAGCAGCGTCGCGATCAGCGGTCCATGCACGACCAGGCCGGGATAGCCTTCGACGGTGGTGGCGTAGCGCCGGTCGTAATGGATGCGGTGCCCGTTGAACGTCAGCGCGGAATAGCGGAACAGCAGCACGTCATCGGGCACGATGTCGCGACGCCATACGGGGCCGGCGGGTGCGGCTGCGGGCGCGGCGGCCGCCTCGCCCGGACGCGGCGCCTCGCGATAGACGATGTCGTGCTCCTCCGTGATCGCGACCGCCGCATCCGCGCCCGCGATCTCGTGCCGCACGCGAACGAACACCAGATCGCCCGAACGCCCCACCTTGTGCGTGACGTCG
>DATAYA010000157.1:0-16157 GCA_036272815.1 Acetobacteraceae bacterium
GACGCCATCTGGGCCGTGCAGAAACCGCTCGACTTTCCGCGCGCCGTGTTCGGCGTCGAGCGGCCCCCGGAGGGCGAGACCATGATGCCGGAGGTCATGCCCCGCTACGCCCGCGCTCTCGCCGGCCGACACGCCACCGACAGGATGGTCGATAACGATTCAAGGGCGGACGTAAACAAGGACGGTTAGGCATCTCCAGGAAGGACCCGGCCATGCTCGATCCAAGAGACCGCGTCGTGATGATCTCCGGCGCCAGCCGCGGCATCGGCCGTGCCGTGGCCGAACGGTTGCTTGCCTCCGGCTTCCTCGTCTCGGCCGGCGTGCGCGAGAAGCGGGGCCTGCGCGAGGACGAGCGGCTGATGGTCCACCGTTACGACGCCGAGAGCCTGGAAAGTGCGGCGGAGTGGGTCGCCGCCACGATGGCCCGCTTCGGTCGCATCCAGGCGCTCGTCAACGCCGCCGGCATCAATCCGAAGGCGACGCTGGAGGATGCCGACGAGGCGCCGCTCGACCGCATGTGGGAGGTCAACGTGAAGGGGCCGCTGCGGCTGTCGCGGCTGTCGCTGCCGCATCTGCGGGCGTGCGGCGAGGGGCGGGTCGCGACCTTCGCCTCGCTCTCCGGCAAGCGCGTGAAGAACGAGAACGTCGGCTATGCGATCAGCAAGTTCGCCGTCCTCGCGCTCAACCAGGCGATCCGGCGCGAGGGCTGGGATGCGGGCATCCGTGCCACCGCGATCTGCCCGAGCTTCGTCGCGACCGACATGACCGGTTGGGTGAAGACCGTGGCGCCTGCGGAGATGATCCAGCCGGCCGATCTGGCACGGCTCACCGAGACGATGCTGCTGCTGCCGGCCAACGCGACGGTCGCCGAGCTGCTGGTCAATTGCCGGTTCGAAGAGCTGCTCTGACCGCGGCCGCGTGCGGGATCGGGGCGACCGCGCCGTAGCCCTCGGTCGAGAGGGCGGCGGCCACGGCGGCATAGCGCGCGGCGGCCTCGGGCGCGTCGCCTGCGACGAGACGCGCCAGCAGGCAGCCTGCGAAGGTATCGCCGGCGCCGGTCGCATCGACCGGGTTGGACGGATGGGCGGCTATCGCGACCCGGCCCGCCTCGGTCGCGAGCCAGGCACCGGCGGCGCCCATCTTCAGCGCGACCACGCGCGCGCCGAGCCGGAGGTAGAAGTCCAGCACCGCCTGCGGTTCGCCGAGCCCGGTCAGGATGCGGGCGTCGTCGATCGTCGGCAGCACGATCTCGCTCGCGGCGGCGGCGGCGTGGATCACCGCGGCGGCGCGCGCCGGCGGCCAGAGGCGGGCGCGGTAATTGGTGTCGAACGCCACCGCCACGCCGGCCGCGCGTGCGACCGCGATCGCGTGCAGCACCGCGTCGGTGGCGGCGGGCGAGATGCCGAGGCTGATCCCGGAGGCGTAGAGGAAGCGCGCGCCGGCGATCGCCGCCTCCGGCACGTCGGCCGGCGCGTAGGCGCTGGCCGCGGAGCCGGTGCGGTAGAAGGCGAAGGCGTGGCCGCCCTGGTCGTCATGGGTGACGAAATAGACGGCTGTCGGCCGCGTCTCGTCGCGTCGCACCAGGGACGTGTCGACGCTCTCGCGCCGCCAGAGGGCGAGGAAGCTGTCGCCGGCCGCGTCGGCGCCGATCGCGGTCGCGTAGGCGACGTGCGCACCCTGCCGCGCCGCCGCGATGGCGGCGTTGGAGGTGTCGCCGCCGTGGCCCTCCAGATAGAGGCGTCGCCCGGCCGGATCGGGCGGGAGTTGGTTGAACTCCAGCATCGGCTCGCCCATCGCGACGATGTCGAAGCCGCTCCCGACGTCGCTCCCAACGCCACTCATGGGGCGAGTGCGGCGCGGGCCGCATCCTCGATCGCGGCGCGGTCGCCGGCAGCGATCCGGCGCTCGTCCACGAGCGCCCCGCCGATGCCGACAAAGGCCGCACCCGCCGCGAGATAGGCCGTCACCTGCGCCGGCGCGATCCCGCCCGTGGGACAGAACGCGACGCCGGGGAACACGCTCGCCAGCGCCGCGACATGCGCGGGGCCGCCCGCCGAGGCGGCCGGGAACAGTTTCACGGCGTCCGCCCCTGCGGCCAGCGCGGCCCGCACCTCGGTCGGCGTGAGCGCGCCCAGCAGCAACGCCGCACCCGCTTCCCGGCACGCGGCGGCGAGCGCCGGATCGACCCAGGGTGCGACGATGAAGCGCGCGCCGGCGGCGAGACATTCCCGCGCCGCCGCCGCATCCGGCACCGTCCCGGCGCCGACCAGCAGCGCCGGATCGGCGGCAAGCCTGCGGATCAGGGCGGGCGCGTCGGGCACCGTCATGGTGATTTCGAAGACGCGCAGCCCGGCGCCGTGCAGCCAATGCACGACGGTCGCGGCGTGGGCGGCCGAGCGCGTGCGCACCACCGGCACCACCCGCGCCTCCCGCAATGCCGCAATCAGCGCCGGTCCGGCCATGCGCGTCCCTCCGGGCGGGAAAGGTGCCACGCGGACGCGGCGGCGGGAAGCCGTCAGTCGGTCGCGGCGATGACCCGCGTCAGCACCTCCGCCTCGGCCCCGAGCCGGCCGACACCGGCGCGCAGCTCCCCCAGCCGGCGCCGATAACCCGCGAGGCTGGTGCCCAGACCCTGCACGCTGTCGTGCAACTCCAGAAGGTTGCGGCGCCAGGTTGCGACCGCCTCGTGCTGCTGGTCGAGCGCCGCTTGCAGGCCGGCCAGTGCCGAGGCCAGCCGCGTCTCCGGCCCGCCCGCGCGCGGGACGGGTCCGCCCGGGCGCGGGAAAGGAATGATCTGCGCCGTCCCGCCGTCCGCCACCGCCCGTTCCTCGCCCAGTTCCTGGCCGCGATTAAGCTCTCGTTAACCAAGCACAGAGCTGTCGCAAAAACCAGAAAGAACTCACAGGACGATATGGGCGCCGGCCAATCGCAGTACCAGCACCGTCGTGAGAAGGGCCACGACCGCGATCGTCAGCCCCCAGCGGAGGGCGAGGTATCCGGGCGGCACGAAGCCCTGCTGGCGCAGTGAGCTGTCGAGCACCGCAACGCCGATATAGCCCGCGATCAGCACGGCGATGCCGCCCTCGATGGGGGCCACCAGCGGCACCAGCAGCGCCACCCAGCCGACCAGGGCCGGGACGACGCCGAGCGCCAGGCGGGGCCGCTCGCCGCGTCCCGCCTCGTCGCCGAGCGCGAATCCCCAGTGCACGCCACCGAGGAAGGCGAGGGTAACCGCGCCATAGCCGACCAGCGCCGCCAGGAGCTGCGACGCATGGGGCGCGGCGCGCAGGCTGACCGCGGCGAGCCCGCAGGCGATGAAAGGGATCAGCCCGATGATGCCGAGCAGGACGGCGAGCGCGGGCAGGCGGCGGTTCATGCGGCGTCTCCGTCGGTGGGATTCGGCTTCTACGCATCAAGGCGGGTTGCTGGCGATGCTGGCGCCATGATGCTGATCCTCGAGGCCGTGATCGTCGTGCTGCTGATCGGGCTCAACGGCGTATTCGCGATGAGCGAGCTGGCGCTGGTCTCGGCGCGGCTGGCGCGGCTGCTGGTGCTGGAGCGCAAGGGCGTCGCCGGCGCGGCCGCCGCGCGGATGCTGACCGAGGAGCCGCAACGCTTTCTCCCCACCGTGCAGGTCGGGATCACGCTGATCGGGATGTTGGCCGGCGTGTTCGGGGGCGCCCGGCTTGCGGCCACGCTTTCGGCGGAGCTGGCGCGCATCGTCTGGCTGCGCCCGTTCGCGGACAGTCTCGCACTGGTGCTGGTGGTGCTGCTGATCACCTACCTGACGCTGGTGTTCGGCGAGCTGGTGCCCAAGCAGCTGGCGCTGCGCCGGCCGGAGGCGATCGCAGCGAGCATCGCCCGCCCGCTCGCCGGGCTCGCGCGGGTCACCGCCCCCGTCGTGTGGCTGCTCAGCGTCTCGTCCGCGCTGGTGCTGCGACTGTTCGGCACCGGCCGCGCGCGGCCGCAAGGGGTGACCGAGGAGGAGCTGCGCGCGCTGCTCGCCGAAGGGACGGAGGAGGGCGTGCTGGAAGCCGAGGAGCGCGACATCATCGAGCGTGTGCTGCGCCTCGCCGACAAGCCGGTGCGGGCGATCATGACGCCGCGCACGGAGCTGGCCTGGATCGACCGCAGCAACCCGAAGCGCGACATCATCGCGGTGCTGAAGGGCGCGCCGCACAGCCGCTTCGTGGTCTGCGATGGATCGGTCGACAATGTCGTGGGCGTGGTGCAGGCCAAGGACATGCTGGACCGGCTGCTCGACGGCGGCGACTTGTCGGTGGCGGCGGCGCTGCGCACGCCGATCGTGGTGCCGGACACCGTGACCGCGCTCGATGCGCTGGAGCGGCTGAAATCCGATCCCGTCGGTCTCGCGCTGGTGATGGACGAATACGGCAGCTTCGAGGGCGTGGTGACGGCAACCGACGTGCTGGAGGCGATCGTCGGCGACGTGGAGGACACCGGGTCGGCCACCGATCTCGGTGATGGCGTGCCGGACGGCACGCTCGTGATGGACGGGTTGATGCCGGTCGACGAGGTCAAGGCGCGTCTGCTGCTGCCCGACCTGCCGGCGGCGGGCAGCTATCACACGCTGGCCGGCCTGCTGCTGGCGCTGTTGCGCCGGGTGCCGCGGGTGGGCGACCGGATCGTGTTCGGGGGCTGGCGGTTCGAGGTGCTGGAGATGGACGGGCGGCGTGTCGCGCGGGTGCAGGTCGGGCGGGAGGAGGTGGCAGTGACCGAGGCGCCTAGCCAGCCGGGCCGGTGAAGGCGTTGAAGGTGATGAGCGTGTAGGTGTCGGCCACGCCTGGCAGGGTCTGGACCTTCTCGGTCACGAACAGGCCGGTGTCCTGACCGGGTTCGAGGTAGAACTTGCCGAGCAGGTCGTACTGGCCGGAGGTCGAGTAGATCTCCGAGAGTTCCTCGATCGTGTCGCGCGCCAGCGTGGCGACGCGATACGCCTGGCCCATCTCGCATTTTATCTGCACGAATATGGCTCGCATGTGTGTCCCGGCGCTTGTCCTGCGGGCGGCAGAATGCCGCATAGCCGGCTATTTCGCCAGCGCAGGATGACGGGGCATCATCGCGGATGCGGGGTGCCTGGAGAGCACGCGGGCGACCTGTTCTCGAAGGTGCGCTGCTCGCGCGGCGCGTTGCGTTCCAACGCGCGACGGAGTTTCACGCGCGCACCCGCCCCTTCCGGCGAGCCGCGCGCTTCCGTAAGCTGCGTGTGTATCTGCGGAGGCACGCATGGAACTCGCACAGGCCCGCAAGCGGCCCACGCAGCCGCGCAGCGGCGGGCGCGCGCTGGCTGATGCGCTGGTGGCGCAAGGGATCGACCACGTCTTCGCGGTTCCGGGTGAGAGCTATCTCGACGTGCTCGACGGCCTCTATGCGGTGCGCGACCGGCTCAAGCTCGTGACCTGCCGTTTCGAGGCAGGGGCGGTGAATATGGCCGAGGCGTTCGGCAAACTTGCCGGACGGCCCGCGGCGGCGATGGTGACACGCGGACCCGGCGCGTGCCACGGCGCGATCGGCGTGCATATCGCCGCCCAGGACTCCACGCCGCTGCTGCTGTTCGTCGGCCAGATCCCGTTCGCCGAGACCGACCGCGACAGCTTCCAGGAGATCGACTACCGGCAGATGTTCGGAGCCGTCGCGAAATGGGTGACGCAGATCGACGATGCGGGCCGCATCCCGGAGATCGTGGCGCACGCGGTGGATGTCGCGACCACCGGCCGGCCCGGGCCGGTGGTGATCGCGCTCTCGGAGGAGATGCAGAAGGAGATCGTGGAGGTGCCGGACCTCCGCCCCTGCGACGTCGCGCGTCCGCATCCCGATCCGGCAGCACTGGCGCGGCTGCGCGCGATGCTCGGGCGCGCGCGCCGGCCGCTCGCGATCCTGGGCGGCTCGGTCTGGAGTCCGGCGGCGCGTGACGGCGTCGGCGCATTCCTGCGCAGCTACGGATTGCCGGTCGCGGTCGGGTTCCGGCGGCAGGCGCTGTATGACGGCACGGCGGACAATTTCGTGGGCGATCTCGGCGTCGGCTGCGACCCGGCGCTGGTCGCGCGCGTGGGCGAGGCGGACCTCGTGCTCGCGATCGGCTCGCGGCTGCCGGAGGCAGTGACCCAAGGCTACACGCTGTTCGACCTCGCCGGCGAGACGCCGATCGTGCATGTCTATCCCGATGCGGCGGAGATCGGGCGCGTGTTCCGCGTGGCCCTCGGCATCCCGACCGACCTCGACGCCTTCGCCGAAGCGGTCCGCGACTGGACGCCCGAGATGCCGCGTGTGTGGAGCGAATGGACTGCCGATCTGCGCCGCTTGCGCGCGGAGGGTCGCGCAGTGCCGGATTACGGCGGTCCGCTGAACCTCGCGCAATGCCTGCGCACGCTTGAGGAGATGGCGGCGCCGGATGCGATCTTCACGACGGATGCCGGCAATTTCGCGACCTGGCCGACCCGCTTCATGCATTTCTCGGAAGGACAGCGCTACATCGGCCCGTGCAACGGCGCGATGGGCTACGGCGTGCCGGCGGCGGTCGGCGCCAAGATCGCGTTTCCGCAGCGGCAGGTGATCGGCTTCGTGGGCGACGGCGGCTTCCTGATGACGGGGCAGGAGATCGCGACGGCGTTCCATCATGGTGTGGCGCCGATCGTGCTCGTGTTCAACAATCAGATGTACGGCACGATCCGCATGCACCAGGAGCGCGACTATCCCGGCCGCGTCTCCGGAACCTCGCTCACCAACCCGGATTTCGCCAAGCTGATCGAGGCGTTCGGCGGCCACGGCGAGACGGTGGCGCGCACCGAGGATTTCGCGGCTGCCTTCGCGCGCGCGGTTGCGAGCGGGCGGCCGGCGGTGATCGAGCTGGCGACGGACCCGGAGCAGATCACCTCGCGTACCACGATCGCGCAGTTGCGCGCGGGCAAGGCGCCGCCACGGCCGGCGCCGAAGCCGAAACGGATGGCAGCGCCGGCGCATCCGCTGCCGGGGCGCGTGGCGGCGGAGAAGGGCAAGCGGTAGAAGGCGAGGGCTCTGCCCTCGACCCGCCAAGGGCCTAGCCCTTGGAACCCTTCACATGGTGATGGGATCAAAGGGCCTCCCGGCCCTTTGCGGGTATGGGCAGAGCCCAGCCTTCTTACGGCGCCGAGATCAGCGTCCCACCGCGTAGCCCTGCATCCCGCGCGGGTTGGCGCCGGCGAACATCTGGCCGTCCGGCTCCAGGCAGGCCGCGGAGAGCCGCCCTTCCGACCATTCGTCGCCCAGCTCCGCGCGATGTCCGCGCGCCTGCAATTCCGCCAGAACGGAGGTGGGATAGCGCCCTTCCAGCACCAGCTTTCCCGGTTGCGCGGCACGCGGCCAGAAGCTGCTCGGCCAGTGCTCGGAATGGAAGCTCGGCGCGTCGATCGCCTGCTGGATGGTGAGGTTGTGATGCACCCGGCGCAGGAAGAAGGTCAGCGACCACTGATCCTGCTGCTCGCCGCCCGGCGTGCCGAACGCCATCCACGGCACGCCGTCGCGCAGCGCCATGCTCGGCGTGAGCGTGGTGCGCGGGCGCTTGCGCGGTGCGAGGGAGTTCGGCAGGCCCTCGCGCAGCCAGAACATCTGCCCGCGCGTGCCGACGCAGAAGCCGAGGCCCGGCACCACCGGCGAGGATTGCAGCCAGCCGCCCGAAGGTGTGGCGCTGACCATGTTGCCGTGCCGGTCGATCACGTCGATATGGCAGGTATCGGCGCCGACGACGCCGAGCCGCGAGACCGTCGGCTCGCCCGCGCCCGCCTCGCGCGTCGCGTAGTCGGCGCGCGATGCCGCCTCGTGATCGACCCACGCCTCGAAGCCGGGCACCTTGCCGGGGCGGAGTGCGAGGGACGCGTCGCGGCCCACCAGCCTGCGCCGCGCATCGTTGTATTCGGCGGAGAGCAGCGTCGCCAGCGGCACACGGACAAAATCCGGATCGCCGTAATAGGCCTCGCGATCGGCATAGGCGAGTTTTGCGCACTCGATCACTGTGTGGACGAATTCGGCGCCCATCGGGTCCATCGCGCCGATATCGCAGCCGCGCAGCAATGCGAGTTGCTGGAGAAATACCGGCCCCTGGCTCCACGGCCCGCATTTCAGCACGGTGTGCCGGCCGTAGTCGTAGGTGAGCGGCGCCTCGACGCTGGCATGCCAGCGCGCGAGGTCGTCCGCCGCGAGCAGGCCGCGATGCCGGCGGCCCGACACGTCGAGCACGTCCGTTCCCTGATAGAAGCGCCCGATAGCCTCGGCGACGAACCCGCGATACCAGGCGTCGCGCGCGGCCTCGATGCGGCCCTCGCGCGTGCTCCCCGCCGCCTCGCGCAGCACACGCTCCCAGGTGTCGGCCAGCGCCGGGCGCGCGAACAGCGTGCTCGGGCCGGGGACGTTGCCGCCGGGCAGGAAGACTTCGCGGCTCGAATGCCATTCCGCCTCGAACAGCGGCCGCACGCTCTCGATCGTTGCCGAAATCCGCGGCACGATATGGATGCCGTGCCGCGCATAGCCGATCGCGAAGCCGAGCACGTCGGCCAGCTCCCAGCTTCCCCAGTCGCGCAGCAGCAGGCACCAGGCGTCGAACGCGCCGGGCACGACGGCGGGCAGCAATCCGGTGCCGGGCACGAGGTCGAGCCCGAGATCGGCGAAATGCGCGAGGCTCGCCGCCGCCGGCGAGACGCCCTGGCCGCAGATCACGCGTTGGGCGCCCGCGCGCGCGTCATGCAGGATAATCGGCACGTCGCCGCCCGGCCCGTTCAGATGCGGCTCGGCGACCTGCAGCACGAAGGCGGTCGCGGCGGCGGCGTCGAAGGCGTTGCCGCCGCGTTCCAGCACGGCCATGCCGACCTGGCTCGCGATCCAGTGGGTGCTGGCGACGACGCCGAATGTGCCGGCGATCTCCGGGCGGGTGGTGAACATCGTGTGTGCTCCGGTTGCGTAGCCGCGAGGCTACGCGCAAGGTCCGCCGCGTCAATCCAAAGTCTATGGATTTCATGGGAGCAGGCATGCTGGTGGCGGTCGTGGGACCTTCGGGGGCAGGCAAGGACACGCTCATCAACGCCGCCCGCGGCCTGCTCCGCGCCCAGGACAAGTTCTATTTCGTCCGCCGCACCGTCACCCGCCCGGCGCTCGATGTCGAGGACCACGAGGTCATCGACGAGCGAACCTTCGTGGCGCGACAGGAGGCCGGCGCCTACGCGCTGACATGGCGCGCGCACGGGCTGTACTACGGCATTCCGACGGAGATCACGCTGCGTTCGGCGGAAGGCAGGATCGTGGTCGCCAGCCTGTCGCGGACCGTGCTCGCAGAGGCGGCGACGCGATTCCCGCTGCATGTCGTGGAGGTCACGGCACCCCCCGACGTGCTGGCCCGCCGGCTCGCCGCCCGCGGGCGGGAGGACGCGGTCGCGATCGCCGGACGGCTGTCGCGGTCCGTGAGGCTGCCGGCAGGGTTGCCGCGCGATATGCTGATGAATGACGGTACCGTCGAGCAGGGCGGCCGGAAGCTGGTCGCTATCCTGCACCGGTTAGCGGCAGCCGCTCCGCCAGCATGAACGGCGCGCCGGGGGCGGCCTCGGTGAACAGGCAGAGTTCAGAAACCCAGCGATCGACGTCGAGGGCTGCGGCAAGATGCGCCTCGGCCGCCGGGCGGACCGCCTCGTGTTCCGCGGGTGCAAGGCGTCGCGTCAGCGTCGCATGAAAGCGGAACGTGTCGAACACATAAGGGTATCCCCAGCGGCGGACATTCGCCTCCTCTGCGGCCGAGAGGCGGGCCGCAAGGCGGCGCGTCAGTTCCGCCTCGTCCGGCGGCGCACGGTGCTCATCGAGCCCCCCCACGCAGGCATCGGCGAACGCCTGGAGCGCCGGGCAGGGCGCGATCTCGCACAGGGCCAGAAAGCCGGAAAGCTCGGTGACCGCGAGCGCCGGCATCGGGAATGCGGCCGTGTGCGCCGCGAGATCGGCGGCATCGTCGCGGAAGGACTGCCATGTGCTGCGCAGGCGCATCGGCGGCTTGAGCGTGCCGTGAAAGCCGTAGCGGCGTGGCTCGGCGGTGATCTCGGCGATGCCGGGCAGGTCCGGCTGGGCGAGCTGGCCGCCGGTCTCGGGGTCGCGCCCGAGCCACCCATTAGCGGTGGCCCAGAGCGGATCGTCCGCGGCCGGCGCCCAGTAGAGGGCGACCCTCATGCGACCCGCGTGCCGGCCCGCCAGGTCTGCATCACCACCGGCATCCCGTCATGGACGCGCACCCGCACGAGGTCGGCGGCAAGCTCGGCCGCAATCGCGCCGCGGTCCTCCAGACCGGCGATGCGGGCCGGGTGCAGGCTGATGAGGGCGATCGCCTGCGGCAGCGGCAGCAGGCCGAGGGCGGCGGCACGGAACGCGGCCGTGACCATGCTGCCCGGCACGTAATCCGACGCGAGCGCGTCGAGCAGCCCCGCCGCCAGCAGCTCGGCGACCGCGACGTTGCCGGAATGCGAGCCGCCGCGCACGACGTTCGGCGCGCCGCCGATCACGGCCATCCCGCGTGCCCGCGCCGCGCGCGCGGCCTCGACCGTGACCGGGAACTCGCTGATCGCGATGCCGTCGCGGTGGTTCTCCTCCACCTCGTCCTCAGTACGGTCGTCGTGGCTTGCGATCGCGACGCCGATGCCGCGCAGGCGGCCGAGCAGTGTCTGCCGGTTCGGGTCGCGCAGCTCCGCCCGGCGGTCCAGCATTTCGGTGATGCGGCGCTCGATCGTTTCGTCGTCCTCGCCGTCGCGGCGGCGGAGGATGCGGTAGCGGTCGAGGTCGGCGTATTGCCCGACACCCGGACTGTGGTCCATCAGGCTCGCCAGCCGCACCAGCGCATGATCGGCGGCGGCTTCCAGCAGGTCGGCGGTGTCGGGGGCGGGCACTTCGCAGCGCAGGTGCAGAAGATGCTCGATCCGCAGCAGCCCGGTGCCCGCGAGCCCGTCGAGATCGAGGACCGCCTCCTGATAGGTCCGGTTGCGGTCCTTCTCATAGCCGAGATCGCCGACGCAGAGCGCGTCGAACACGGTGGTCACGCCGGCGACGGCGCATTGTGCGTCGTGCGCGATCATCGCCTCGCGCGACGGCCAGCGCGCGCTGCTGCGCGGATGCACCTGGCGTTCGAGGTTGTCGGAATGGAGGTCGACGGCACCCGGGATCAGCGTGTCGCCGCCGAGGTCGATCGCGCCAGGCGCGTCGCTGCGGCCGGCGTCGATCGCGGCGATGCAGCCGTCGCGCAGCAGCAGCGTGCCGGGCATCGTCTCGCGCGGCAGGACGAGAAGCGCGTTGGTGAGGATGGTCTCGGCGGTCATGCGGCGTCCTGCAAGGGAGTGAGCGTCAGCACACGATCGGCGATCGCGTCGCGCACGGCAATGTCATGCGCGATCAGCACGATCGCTGTCCCAGCTGCCTTCGCCTCCTGCACCAGCGTGATCGCCCCGTCGCGGTTCCCGGCATCGAGCGATGCGGTCGGCTCGTCGAGCAGCAGCACCGGACGGGGGGCAATGAAGCCGCGGGCGAGATTGACGCGCTGCTGCTCGCCGCCGGAGAAGGTGGCGGGCGGGAGCGCGTGCAGCCGCCGCGGAATGCCGAGCCGCTCCAGCAGGGCGCGGGCCGCCGCACGCGCCGCGTCCGGCGGGGTGCCGCGCGCGATCGCGGCCTCGGCCACGATGTCGAGCGCCGGGACGCGCGGAACCACGCGCAGGAACTGGCTGACATAGCCGAGCGTCTCGGCGCGGATCTCGAGAATGGTGCGCGGCTCGGCGCGCGCGAGGTCGACCATCTCGCCGCGATGGCGCACCAGGATACGGCCCCCGCCGACGCGGTAGTTGCCGTACAGGCTGCGCAGCAGCGTGGTCTTGCCCGCGCCCGAGGGACCGCCAAGGGCGACGCATTCCCCGGCATGGATTTCGAGCGAGACGCCGCGCAGCACCGGCAGCACCATCCCGCCGCGCAGATGCAGCGTGAACGCCTTGTCGAGCCCCTCGGCCCGCACCATCACCGCGCTCATGCCGCGAGCACCGAGCTGACCAGCAACTGCGTGTAGGCGTGCTGCGGATCATCGAGCACCTGGTCGGTGAGGCCCGCCTCCACCACCTGGCCCCGCTGCATCACCATGATCCGGCCCGCGAGCAGGCGTGCGACCGCGATGTCGTGCGTGACCAGCACGACGGCGATGCCGAGGCGCGACACCAGGTTGCGGATCAGGTCGAGCAGCCGCGCCTGCACCGAGACGTCGAGCCCGCCCGTGGGCTCGTCCATGAACACCAGCCGCGGATGCGTGACCAGCGTGCGCGCGATCTGCAAGCGTTGCAGCATCCCACCGGAAAAGGTGCGCGGCAGATCGTCGATGCGGTCAGCGTCGATTTCCACCTGCGCCAGCCAATCGAGCGCCGATTCGCGGATGTGGCCGTAATGCCGGGCGCCTTGCGCCATCAACCGCTCGCCGACATTGCCGCCGGCGCTGACATCCATGCGCAGGCTCTGTTTCGGGTCCTGCTGCACGAAACCCCAGTCGGAGCGGTGCAGCATGCGCAGCGCCGGCGCCGGCATCGCATGGACGTCGTGGCGAAGACCGGCGAGGTCGCGATACCAGACATGGCCGGCATCGGGTGCGAGCCGGCCCGACAGCACCTGGAGCAGCGTCGTCTTGCCGGAGCCGGATTCGCCGACGACCGCGAGCACCTCGCCGGGCCAGAGCGCGGCGTCGACGCCGTCGAGCGCGCGCGTGGCCGCGAAGGCGAGCGAGAGCGCCTCGGCCTGGAGCAGCGGCGCGGTCATGCTGCCGCCCGGTCGCGGCGCTGTTCGCAGTAGTCGGTATCGGAGCAGACGAACATCCGCCCGCCTCGGTCGTCGGTCACCACCTCGTCGAGATAGCTGTCGCGGGCGCCGCACAGCGCGCAGGCATGCGGCGCGCGGGTGGCACGGAACGGGTGGTCGTCGAAATCGAGCGAGCGCACCTCGGTGTGCGGCGGTATCGCGTAGATGCGCTTCTCGCGGCCGGCGCCGAACAATTGCAGTGCGCCCATGCGGTGCATCTTCGGATTGTCGAAGGCGGGGATCGGCGACGGCGACATCAGGTAGCGGCCGGCGACCATCACCGGATAGTCGTAGCTGATCGAGACGTGGCCAAGACGCGCGATGTCCTCGTAGAGCTTAACGTGCATCAGCCCGTAATCGGCGAGCGCGTGCATCCGCGTCGTCTCGGCGCGGCGCGGCTCGAGCTTGTACAGCGGCTCCGGCTGCGGCACCTGATAGACGATGATCTGATCGTCCCGCAGCGCCGTCTCCGGGATGCGGTGCCGGGTCTGGATCACGCTCGCCTCCGCCGTGCGCGTGGTCGTGCGCACGCCCGCGGTGCGGCCGAAGAAGCGGCGGATCGAGACCGCGTTGGTGGTGTCGTCGGCCCCCTGGTCGATCACCTTGAGCACGTCGGCCGAACCCAGGATCGACGCCGTCACCTGGATGCCGCCGGTGCCCCAGCCGTACGGCAGCGGCATCTCGCGCGAGCCGAACGGCACCTGGTGGCCGGGGATCGCGACCGCCTTCAGGATCGCGCGGCGCACCATGCGCTTGGTCTGCTCGTCGAGATAGGCGAAGTTGTAGCCTTCCATCACTCGGCCGCCTCCTGCAGCGTCGCCTCGGCATCGCGCCGCATCCGCCGTATCGTCTCCAGCTCGCTCTGGAAATCGACGTAGTGCGGCAGCTTGAGGTGCTCGACGAAGCCGGTCGCCTCCACGTTGTCGCAATGCGAGAGCACGAATTCCTGCATCTGCCCGGGCGCCGTGACGTCCTCGCCCAGTTCCTCGGCGCGCAGCGCGCGATCGACCAGCGCCATCGCCATCGCGCGGCGGTCGGCATGGCCGAAGGCGAGACCGTATCCACGGGTAAATTGTGGCGGCACGGTGCGGCTGCCGTGGAACTGGTTCACCATCTGGCATTCGGTGAGCGTGAGCTCTCCGATCTCGACGGCGAAGCCGAGTTCCGGCGGCACGATCTCGACCGCGATTTCGCCCACGCGGATTTCGCCCGCGAAGGGATGAGCGTTGCCGTAGCCACGCTGTGTGGAGTAGCCGAGACCGAGCAGAAATCCCTCGTCGCCTCGCGCCAGCGCCTGCAAGCGCAGATCGCGTGCGGCAGGAAAGGAAATCGGATCGCGCGTGATGTCGCCGGTCGTGGCGTCGGACGGCGCGCCGTCGGCCTCGATCAGGCCCTCCCCGCCGAGAATATCGGTCACCCGCGGCGAAGGTTGCGGATCGGCCGCGGTTTCGGGTGCCGGCGGCGGCGGCAGTCCGGCGGCGAGCGCGAAATCGAGCAGGCGGTGCGTGTAGTCCGTCGTCGGCCCGAGCACCTGGCCGCCGGGGAGGTCCTTGAACACCGCCGAGATGCGCCGCCGCACCGCCATCGCCTCCGTCTGCACCGGCGCCGAGACGGCAAAGCGCGGCAGCGTGGTGCGGTATGCGCGCAGCAGGAAAGCCGCCTCGATCAGGTCGCCCTGCGCCTGCTTGATTGCCAGCGCCGCGAGCGACGGATCATACAGCGAGCCCTCCGCCATCACCCGATCGACCGCACGGCCGAGTTGTTCTGTGATCTGCCGGGTCGCGAGGTCCGGGTGATCGGGATCGCCGCGCCGCTCCTCCGCAAGCCATGCGTGCGCCGCCTCGATCGCGCGCTCGCCGCCCTTGACTGCAACGTAGGGCATCAGGCCGCCTCCACTGTGACGCTGCGCGGCAGCGTGGCGAGCGTCGTGCCGCTGCACAGGATCAGATCGATGCCGCAGGGGAACTGCGCGCGGCTCGCCGCCCAGCGTGCCGCGAAATCGCCCGGCAGCCCGCTCACGCGAAGAATTTCGGATGCCGCGAGGCCGGGGCCGGATAGGCGGAGTGCGGCCCCGCTGCCAAGTGCCGGCAGTTGCAGGATCAGCGTCGCACCCCGCTCCGGCACCTCGTGCGTGCCGGCATCGAGCGTGCCGAGGTCGGGCAACGCAAAGCCAAGCACGATCTCCGCAGCGCCGATCTGCTGTGCGAGTGGCGCACCGCAATGAAACGCGATCCAGTCCGCGGCCGGCGCCGCCTCGGGCGGCAGAAACAGCGCGGTGTCGTGATCGGCCAACGTCAGCAGCACCGCAGCGGTCGCCGGATCGAGCGGTGCGGGCGGAGCCAGGTCTTCGCCGGCGCGCACCACGCGGCCCGGATGCGACATCGCCTCCAGCACGGCGCGGAAGCAGGATTGCGCATCCGCGACCGGATCGGAGAAACCGGGACGATCGAGGCTCATGACCGCATCGTCGCCATCGTGAAGAATTGCACGCGGGTCGCCGCCGCGCGCCGTGCCTGCGCCGCGCGTCGCTCGGCCTGGGCCGCCGCGAGCGGCGCGATCACCGCCGCCTCCAGCGCCGGCCGAAGTGTCCCGTCCTGCAACGCCGCATCGAGTGCCGCCGCCAGCTCCGCCTGCCGCAGATCGTGCCCGGCGACGGTCGCGTGGCCGATCCCGCCATCATCGTTGCGGACGCTGCACCGCGCGACGCTCATCTCGCCGAGATTGAATGCGCCGCCGCCGCCGCCGGCGCGACCGCGCACCATCACCAGCCCGACCTCCGGCCCGCGCAGCCGCACATGCGCGGGAAGCGCCGGCGCATCCGCCAGATGCCGCTCGATCTCGGCCGCACTCGCGCGGGCCAGGACCGCCATCCAGCGCTGTCGCGCCGCCACCGGATCGACCGGGAATTTCGTGTCCGCCAACATGTCTAGACAGCTAGACGACTATGGGCTAACGGTCAAGCCGCAATGCCATGGGCGGGTGCGCGGCTTGGGTGAAGTTCTGATGACAGCAGAGCCGATGCAGGAGGGGATCGCGGTCTGGCGCCGGATCGCCGACACGCTGCGCGGCGAGATCGGCGGCGGTGCCGCGGCACCCGGTGCGCGCCTGCCGACCGAGGCGCAGCTCGCCGCGCGCTTCGCGGTCAATCGCCACACCATCCGCCGCGCGATGGAGGACCTTGCGCGCAGCGGCCTGGTGCGCGTCGAGCGCGGACGCGGTGCCTTCGTCAGCGAGGACGTGCTCGACTACACGGTGGCGCCGCGTACCCGTTTCTCGGAATGGATCAGGCGCAACAACAAGGAACCTTCGGGCCGAAC
>DATAYA010000158.1:0-9038 GCA_036272815.1 Acetobacteraceae bacterium
TCATGAGGTCAATCCCGTTCGAGCTTGAGGCACACTCGCCCTGCGATCCGGCGCCCTGCGATCCGGTCGGAAAATGCCGTGCTCACGTCAGGTGTCAACCCGTGTCCAACAGACCTGTGCGTGGCCGGGGCGCATCCAGGCATAGAGGATGTCGGGTTCGCGCGCCTCGTTGCGGCCGCCGTCCGTCCGTTCGACTGCAAGGAAGCCCTCCGCCTCGTAGAAGCGGCGTGCGGGCAGGTTCCGCTCGAAGGTCCACAATCTCAACTCGGGCGACGCCGCCTGTGCCAACCGCACCAGCGTCCGGCCCGCGCCCCGTCGCTGCCGATCCGGCAGGACATAGAGCTGATCGACCCATCCGGGGCGGAAGGCGATGAACCCGATCACGGTCTCGCCGTCGAGCACGCCCCAGACCTCGCATTCGCGGAACACGCGGTCCCTGAAGAAAGCGCGGTCTTCCTCCGGCGTGTGCCGTCCCGCGAGCCAGGGGAGCCGCTCGTCGAACGCGGTGCGGTGGATGATTGCCACCCGGTCCATCTCGTCGCGCGCGAGCTGCTTCAGCGAAAATGCCATGCTGCTGTCCCGCTCCGGTGTCGCCGCACGGGCTGGCCGCGGCCGCCACGGATGCTAGCCTTGTCCCATCTGTAACGCCGAGGAGGCATCGCGATGGCGAACCATGATCTCGTGGCCCTTTGGGAAGCCCATACGCGCTACGAATTCGAGACGCGGGACGTCGATGCAACGATGGCGACGATGGTGGCCGAGCCCTACGTCAACCACATCCCGACCATGACCGGCGGCGTCGGCCACGACGAACTCCGGCATTTCTACAAGCACCATTTCATCGGCGTGAACCCGCCGGACTTCCGGCTCGCACCGATCAGCCGCACCGTCGGCGACAGCCGCATCGTCGACGAGTTCATCGTGCGTTTCACCCACACGACAGTGATCGACTGGATGCTGCCTGGCATCGCGCCCACCGGCCGCGCCGTGGAAGTCGCCACGGTCGCGATCGTGCAGTTCGAGGGCGAGAAGCTTGTTCACGAGCATATCTACTGGGATCAGGCGACGGTGCTGGTGCAGATCGGCAAGCTCGATCCGCGCGGACTGCCGGTCGCGGGCGCGGAGACGGCGCGCAAGGCGGTCGACAAGACGCTGCCGAGCAACGCGCTGATGCGGAATGCGTGGCGGCGGAGCGCGGGAAAGCCGGGCTGACAGTCACGGGTCTCGGGCTATGGCGCGCATCCCTCCTCGGCCAGCAGCGCCGCCACCGCCGCTTCCGGCACATCGGCGCTGGTGAACGCCTGACCGATGCCACGGGCGAGGACAAAGACCATCCGCCCGTCGCGCGTCTTCTTGTCGCGGCGCATGTGGCCGATCAGCCGCGCCGCCGAGAGCCGCCGGTTCAGCACCCGCAATTCCGCCGGCAGGCCGACCGCGTCGAGATGCGCCGCCACCCGCGCCGCATCCGCCTCGGCGCACAGGCCGAGCCGCGCCGAGAGCCGGAACGCGAGAGCGAGCCCCACCGCCACCGCCTCGCCGTGCAGCAGCGCGCCATAGCCGCATTCCGCCTCCAGCGCATGGCCGAAGGTGTGGCCGAGATTGAGCAGAGCGCGGCCGTCCGCCGGCTTCTCCTCCCGCTCGTCGTCGCCCACCACGGCCGCCTTGAAGGCGCAGGCGCGCATCACCGCCTCGGCCTGCACCGCACGGTTGCCCGCGACCAGCGCCGGGCCGTTCGCCTCGCACCAGGCGAACAGCGCCGGGTCGCCGATCAGCCCGGCCTTGGCGATCTCGGCATAGCCGGCGCGCAGCTCCCGCGGCGGCAGCGTCGCCAGCGTGGCGGTGTCGGCGAGCACCATGCGCGGCTGGTGGAAGGCGCCGACCAGGTTCTTGCCGCGCCGCGTGTTCACGCCGGTCTTGCCCCCGACGCCGCTGTCGACCTGGGCCAACAGCGTCGTCGGCACCTGCACGAAGGGCAGGCCGCGCAACACCGTCGCCGCGGCGAAGCCCGCGAGATCGCCGACCACGCCGCCGCCAAGTGCGATCACCGCCGTCCGCCGCTCCACCCCCGCCTCCAGTAGTTCGTCGACGAGTCGCGCGTAGGCGTCGAGCGATTTTTCCGTCTCCCCCACGCCGATGACGATCGGGGTCGCCTCGATCGCGGTCTCCGCGAGCCCCGCCATCAGCGCGGGCAGATGCAGGCGCGCGACCGTCGCGTCGGTGATGACGACGGCCCGCTTCTGCGGCAGCACCGGGGCGAGCAGCGCGCCTGCGCGGCCGAGCAGCCCCTCGCCTGCGACCACCTCATAGCCGTCCGCGCCGAGGGCGATCGCGAGCCTGCGCGGCGGCGTCCACGCGGACAGCGCCGCGAGCGCTTGTCCGGTGGTGACGTCGGGGTGCTCGTCGCCGCAGTCGATGACGAGGTCCACCTCGGCATAGACCGGATGCCGCTGCGCCATCAGCCGGCCCAGCACCTCGGTATGATCGCCGTCGGCGAGCAGCGGGCGGTTGCTGCGGGTCGCAACCCGGCGCAGCAAGATGGGGAGCGGGCAGCGCAGCCAGATCGACATCGCCTCGGCACGGATCGCGGCGCGCGTCTGCGTATCCATGAAGGCGCCGCCGCCGGTGGCGAGCACGATCGGGTCGCCGGCGAGCAGGCGGCGGATGACGCGGCGCTCGCCCTCGCGGAACTCGCGCTCGCCATAGCGGTCGAACAGCTCGGCGATGGTGCAGCCGGCGGCCAGCTCGATCTCCTGGTCGGCGTCGCGGAACGGCAGCCCGAGTCGGGCGGCGACGCGGCGGCCGATCGAGGTCTTGCCCGCGCCCATCAGGCCGACCAGGACAATGCTGCGGCCGAGCACGGCCGCAGGCAGGACGGGCTCGCGCAGATCGTGCGATCGGGCCACGAAGTCGCGGGGCAGGTTGCGTGTCATCGGGGCGGAGGCTAGCACACCTGCCGGTGCACGAGGATGCCGGCGGGGGCGGGCGAGATGCGGGTGTTCCTGGTGGTTCTTGTGCTCGGGGTGATCGCGGTGCTGATCGCGTTGACAGTGATCGGCGCCTTCCCGCCGAAGCCGCATCCTGCACAGGTCGAGCACGTCCTGCCGAACAGCGGGTTCCGCAGCCCCTAGCGCGACAGCCCCTAGCGCGACAGTCCCGAGCGCGACAGTTCCTGGCCTGAGCACGACAGTCCCTGGTGCGACGGACACGCGACCCGCGCGGCCCGGGAGCAGCCGACGATCACGACGCCCGCCTGGCGGAACCGCCGCGCCAGCATCAGCGCCCGGCGCGGATCGCCGCCGATCAGGACGTGCGGCTCCGACCAGCCGCGTCCGACCCCGGCACCCACCCGGTGCGGCAGGCGGCGCAGGCAGGCGAGGAGGCGATCGTGCTGCCGCCGGTTCCATGCGTCCGGCCGGCGCCGCCCGCCCGGGTTGGCGGCCGAGACGAACGTACCCCGCCGCACGCCCATCTCGCGCAGCAGCGCGTCGATCGCGGCCGAGTGCCGCCCGATACGGGCGACCGCGCCGCACACGCAGTAATCGGTGCGTTGCCAGGCACGCAGTATCCGCGGCGGCAATCCGCCTCGCCCCGCCGGGCCGCCCATGCTAATCGCCGGCCGGCATGACCCTCGACCCCTCCCCCAATCCGGCGCTGCTCCCCGCCGGCCTGCGCGACCTGCTGCCGCCCGAGGCCGAGACCGAGGCGCTTGCGGTCGAGGCGATGATGGCCGCCTTCGCCGCCCACGGCTACCAGCGGGTCAAGCCGCCGCTGCTGGAATTCGAGGACACCCTGCTCGCCGGCTCCGGCGCCGACCTCGCCGAGCAGACATTTCGCCTCATGGACCCCGACACAAGGCGGATGATGGGCGTGCGCGCCGACATCACGCCGCAGGTGGCGCGCATCGCGACGTCGCGGCTGGCGGGTGCGGCACGGCCGCTGCGCCTCTGCTATGCCGGCCAGTGCCTGCGGGTCCACGGCGGGCAGTTGGCGCCCGCTCGGCAGGTGGCGCAGGCCGGGATCGAACTGATCGGCGTCGATGCGCCGGAGGCGGATGCGGAGATCGTGCTGGTCGGTGCGGCGGCGCTGTCGGCGGTCGGCCTCACACGGCTTTCTTTCGACCTGACGCTGCCGCCGCTCGTCGAGACACTGCTCGACGAGGCGGGCTTCGCCGGACCGGCGCGGGTGGCGCTGACCCACGCCCTCGACCGCAAGGACGCTGCCGCCGTCGCCGAGCATGGCGGGCGGCTGGCGGCGACGCTCACGGAACTGCTGCACGCGGCGGGGCCGGCGCGGCCGGCGAGCGCGGCGCTGGCCAGGGCCGCCCTGCCGCCGGGCGCGCGGGCGCTGGCCGAGCGGCTGAGGGCGACAGTGGCCGCGATCGAGGCGCACGCGCCGGCGCTACGGCTGACCGTGGACCCGATCGAATTCCGCGGCTTCCGTTACCACACCGGCGTCTGCGCGATGGTCTATGCGCCGGCGCTGCACGAGGAGCTTGGCCGCGGCGGACGGTATCTGTGCGGTGCGGCCGAGGCCGCGACCGGGCTCACGCTGTTCCCCGACGTGGTGCTGCTTGCGGCCCCGGCGCGACCGCCGCGGGCGCGGGTGTTCGTGCCGTTCGGAACCGAGCCGGCACTCGCGGCGGCGGCGCGGGAGCGGGGATTCGCGACCGTGCCGGGGCTGGCAGCGGTCGAGGGCGCCGCCGCCGAGGCGCGGAGGCTCGGGTGCAGCCACGTGTTCGAGGGAGGCGTGCCGGTCGGGCTGCGCTCTTCGTAGCGATTGCCCTGGAGTGAGGTTCGATACGCAGTGCCTGTCAGTAAGGCACGCCGGCTCGCCGCCGGTCCCGCAACGCCTCGGCGTACCATTCCAGCTCCGCAAAGAACCGGTCCGCGACGATCTGGAAGCCAGGGTCGGCCAGCTCGCCCGTCTCGCTCACCGCCCGGCCGATGCGCGGGAACGGCAGCAGCGACGGGATGCTCGGCATTCCCATTTCGGCCAGCGACATGCGTAGCTGCATGGCGGCGCGCACGCCCCCGAACTGGCCGGCCGAGTAGCAGGCGATCGCCGACGGCCGCCAAAAATACTCCTCCAGGAAATGATCCAGCAGATTTTTCAGCGCCGGCGGGATGCCGTTGTTGTATTCGCCGCTGCAGATCAGGAAGGCGTCCGCCCCGCGGTACAGGGCCGCCAGCTCCTGCATGACCGCCGGCGCCCCGCCCTTCGGGTATTCCTTGTACATGCGGTCGAGCATCGGCAACACCTGCACCAGCGGATCGACCAGCGTGGCCCGGTGCCCGCGCGCGGCCAGTTGCGCCATCAGGTAGCGCGCGGCACGGATGCCCTGGCGGTCGCCGCGGACCGAACCGTAGATGACCGGAATGTTCAGGGCCATTGCGATCCTCCAGATCACCTTCGGGACCGTCTGGGACTTACACAACAGGCGTCGCGGATGCCATCGACGACGTTCGCGAGCATCACCCCAAGCCTCTCCCTGAGGTCCTCAAGGTCAGCCAACGCGCCCTTGCGCGGAATGATCGCCCCCGCCTGACGCCGCTTCGACGGTTTGCGGCCCCGGTGCTAAAGCCTCCTCCCATCAGATCGAGAACCAACGAATGGCCAACGTCGCAGTGATCGGCGCCCAGTGGGGCGACGAGGGCAAGGGCAAAGTGGTGGACTGGCTCGCCAGCCGCGCCGAGGTCGTCGTCCGCTTCCAGGGCGGCCACAACGCCGGCCACACGCTGGTCGTGGGCAATCAGACCTACAAGCTCTCGCTGCTCCCCTCGGGCCTGGTGCGGGGCAAGCTCGGCATCATCGGCAACGGCGTGGTGATCGACCCGCACGCCCTGCTGGCCGAGATCGAGAGGGTGCGCGGCCAGGGTCTCGCGGTCGGGCCGGAAAGCCTGCGCATCGCCGAGAACGCGCCGCTGATCCTGCCCCTGCACGCCGCCATCGACCGCGCCCGCGAGGATGCCCGCGGCGAGCGGCGGATCGGCACCACCGGACGCGGCATCGGCCCCGCCTATGAGGACAAGGTCGCCCGCCGCGCGATCCGCGTTTGCGACCTCGCCGAACCCGCGACGCTTTCCGAAAAACTCGACGAGCTGCTGCTGCACCACAACACGCTGCTCGCCGGTCTCGGCGCCGCGACTTTCGACAAGGCGACGCTGCTGGCCGAGCTGCTCGGCCTCGCGCCGCAGCTCCTGCCCTATGCCGAGCCGGTCTGGCAGCGGCTCGACGCGCTCCGCCGCGCCGGCACGCGCATCCTGTTCGAGGGCGCGCAGGCGGTGATGCTCGACGTCGACCACGGCACCTATCCGTTCGTCACCAGCAGCAACACCGTGGCCGCGACGGCCGCCGCGGGCAGCGGGATCGGGCCTGGTGCGGTCGGCTTCGTGCTCGGCATCGCCAAGGCGTATTGCACGCGTGTCGGCTCCGGCCCGTTCCCGACCGAGCTGGCGGACGCCACCGGCCGGCTGCTCGGCGAACGCGGGCGGGAGTTCGGCACCGTCACCGGCCGCCCCCGCCGCTGCGGCTGGTTCGACGCGACGCTGGTGCGCCAGGCGGTGCAGGTCGCCGGCATCCAGGGGCTCGTGCTGACCAAGCTCGACGTGTTGGACGGGTTGCCCGAGTTGCACATCGGGGTCGGCTACGAGATCGGCGGAAACCGCTTCGACCACCTGCCTGCCGCGTCCGGTGCGCAGGCGGCCGCGCGGCCGGTGTTCGAGGCGATGGAGGGCTGGTCGGGCTCGACCGCCGGCGCCCGTTCCTGGATCGATCTGCCGGCCCAGGCGATCAAATACGTCCGCCGCATCGAGGAGCTGACCGGTGCCCCGGTGACGCTGCTGACCACCGGACCGGAACGCGACGACACGATCATGGTGCGCGATCCGTTCGAGGGGTGACCCGGGGGGTAGCCGAGGGCTGACGAGCCGCCGCTTTATCGGTTCGTCAATCCTCGCCCGCGATAATGGCGGTCCCGAGCGGATCGCAAAGCCATCATGGCGACCACGCAGCCTCTCGAATGCCTGATCGGCGGGCAATATGCCCTCGACCCGGCCCGCAAGCTTACGCATGCGGGGGGCGGGTTGCCCACCTGCGCCGCGATCGACCGGCGCGCATCCGCGCACGCCGCGGGTCCGGCGCTGATGGCGGTGCAGGCGCGGCTCTCGCTGCCGCCGCGGGCACGCGTCATCACGACGTTGCACGGCGCCCGCATCGATGGCGTGCTGCTGCCGTTTGCGGCCGGTCCCGGGCCGGAGCGCTCCGATGCTCCCGGCGCGCTGCCGGGCGCGGTTCCGTCGGGTGCCTGGGTCGTCTGCCCGGCGCCCCCCGGGCCGCCGCTGACGCTGGAGCGGCCCTGGACCGAGACGGAGCTGATCGATTGCGTGCTGCGCCCGATCGCCGCCGCCCTGGACGGGTTGGCTGAACGCGGCGTCACCCATCGCGCGATCCGGCCGAACAACGTGTTCCGCGCCGGTCCCGGCGAGCCTTGCGTGCTCGGCTGCGCCTGGGCCTCCCCGCCGGCAGCACTCCAGCCGGACGCCTTCGAGCCGCCCTACATCGCCGCCTGCCTGCCCGCCGGCCGTGGTGAGGGCAGCATCGCCGACGACGTGTTCGCGCTCGGCGTGCTGCTGATCGCACTTGCCTCCGGCGCGCTGCCGGGCGACGGGCTCGACGACGCGGCGCTGCTGCGTCGCCGGTTGGATCAGGGCAGCTTCGCCGCGACCGCCGGGCGGCTCGTGCTGCCGCCCCTGATCGCCGACCTTGCGCGCACGATGCTGGCCGAGGACCCGGAGCATCGCCCCTCCCCCGCGTTGCTGCTGGCGCCCTCGATGGCCCGGACGCGGCGTACCATCGCGCGCGACGCGCGGCGGGCGCAGAGGCCGTTCGAGGCTGATGGCGAGGCGGCCGGGGGCGACGGAAGCCGGGGCGACGGAAGCCGTGGCGACGGAAGCCGGGGTGACGGAGGCCGGGGCGACGGGGTATGGGGCGCCCGCGCGCTCGCGCACGCACTCGGCCGCGATCCGGCGCGCGGCGCGGCGGCGTTGCGGCAGGGCAGCGTGGATCGGTGGCTGCGGCGCAGCCTCGGCGATCCGATGCTGGCGGTGCGGCTCGACGAGCTGCAGCGCGCCGATCCGGTGGTCGCGCACGGCGGCGACGAGCCGCCGCCGGGTGCTGCCGAAACGGACTCGCTGCTGGTGATGCGTACCTGCGCCGCAATCGATCCGCTGGCGCCGCTCTGGTGGCACGGCATGGCGCTCTGGCCGGACGGGCTCGGCCCGGCGCTGGCCGAGGCGTCGGTGCTCGGCGCGCCCGGCCCGCTGGCCGCGTTCGAGCGGCTGGTGGCGGTGGAGGCGATCGTGTCCTGGGCGCACGCGCGCGGCCAGCGTTCCGACGTGATCGGACTGCGGATCGACGCCCGCCAGCATCGTGCCTGGCTGCGCGGCGGGCGCGCGTCGTCCGGCCGGCTCGGGCGACTCTGCGTGGCCCTCAACCCTTTGCTGCCCTGTCTCAGCCCGCTGGTCGACCACGCTTGCGTCATCCGCCCGGCCGAACTGCTGATGGCTCTCGACGCCGCGGCCGCCACGCCGTCGCGCGCGGCCTCGCCGATCGACGCCCCGGTCGCGGACTTCCTGTCCGCCCGCAGCGACGAGCGGCTGGATGCCGACCTCGCCGCCTGCATTGATGCTGCCGCGACACCGGCGCAGGCAGCACTCGCCCAACTTCGGGTGCTGGCTCGCGTGCACGCCCGGAGCCAGGTCGAGAAATTGCCCGGCCTTGCGGCCTGGTCGGGCGAGGCTGCGCGAGCGGCGATCGGCCTCTGCGTGGGCCGCTCGCGGCGGCGAAAGGTGGAGGCGAAGCTGCCGGCCGCAATCGCCACCGGCAGGCTGCCGGCGATCCTCGCCCTGCTCGATGATCCGGCGGCGCAGGAGGCCGACGCAATCGGCGTCCGCGCCGCCATCCAGGAAGTGGCCGCGATCGATGACGAAATGGCAGCGCTGGCCGATGGAGCCGCCGCGCGCGGCGCGGCCTCACGGCGG
>DATAYA010000159.1:0-13148 GCA_036272815.1 Acetobacteraceae bacterium
ACCCGACGCGTCCCTTGTATTTCGGGTCGAGCAGGTCGGCGAAGCTGGTCGGCGGCTCCTTCACGCGCTCGGGATTGTAGGCGAGCACCTGCGGGCTCCAGATGTGCGGCGCCATGTAGGTGGTGCGCAGGTTGGGCTCGACGTGCGCGAGGTTCGGAACCTTCGTCGCATCCAGCGTCTCGACCAGCCCGGCCTTGTTCACCTGATAGGCGCTGACGCCTTGCAGGCAATCGACGTCGGTCGCACCGCGCGGCAGCCGGCGCTGGGCGAACATGCGCGCGATGCGCGGCGGCTCGTCGTTGGCATCGACGATCACCTCGATGCCTTTCGGCTTCAGCAGCGGCTGCACGACGTTCTGGTCCAGCAGACGCGCGTAATCGCCGCCCCATGTGCTGACGACGACGCGCTCGGCCGCATCCGCGCGACGGGACAGGATCGCGGGTGCCGCGAGCGAGGCCGCGGCGCCCGCCAGCAGCGTGCGGCGGCTCGGGCGCCAGAAGCGGGTCGGTTCGTCGCTCATGTCGGTCGCTCCGGGTTCGGGTTCATTCATGCGGTCAGGCGAACGGGGGCCGCCGCCTCGATCGGCCGTCCGGCCTCGTCGAACAGGCGCTCGGCCTCGGTGCCCCAGTGCAGGCCCACTTGCGTCCCCGGCGCGAAGCGCGGCGCCGGTGCGGCGGCGCGCGCCAGCACGCGGAGCTCGGGCGAGAGCCGCACCACGTGCTCGACGACGGCGCCGAGATAGGTCGCGAGCTCCACGGTGCCGCGCGCCTGCGCCGCCTCGCCCGAAGCCGAGATCGCGATCCGCTCGGGACGCAACGCGAGGCTCGCCGCGCCAGCCGCGCCGTACTCCGCCGCGAGCGAGAGCGCCGCATCGTCCGCAAGCAGTCGTCCGCGTTCCGCGAGCCGCCCCGCGACGATGTTGCTGCGCCCGATGAACCCGGCGACGAACGGCGTCGCCGGGCGCTCGTAGAGATCCTCCTGGGTGCCGATCTGCTCGACGCGGCCCTCGCGCATCAGCACCAGCCGGTCGGCCATTGCCATCGCCTCGTCCTGGTCGTGCGTGACCATGATCGCGGTCAGCGCCGCCTCGCGCTGGAGGATTCGGATGTCGCGCGCGACCTCGCTGCGCAGCGACGCGTCGAGATTGGACAGCGGCTCATCCAGCAGCAGCACGCGCGGACGGATCGCGAGCGCGCGGGCCAGCGCCACGCGCTGCTGCTGGCCGCCCGAGAGTTCTCGCGGCAATCGCCCGGCGAACGGCTCCAGCTTCACCAGCCGCAGCATCTCCTCGACGCGCGCCGCCATCGCATCCCGCCCGAGCCGCCGCATCTCCAGCCCGAAGGCGATGTTGCGCGCGACGGTCAGATGCGGGAACAGCGCGTAGCTTTGGAACACGAGGCCCATGTCGCGGCGATGCGCCGGCAGGCCGTCGATCGGCGCACCGTCGAGCCGGATTTCGCCGGCGCTGGGGTCGACGAAGCCCGCGATCATGCGCAACGTCGTGGTCTTGCCGCAGCCCGACGGACCGAGCAGCACCACCATCTCGCCCTGCGCCACGTCGAGCGTGACGTCGGCGACAACCGATTGCGCGCCGTAATCCTTGCCCAACCCGTCGAGCTGCAGCCGGCTCATGTCCGCACCACCTGCCCGAGCCGGACGAAGCGGTCGAGCAGCAAAAGGGCGGCGGTGATCAGCGCCATCTGCGCCACCGCGACCGCCGCGATCAGCGGATCGAGATGGTATTGCAGGTATTGCAGCACCGCGATCGGCAGCGTCGTCATCCCCGGCGCGATCAGGAAGTATGTCGTGTCGAGATTGCCGAACGAGGCGATGAAGGCGAACAGCCCGCCGGCCACGATCCCGGATCGCATCGCCGGCAGCGTCACTCGCCAGATCACGCGCCACGGGGCCGCGCCGAGGCTCGCTGCCGCCTCCTCCGCGCTGCCGTCGTGGTTCACCAGCCCGGCGAGGCACAGCCGCACCACCCACGGCACGGTCACCAGCAGATGCGCCACCACCAGCACGAGCAGCGAGCCGCTGAGCGGCACCTGCGTCGCCTCCTCGATCAGCACGGCGACGACTGCGATGCCGAGCCCGATCGCAACGCCCGGCACGGTGAGCGGTGCGAGCAGCAGCGCGCTCACCGCCGCCCGGCCGCGAAATCGGTGGCGCGCGAGACCGATGCCGGCGGGGATGCCGAATGCGAGGCTGAGCAGGGTCGCGACGACGGCAAGCTCCAGGCTGGTCGCCAGCGCCGCGCCGAAATTGGGAATGATCCGCGCATACCACGCGAGCGTGTACCCGCGCGGCGGGAACTGGATCAGCGTCTCATCGAACACGCTGAGATAGAGCGTGAGCACGAGCGGCAGGAAGATCGCAACGCCGCCCACGGCACCGAGCAGCAGTGCGGGCGCACGCGCCGCATTGAGCGCCGCAGCGGGCGCCAGTCGGGAAGCAAGGGTCGCCGTGTGCTGCACCACGGGTGCCGAGGCTTGACGTTCCGGAGCGCGGTGTCAACGTAAGGCGCGGGCGTCAGACGGAAGCCGCCTCCCGCACGCGCGCGGGGCTGATCGGCAGGTCGCGCACCCGGCGTCCGAGCGCGTCGGCCAGCGCATTGCCGATGGCCGCCGATGTCGGGCCCTGGGCGGCCTCTCCGGTGCCAAGGAAGGGCGCCCCCGGACGGTCGATCACATGCACGTCGACGCGGCCCGGCGTGTCCGCGAAGCGCAGGATCGGATAGGCGCTCCAGTCGAAGCTGGTGCGGCGCCCGGCCGCGAAGCCGACCTGCTCCTGCAACGTCCAGCTCGTCGCCTGCACGATGCCGCCCTCGATCTGGTTGCGGATGCCGTCCGGGTTCACCGCCTGGCCGCTATCCACCGCGGCGACGACGCGCAGCAGATGCAGAGCGCCGGTCTCGCGTGCGACCTCGATCTCCATCGCGATCGCGCAATAGGCGCCGAGGTTCTTGTATCGGGCGAACGCGAAGCCGAACCCGCGATCCGCGCCTCGCCGCCGCGCCGACCAGCCGAAGCGCGCGGCGGCGAGGGTGACGGCATCGCGTGCCCGCGCATCGTCCAGATGCGCGAGGCGGAAGGTCACGGGATCGCTGCCCGCCGCTCGCGCCAGCTCGTCCATGAAGCTCTCGATCGCGAACACGTTCAGATGCGCGCCAAGGCTGCGCAGCGCGGAGATGCGATGCGGCATCGCGGGGATAAAATGGTACGTGCAGCGCGCCCGCGGCAGCGTGTAGATCGGGATCGCGTTGCGGTCGCCACCCCCCTCGGGCATCGGGATCGGCCGTGGCGCCGGGGCGGGGAAGGGCGGGTCCATCTCCTGCCCGGCAAGCAGCACGCCGGGGCCGCCGGGGCGGCGCGAGTGGGTGTTGCTCCAGACCTCGTACTCCCATGACACGATGCGCCCGTCCGGCCCCAGCGCCGCGCGCACCGCGCCGAGCATGCCGGGGCCGAGCGGCTCCCACCCATGCTCCTGCTCGCGCATCCACTGCATCCGGATCGGCCGACCGGGCATCGCCTGCGCCACCACCGCAGCGTCCGCCGCCGCGTCGTCAGCACCGTTCTGGCCATAGCAGCCCGCGCCTTCGACCTGGATGCAGCGGACGCGCGCCGCCGGCAGACGCAGCAGCTTCGCGATGGCGGCACGCAGCGGATAGACGCCCTGGCTGTGCGTCCAGACCGTCATCTCGCCGTCGCGGAACCAGGCGACGGCGCAGGACGGCCCGATCGCGCCGTGCATCAGCCACGGCCGCGTATAACGGGCGGAGAATTGGCGCGCGCCGTCGGCCGGGGCGGGACCGGCCCGGTCGAGGATCACCAGATCACGCGCCGGCAGACCCGGCAGGCCGGCTGCGTCGTCGATCGGTGCCGCCGCCGCCGTCCCGCCCGCCGCCGTCCCGTCCGCCTCCCATCCCGAGGCCGTGAGCGCGCGCAGCGCCGCGACGGCCTGCCACTCGCCCGTCGCCACGACGGCGAGGAATTCTCCGGCGCGCACCAGCCGGACGACGCCCGGCATCGCGCCGGCGCCGCGCAGGTCGGGCGCCCGCAGCCTCGTGCCGGGGCTCGGCCCGCGTGCGACGCGGGCGTGCAGCATCCCGGGAAGGCGCATGTCCTGCACATACGCCGCACCGCCCGCGAGCTTGGCCGGCAGGTCCACCCGCGGCAGGCTGTGCCCGATCACCGTGAAGCGGCCCGGCGGCTTGAGCGGCGAGGCCGCCGACGCCTCGACGTCCAGCGACAGCCCGGCGGCGAGCGCGCCGTAGCCGAGGCGGCGGCCGTCGGGTGCCACCACCGCGCCGTCGCGCGTGACCAGGTTCGCAGAATCCTCGCCGAGTTGCGCGGCCGCCTGCCGTACCAGCAGGGCCCGGGCCTGCGCTGCGGCGTTCAGGATCGCGGTGCCGCTGTCCTGCATCGAGTGGCTGCCGGCCGTGAAGCCCTCGTCGGGCGTGCGCGCGGTGTCCGCCGTCACCAGCGTGATGTCGGTGGGGCGCAGGTCCAGCTCCTCGGCGGCGACCTGGATCAGCGCGGTCGCGATCCCCTGGCCCAGCTCCGCCTTGCCGGTGAACACGGTCACCCGCCCGTCGGGGCCGATTCGCAGCCAGCTGTCGAGCAGCGGCGACTTTTGAAGATCGCCGGGCAGTCGCGCGGCGGCCCGCGCCCGCCGGCACGAGAACGCCACCAGCAGCCCGCCGGCCGCCAGCGCCTTCCGCCGCGGCAGCGCCACGGTCACAACGAGGCCCTCCGGCCGCCCGTCATCGCCCGGCCGGCGCGCCGGACCGCGCGCAGGATGCGCAACTGGGTGCCGCACCGGCAGAGGTTGGGCTGCATGTGGGCGCGGATGCGCGCCTCATCGGCCCCGGGCTCGCGCTCCAGCAGCGCCTGCGCGCGCATCACCATCCCCGCCGTGCAATAGCCGCAC
This sequence comes from Acetobacteraceae bacterium, assembly GCA_036272815.1. Classification (GTDB taxonomy): domain Bacteria; phylum Pseudomonadota; class Alphaproteobacteria; order Acetobacterales; family Acetobacteraceae; genus DATAYA01. The sequence continues at coordinate 4,933 of DATAYA010000159.1, forward strand.
TGCGCCGCCTGTTCGGCGAGGAAGGCGGCCTGCACGGGTCCGGGTGCGGCCGCCGTGCCGAGCCCCTCGATGGTGCGGATGCGCCGCCCCGGCAGCACCGCGATCGGCGTCAGGCAGGAGAACACGGCCGCGCCGTCCACCATCACCGTGCAGGCGCCGCACTGGCCGAGGCCGCAGCCGAACTTGGCCCCGTTCAGTCCGAGATCGTTCCGCAACACGTAGAGCAGTGGCGTCGCGGGATCCGCCGCGACCGCGTGCGTGCGTCCGTTCACCGAGAGCGAGATCATCCGCCCGACCCTTCCTTCCGCACCTGCCGCACCAGCGCCGGCAGATCGCGCCATGCCGCGCCGCCGCCGAAGCGGGCGTGGATGTAATCCACCAGCTCCGCGACCTGCGCATCGCTCAGGCTTGCGGCGAACCCCGGCATGAAGGGACCGGCCGGCCCCGCCGGCGGGCTGACGCCGAACAGCACCACCGCGATCGCGTCGCGGGCCGTCGCCTCATGCAGCGGCGAGCCGAGTGCCAGCGAGGGACGGCCCTGCTGCATCATCGGCGCCCCCGCATCGTGACAGCCGGCACAAGCGCCGGCGAACAGCGCGGTCGCCTCGGGCCGGCCGCGATTGGCGGCGGCGCCGCGATCTGCACGCGGCGCGCCGGCAGACGCGGCCATCGTCGTCGCGAGATAGACGGCGATCGCGTGCAGATCGGATGGCCGTGCGGCGCCGAAATCATGCACCACACCGCCCATCGGACCCGCCGCCGCTTGGTGCTGCGCATCGAGGCCGGTGCGCAGATAGGTCGCCAGCGTATCCGCCGTCCAGGGCCGCGGCGCAGGCGAGGCGGCGGTGAGCGGCGGCGCGTACCAGCCATCCAGCACGGCACCCGCAAGCGGCCGGCCGGACCGCTCCGCGCCCAGTAGGTTGCTTGGCGTATGGCAGTCGCCGCAATGGCCGAGCCCCTCCACCAGATAGGCGCCGCGGTTCCATTCGGCGCTCCGCCCCGGCACCGGCTGGAAGCGGGCATCGTCGAGATAGAGCGCGTTCCAGACCGCGATCAGCGGCCGGAAGCCGAATGGGAAATCCATGCGCGGCGCCGGCGTCGCGCGCGCGACGGGACGGCGCGTCATCAGGAAGGCGTAGATCGCCGCGATGTCGGCATCGTCCACGCGGGTGAAGTGGTCGTAGGGGAAGGCGGGATAGAGGTGACGTCCGCCCGGTGCGACCCCGGTCCGCATGGCGCGGGCGAAATCGGCCAGCGACCAAGCCCCGATGCCGGTTGCACGGTCGGGGGTGATGTTGCTGCCGTAGACCGTGCCGAACGGGGTGCGCACGGGCGCGCCGCCAGCCAGCGGCGCCCCGTCCGACCGCGTGTGGCAGCCGGCGCAGCCGCCGATCGCCGCCAGCCCTGCCCCGTCTGCGATCTCGTCAGGAGGAAACCCGGCGGCCGCCGCCGTGGCGCCCGGCCGCGGTCCGGCTGCGGCCGCGCAAGCGGCGAATGCCGCCACGACCAGGAGTGTCGCGCCCCGCAGCGCGGATTCGAACACGCGTATCTGCCTACGGCCACGCCTGCCGCACACAAGGCTCGCGTCGTTCGAGGGCGTGGTGCCGAAATCCGCCGATTGGCGCATGCTCGGCGTCTCGGCGGAGGAGAACGCGGCGGCCTGACCCGTCAGAACAGCTTCTGTCCCTTCGGCCACGGCACGACGATGTCGGCCGGGTCGGCCAGATTGAGCAGCGAACGGGCGCGCTCATCCAGCACGTCGGCATCGAGGTGGTTGCTCGAGAGCGAGGCGACCTTGCGCTCCCACGCGTCGCGCTCGGCGGTTGCGGTCGCGAGCTGCGCCTTGGCCTCCGAGAGCTGCTTCTGCCGCAACACATAAGCCTGCAGCCCGCGATCGCCTTGGGTCGCACTCCAACCGAAATAGCCGGTGAGCGAGAGGAAGATCAGCGGCGGCACTGCGGCGCGAACCCGACGCTTCACTGCGCGCATGAACGCCATCGCCGTCGCCCCTCAGTCCCCATCCCAATATGCCTTAATCGGCGGCGAGCCGGAAGCCCGCATCACGCCGTCGGCGGCGCCAGTGCCTCGCGCGGGATGTGGCAGCGGATCGCGTTGCCGTCCGCCTCCGCCAGCGGCGGCTCCTCGATCTCGCACACCGGCCCGAGCTTGCGCGGGCAGCGGGTGTGGAACACGCAGCCTGAGGGGGGTGCCAACGGGCTTGGCGGCTCGCCGGCGAGCCGGATGCGGCCCTCGCCGGCGGCCGAGAGCAGCGCCTCGGTGTACGGGTGGCGGGCGGCGCCGAACACCATTTCCGCGGGTCCGACCTGCATCAGCCGGCCGAGATAGAGCACGGCCACCCGATCCGCGAGGTGCCGCACCACCGCGAGGTCGTGCGAGATGAAGAGGTAACTCACCCCCTGCCGTGCCTGGAGGTCGCCCAGCAGGTTCAGGATCACCGCCTGCACCGAGACATCCAGTGCCGAGGTCGGCTCGTCGCAGACCACCACGCGCGGACGGCCGGCGAAGGCGCGCGCGATCGCGACCCGCTGCTTGATGCCGCCCGAAAGCTGGCGCGGCCGCGACGGCAGGAGGCGCTCGGGCAGCCGCACTGATTGCATCAAGGCCAGCAGCCGGACCCGTCGCGCCGCGCCGCGCAGGCCCCCGAGCCGGTGCAGCGGTCGGCCGATCAGGATGCGGACCGTGTGGCTGCGATTGAGCGCGGAGTCCGGATTCTGGAACACGATCTGCAGCGCGCGGACCTGCGCCGCATCTCGCCTGGATACGCGCGGCGCGAGGTCGGCGCCGTCGAGCGCCAGCCGTGCCCCTGCATCCGGCGCCGCGAGCCCAAGCAGGACTCGCGCGAGCGTGGTCTTGCCGCTGCCCGACTCGCCCACGACGCCCAGCGTCTCTCCGGCACCAAGCGAGAGCGAGACGTCGCACAATGCTTGCAGCGTGCTTCCGGCGACGCTGTAGGTTTTCGAGAGGTCTGCGATTTCCAGCAGCGGACCTGGCGCGGTACGCACGGGCGCGCGCACCGGCTGCGGCGGCGGATCGCCGAGCGTGGGCACGCGGTCGTGGTGATGGCAGCGCGTGATCCGCCTGCCGAGGTCGGTCGGCGGCGGTGCAATCGCGCAGGCGGCGTCGGCGAGCGGGCAGCGCGGCGCGAACACGCAGCCGCGCACAATGCTGCCCGGTGGCGGCGGCAGGCCGGGGATGGTCGCGAGCACGCGCCCCTTCCCGCCGCGCGGCACGCAGCGGAGCAGGCCTGCCGTGTAGGGATGCCGCGGGTCGGCGAGCAGGTCGGCGGCGGGTCCCTCCTCCACCAGGCTGCCGGCGTAGAGCACGCCGAGCCGGTCGCAGAGCCGCCCGACCAGCGAGAGATTGTGGCTGATCAGCAGGATCGCGGTGCCCATCTCGGCGCGCAGGGCGGCCACCAGGTCGAGCACCTCCGCCTCCACCGTCGCATCCAGGCCGGTGGTCGGCTCGTCGAGGATCAGCAGCGCCGGGTTCTTCGCCAGCGCCATCGCGATCAACACGCGCTGCTGCATCCCGCCGGAGAGCTGGTGCGGATAGCTCGCCATCACCCGCGCGGGTGCCGCGATCCGCACCTGGCCGAGCATCGCCTCGGCCGCGGCGTGCGCCGAGGCGCGGTCGCGGCCGAGCAGCTCGTAGGCCTCCGCCACCTGCCGTCCCACGGTCAGCGCCGGGTTCAGCGCCCGGCCGGGGTCCTGGTAGACCATGGACACGTCGTGCGCCCGCAGCCGGCGCAAGGCCGCGCCATCGAGCCCGTCGAGCGCCTGCCCGCGGACGGTGATGCGGCCAGCGCACACATGCCCGTTGCGCGGCAGGCCGCCGATCGCGGCGAGTGCGACCGTCGACTTGCCGCAGCCGCTCTCGCCGACCAGTCCGTATGCTTCACCCGGCCGCACCGCGAAGCTCACGTCGCGCAGCACGACCAAATCGGCGCCACGCACGCGATAGGCGATCTCGACCGCATCGAGGTGGAGCGCATCTGGGGTCACGCCGAAAGCGCCTCCTGGATGCCCTCGGCGAGGAGGTTGACGCCGACGACGAGCGAGGCGGTCGCCGCCGCGTCGAACGCGACCGGCCACCAGTAACCGCCGCCGATCACCCCGTAATTCTCCGCAATCGCGAGCCCCCAATCGGCCGAGGGTGGCTGAATGCCGAAGCCGAGGAAGGAGAGCGAGGCGACGGTGAAGATGGCATAGCCGAGCCGCACCGTCGCCTCCACCACGATCGGCGCGGTGATGTTGGGCAGGATCTCAAGCACCATGATCGCGAGCCGGCTCTCGCCGCGCAGCTCGGCCGCGGCGACGTAGTCGAGCCCGCGCTCCGCCAGCACCGCGGCGCGCACCGTGCGCGTGATGAGCGGCGCGAACACCAGCCCGATCACGACCACGACCGTGACCGAGGACGGCCCGAGGGCGACCAGCGCCAGCAGTGCCACGATGATGAGCGGCAGCGACACCATCACCTCGATCGCACGCCCGATCACCGCATCGATCCAGCCGCCGAACGTGCCGGTAAGCAGGCCCAGCGCGATCCCTGCGACGACGCCGAGCAGGGTCGCCAGTGGCGCGATCGTCAGGATGTCGCGAGCGCCCACGATGACACGGGAAAAGATGTCGCGGCCGAGCTGGTCCGTGCCGAACCAGTGCGCGGCGGAAGGCGGTGCGAGTTCATGCAGCAGGTGGTCGGCATAGGGGTCCTGCGGCACCAGCGTCGGGCCCAGGATCGCGCATAACGTCCAGAACAGCACGATCGCCGCGCCGGTCCAGAACGTCGCCGAGCGCCGCAGCGATGCGAGCCGCGTGCGCGGCGGTGGAGCTTCCACCTCGATCGGCGGCGCCGGCTCCATGAGCACGGCCTCGCTCACGGCGCATCTCCGAGCCGCTGCCGCGGGTCCAGCAGCAGCAACACTGCGTCCGCGATCAGCGTCGCGGCGATGTACACGGCACCCACGGTCAGGATGCCTGCCTCCAGCATCGGGAAATCCTTGCCGCGCGCCGCGGTGAGGATGAGGCTGCCGATCCCGCGGTAACGAAACAACGTCTCCACCACGACGAGGCCACCGATCAGATAGCCGGTCTGCGTGGCGAGCACCGTGATCGTCGGCAGCAGCGCGTTGCGCAGCACATGCCGACGGATCACCACGCCGCGCGGCAGGCCCTTGAGGACCGCGGTGCGCGTGTAGTCCGCCTCCAGCGCCTCGACGGTGCCGGCGCGCGTCATGCGCGCGATGTAGCCGAACAGCACGATCACCAGCGGCAGCGCCGGAAGGATCAGGTGCTGGAGCTGCACCAGCGCCGAACTTCCCGGTCGCCACGCGGCGGAGATCGGCAGCGCGCGCAGCCAGACCGCCAGCACCAGGATCAGCACGATCGAGGAGACGAACTCGGGGACGACTGTGAGCGATACGCCGGTGAGCGTGATCGCGCGATCCTGCCAGCGTCCGGCATGCAGCGCCGCAACCACGCCGCCGGCGATCCCGAGTGGCACCACGATCACGAAGGCGAGCCCCGCGAGCTTGAGCGAGTTGACCAGGGCGGCGGCGACGAAGGGAGCCACCGGCCGGCGGAACGCGTACGACAACCCCATGTCGCCGTGCAGCAGGCGGCCCATCCATTCGAGATAGAGCATGCTTGCCGGCCGGTCGAGGCCGAGCTGGTGATCGAGCGCCGCAACCGCGCGCGGGTCGGCAAGCGGCCCGAGGATCGCGCGCCCGACATCGCCCGGCAGCAATTGGCCGCCCGCGAACACGACGAGGCTCAACAGCAGCAGCGTGAGCGCGGCAAGCGCGAGCCGCTGCCCGAGCAGCCGCAGCAGCGGTATCCGCATCCTCAGCCGATGCTGGCCGATTGCAGGAAGAGCTGCGAGATCGCCGTGCCCTCCACGCCGCGCACATCGGCTCCGGTCGCGATCAGGTAATTGTAGAAATAGGCAAAGATCACCGGCGTCTCGTCGAGCAGCAGCGCCTCGATACGGCCCGCAATGGAGCGCTGCGCCGCCAGACCCGTGGTCGCCACGTAGTCGCCCACCAGTCTGTCGTAGGCCGGGTTCCTGAAATGCGCCGCGTTCCACGGGCCGTCGCTGCCCAGCGTCGCCGAGAGCAACGCGTCCGGCACGCCGCGATGGCCGTAATCGGTGATGCCCAGCGCGGAATCGAGCCAGTCCGATTGGCCGAACTTGGCAGCCCCATAATAGGCGGCCTGGGTCTCGACCTTGAGATTGACGGTGATGCCGATCTGCTTGGCGGCATTGCGGATCAGCACGGCGTAGTCGGGGATCTCCTGCAGCCGCTCGGTGGTCAGCGTCACCGTGAAGCCGTGCGCGTGCCCCGCCGCCGCCATCAGCAATTTCGCCCGCGCGATGTCTTTCCCCCGCTGCGGCACGGAATGGTCGGTTGACGGGTACACCGGCGCGAAGGGGCTGTCGTTGCCGAGGTCCGAGAGGCCGTGGAACAGCCCCGCCACCAGTGCCGGCCGGTCGAGCGTCAGCGCGAGCGCCTGCCGCACCCGCTTGTCGGCGAACGGCCCGGTGTCGCAGCGCATGTGGACCTGGCGGTGGATGCTGGAACGCAGCTTTATCAGTCTCACGTCGGGGTTGTTGAGCAGTGCCTGGCCGCCCTGCACGGTGAGCTGCTGCATCACGTCGACCTGCTGGCCCTGCATCGCCAGGATCTGGCTCTGCTGGTCGGCGTAGAGCCCGAACTCGACCCGCGCCGGCAGCGCCCGCCCGCCCCACCATTCCCGGTTGGCGACGAAACTCGCGCCCGCGTTCGGCGTGTAGCGCGCGAGACGGAACGGGCCTGTGCCGTCGAAGGTCTTTTCGAAGTCGCCCTTGTAGGAGGCGGGCAGGATGATCGCGTTGTAATTGTCCGACGACACGTAATACGGGAAATGTCCGACCGGACGATCGAGGTGGAAGGCGACGGTATGGTCGTCGACCTTCCGCGTCCCGCCCGGCGAGAGCACGCCCTTGAACACCGACAGCGCGTTCGAACCGTTCTTCGGATCGGCGAGCCGGTCCATCGTCGCCACCACGTCATCGGCGACCATCGTGCCGCCGCTGTGGAACTTCACCCCCTGGCGGAGACGGAAGGTCCAGACATCGCCCTTCGGGTTCGGCGTCCAGGAGAGTGCCAGCATCGGTCGGAGCGTGAGGTCGGGCGCGTCATAGACGAGGAACTCGCCGGTCTGCTGCAGCAGCACGAGGCCGCCGATGTCGGCGACGGTGACCGGGTCGATGGCGCCGGCCGGCACCGCTGCGGCGACGCGGATCGTGGCGCCCGGGCGGCCGGCGGCACGCGCCGGACGCGCGGCGCCGAGCACGCCTGCGATGCCGCCCGCACCGGTACGGGCGAGCAGGTCGCGGCGGGAGAGCCCGCCTGCGGCGGCGGTGCGGTCGCGATGCTGGCCCATACGGCGTCCCCGTCCTGATCGTCGAAGCTTGGCGGCGGCCGGCCGGCCCGGCAAGTTCCGTGCCCCCGGCCCATTAGCCTAGCTCATGCGCCGGCCGAGGAAATCTGGTTTGCTGGCCCAGCTGCTCTCGGCACATGCTGCGACATCCGCGCGGCGTGCGCCAGGAAGCCCCCGATGCCGGCCACCCCGTCTCCACGACCCGCTGACGCTCGCAACCAACCCGACAGTCGTGAGCGGCGCCTATTATGTCTCCTCCGGGCACGCTGCCGCGATCTACGGCCTGTCGCCGACGCCTGGACCCTCAGCCCCATGTTGCGTATCGAGAACCCGACGACCACGGTCGCGAGCACGGGCTCGGTTACCTCCGGCATCTCGCTCGCGAACGGCGGCAGTGTCACCAACACGGCCGGCGGGACGATCGCCGGCTATGCCGGCGCGATTACCGCGCTTGCAATGGCCGCCGGCGGCATGGCGAGCAACGCGGCGGGCGGCACGATCGTCGGCTATTTCGACGGCATCGACGCAGCCGGCACCGTCGTGATCACCAATGCCGGCGTGATCGCAAGCGGGACCTTCGGCAACGTATGACGGGGTCCTCCTCGCCGTCGGCACGCTCGACAACCAGGCCAGCGGCAGCATCACCGGATTTCAGGCCGGCGTCTCGATCGCCGGGGCGGGCACGCTCACCAATGCCGGCACGATCGCAGGAGCCACCGAGCGTGACGCTGGTGGGCGTCAGCGGGCTCTCGGCCGGCAAATTCGTGTAGCGCGCGA
>DATAYA010000160.1:0-3476 GCA_036272815.1 Acetobacteraceae bacterium
CGAGCAATCCGGCGTGCCTGGTGCGCTGCACCTGGCGCTCGGACAGCGTATGCCATGCTTCCTCGTCCCACAGGTCCGTTGCGAGGACCGCGACCATCCACATCCACCCGAGTGCTGCCGGAGCCGGGTCCGCCTCCGCCACGAACGCGTCTACCGCCCTTCGCAGCACGGGGGCCGCGAGCACGTAGCCGTCAATCGCCTGCGCCGTCAACGCCTCGAGCAGCAGATCGATCGCACTCGCGGGCGAGGGAACCCGCACAGACCCCCGGACCGCCTCGGCGACTTCCGTCATCCCGCCCGCGCTGCTGAACCTGCCGGCGTACATAGCGGCCGCAAACGCCTCCATGAACGTTCCGCGCGCCTGTGCTTCGTCCAGCGATGCGATCCCGACCGCAGCGTGCAGGAGTTGCGCTGCGGCAGCGTCGCTGCGGGTCGCTCGAAACGCGGCCCGCGCCCGCAGCGCGCCGACGGTTGCGATCTCGAGCTCGTCACGTGAGTGCTTCTCAGTGACGGCCAGCAGCCTCAGGGCCGCCTCGTGGTCTCCTGCCTCGAACTTGGCCCGGGCGGCACCCAGCGCGCGCGAGGCGGCCCGAGTCTGGTCCGGCGTCAGCTGCGCCGCGAGCTCAAGGAACGCCGCAGCCGACGCGACGCCCCCGCGAGCGTTCGCCCGATCGGCTGAGCGCTCGAGGTCCTGCGCCACCGCTTCGTCGGGCCCCGCGCTGGCGAGCGCCAGGTGCCAGGAGCGCCGATCGAGATCGCGCTCGCGGTCGGTGGCCTCACCGAGCGCCTGATGAGCCTCGCGGCGTTCCGCAGGTGTCGCCGCCAGGTAGACAGCCGATCGCGCGAGCGGATGACGGAACCGCACCTGCCTGCCCAGCTCGACCAGGCCGTCCGCTTCGGCCGGCGCCGCGGCCTGGAGATCAAGTCCCAGTCGTGCGCCGGCTCCCCTCAACAGCGGGAGATGACCAAGGGGCTCGGCCGCCGCGAGCAGCAGCAGCCGACGGCTGTCGGGCGGAAGCTGCTCGATGCGGCGCCGAAAGCTCGCTTCGATCGTCGCCGAGACCGTTTGGCGATGGGATAGCGCAAACGCGCCGGCGAGGTCCGCCGGTCGTTCCCCGCCTGCGCGCGGAAGTTCGAGCAACGCAAGGGGATTGCCCCGCGCCTCGTCGATGATCCGGTCGACCACGTCGACGTCGAGCGTGACATGTACCTCGCTGGCGAGCAACGCCCGGGCGTCGTCCTCGCCAATTCCGTCGAGCTCCAGGCACGGGAGCCCTTGCAGCACGTCGCCGGGTCTGGCAGCACGCCGCGCGAACAGCATCGTGACCCGCTCCCCCTCGATCCGCCTGGCCGCGAACGCCAGGGCCCGCGCGGAGGCCTGGTCGAGCCACTGCGCATCGTCGAGGACACACAGCAGGGAACCCTTGCCCGCGACATCCGCCAGCAGGCTCGTGAGACCGGCGCCGACCATGAACGGGTCCGGGGCCGGCGCGGCGCGCAACCCGAACGCCGCGGTCAGCGCATCGCGGTGCGGACCGGGGAGGTGCTCGAGCCGCTGGAGCACCGGCAGGCACAGCTGATGCAGCGCGGCGAACGCAAGCTCCATCTCAAACTCAGCGCCCTCAGCGCGCAGCAGCCGAAAACTGGCGGCATGCTCGGTCGCGAACTGCAGCAACGCCGTCTTGCCCATCCCCGCTTCACCTTGGAGAACGAGCGCACGGCCATGGCCAGCACGCGCTGCGCCCAGCAGGCGTTCGAGCGCCGCCATCTCGGCTGCTCGTCCCCTGAGCGCATACCGCCCGTCAGGCGACTCGGTGATTGCCATCAGGCGACCCCGTGGTTGCCATCGCTACTCCGCCAAGCCAGATTGAAGGGCAGCGCCGAAGTTGTCAGGCGGCGCCACCGATGCAACGACTCTATCCTGACCACGATGCCAGCCGGCGTCACGATCGGCCGGACGGTTTCCGGCCGGACCGGCAGTGCCGCCGCGGGCTTCGGGCAGCGGACATGACTCATCCCTCCGGCCGTTTGAACATTTTTCGAAAACCTGCAACCCAGAACGCTATGACGGAAGGGGTTGATGCAGCGAGCAACGTACCTTACCTTCTGGTTGACGGTCTAATCCCAGCGGAAAGTTTTCGAAAAATGACAGCCAACCACCTGACAGCGCACGCCCGCGCGACCGGCGAAGGCGCCCCGCAGGCCCTCGCGCCGGTACGGCAGGTCGTCTTCCAGCCGTCGGCTGCCTCTTTCCACGCCGCCATCAGCTCCAGCTGCTAGCAGCCCGCCGTCCGGGGGCTGCCGCCCTCGGGCACCCGCCAGAGAGAGAGCGCGCGTTGGCGCCTGCATCCCCCGCTACGGAGGCACCACACGGCGAATCCGCCGTAGGTGCCGTCCTCGCCTCCCCTCTTTACCGCGGCGCGACCACCGCACTGTTCCTGTCTGGTCTTGGCACCTCGGCGGCCGCCCCGCAGATAGCCCTGTTCCTGGTCAACGACCTGCACGTGTCCCTCACGACCGCGGGCCTGTACTACCTCACGAACATCACCGCGCCTATCGTCGGCTACTTCATAGGCAGGCGCTCAGACCGCACGGGCCGCCGCCTGACCTTGTTCCGCCTGTGCGCGCTCGCCGGGTTCGCCGGCGGGCTCGCCATCTCCCTCTCGATCCGGGCATGGATGCCGTTCGCCATCAACTGCGTCGTCCTCGCGTTCGCCGGCGGCGCCGGCTCCCAGCTGTTCGCCGCGATCCACGACGAGGTCAAGGCCACCCGCAACCCGGCCGGCGACGGGGTCATCTCCATCGTGCGCATGGCGCTGACCGCCGGGTGGGTCGTCGGCCCCGTGTGCGGTTCCATCCTGGCCGCCGACGTCGGCCTGCGCGCCGTGCTGGCCGTCACCGCGTGCTGCACCCTCGCCCAGGTCATCCCGCTGGGACTCATGCGCACCGCCTGGGCTCCCGCCCGCACCGGGCCCGCCCCCCTGCAGGAAGCGGAGGCCGGGCCCGCCGCGCGCCGCCCCGGGCGGCGCGCCATGCTGCCGCTGCTGGCCTTCACCGGGCTGTACGTGCTGGTCTACGCCGGCGAGCCCGTCAAGTACGGCTACCTGCCCATCTACATGCGCGACGACCTCCACCTCCCGGCCGGGATCAGCGGCTCGGTCATCGGGATCCAGCCGCTGATCGAGCTGGCCCTCATGCCCGTCGCCGTCATCGCCGCCCGCCGCGTGGGCATGACGCGGCTGATGATCGCCGGGGCCGCCTTCGGCGTCGGCGCCAACCTGTGCTTCGCCCTGACCGGAAACGCCGCCGGAATGTTCGCGGGCCAGGCCTTCATGGGCGGCGTCTGGGGCGTCTTCGCCGCCCTTGGCATCATCGTCGCCCAGCGGCTCCTTCCCGGCGCCGTCGCGACCGCGTCCGCCGTATTCATGAGCTCCACCGCCGTCGCAAGCGCCCTCGGCGGCCTCTCCGGCAGCCTC
>DATAYA010000161.1:0-8884 GCA_036272815.1 Acetobacteraceae bacterium
TCGATCGTGTGCATCCGGTCGCGCGCGGGGTTGGCGTGCGGGTGGCTCGCACCCGGCGCGATGCCCGACCAGGGCGGCCGGCCGGCCAGGCGGAAATAACGCGAGGAACGGGCGGAGGTTTGCAGGTCATAGACGAAGTCGAACCCGCGCAGGCTGCGTGCGAGATGCAGCAGGCCGGGCAGGTCCCACCACGCCGGGCGGCTGTCGGTCGCGACCGCGTCGAACCACGGGCTCGCGGCGGCCAGCGCCGCGAAGGGCGGCGTGGTCAGCAGGGTGATGCGCGCGTGCGGGTGGTGCGCCCGGATCGCCGCGAACGGGCCGAAGGCGAGCACGAAATCGCCGAGCGCGCCGAGCTTGATGACGAGGATGCGCGACGGCCGGCCGCTCTCGCCCGTGAACCCCGCCGCGCACGTGCCTATTGTCCTGTCCACGAACGCTTCATGCCAGGAGAGCGCGGATGGTGACCATCGGTGAGGCGGCGCGGGCCTCGGGCGTCTCGGCCAAGATGATCCGCTACTATGAGAGCGCCGGGCTGCTGCCGCCGGCGCAGCGCACCGCCGGCGGCTATCGCACCTATGGACCGGCCGATCTGCACACCCTGCGTTTCGTCCGCCGCGCCCGCGACCTCGGTTTCTCGATGGCCGAGATCATCCGCCTGCTCGGGCTGTGGCGGGACCGCGGCCGCGCCAGCGCCGAAGTCAAGCGGATCGCCCTCGATCACGTCGCCGAGCTGCAGGGCAGGATCGTCGCCCTGCAGCAGATGGCGGCGACACTCGAGCACCTCGCCGGGCACTGCCAGGGCGACGAGCGGCCGGACTGCCCGATCATCGACGAGCTGGCGGGCGTCGAGGCGCGGGTCGCTGCCTGAGCGGTTGCTATTCGTGCGGGCCTTGCGGTGATCGCCGCCGGGCCAGGACCGACCGTCGCAATCCAAACCATCATTCATTCCCGACCATCGTTCCTCCTCGCGGCACGTTGCTGCCAAGGGGACGCTGCCCCGGGGGACGCTGCCCGGAAGCGGTGCTCTCGACAATCGCGCTGTCGCGGTGCAGCAGACTTGGCTCGGGGAGAAGGATGGCGATGCCAAGGATCGGATCGGTCGCGGTATTCTGCGGCGCGCAGTCGGGCCGCGACCCGCGGCCGATGGAGGCGGCGCGGGCGCTCGGGCGGGGGCTGGCGCGCGGCGGGCGGCAGCTCGTCTACGGCGGCGGCCGGATCGGGCTGATGGGGGCGCTGGCCGACGCGGCACTGGCCGAGGGTGGCGCGGTGACGGGCGTGATCCCCGAGTTCCTGACGCGGCGGGAAGTGGCGCATCCCGGCGTCGGGCGGATGGTCGTGACCGCCAGCATGCACGCGCGCAAGCAGCGCATGTTCGAGCTGGCTGACGCGTTCGTGATGCTGCCGGGCGGGCTCGGCACGCTGGACGAGATCGTCGAGATCATCACCTGGCGGCAGCTCGGCCTGCACGACAAGCCGGTGCTGCTGTGCGACGTCGCGGGCTCGGCCGGGCCGCTGGTGTCGCTGGTCGCGGCGGTCATCGCGGACGGGTTCGCGCAGGCGTCGGTGCGGACGCTGTTCGAGGTCGCCGACGGAGTGGCGCCGCTGCTGGCGCGGCTTGATGCGCTCTCGACGGCGGCCTCGACTGCGGACGCGGCGGCAGACCCGGCGCGGCTGTAGCGGACCCGACCGTGGCCGATCAGGGCGCCTCGATCGTCTCGTAGAGGGTGCGCGCCTCGTCTGGCGGCCCGCGGCGGGAGGCGAGGGCCGCGACGCGGACGACGCGGATGCGGCCGCCGGGCAGGCCGAGCGTCAGCACGTCGCCGGGGGCGAGGCGGGCATGCGGCTTGTCGGTGGGCTGGCGGTTGAGACGGACGGCGCCGGCGGCGACCAGGGCGGCACAGGCGGCACGGGTGCGCAGGAAGCGGGCGCACCAGAGCCATTTGTCGAGGCGCTGGTCGTCGAGCCGCTGGGAGTTTTGTTCGCCGGTCACTCCGCCGCCGCTCCGGAACAAGCGGGAACTCCTTCCAACGGCTGCCGAACGGGAGGGTTCACCCGCCGCCCCGCCGCAGCGCAGCCAGGACGGCGAACGGACCCTCGGCGACGGCCGGCCGCATCGGCAGCTCCGGCGCGGGCCGGCGGCGCAGCGGCACCATCAGCGGCGGCGCCGGCGGGCCGAAGGCGCTCGGCTCGGGTGCCGGCGCCGGCAGCGCCCGCATCCCCAGCGAGCGCAGCACCGCCGGCAGCGTTGCCGCCGGCATCCCGAGGCGGCTGGCAAGGCCCGGCGGCACCGGCGCGGGATGGCGCCGCGTGGCGTACGCCAGCTCGGCCGCAGCGCGCTCGGCGACATCGAGCCGCAGCAGCAGCGGCCCGGCCGGCAGCCAGCCCAGCACCTCCGCCATGCCCGCCGGCCAGTCGGGCGACGGGGCGATCGAGACCGCGCCGGGCGGCGGCAGCGGCGGCAGCGGCATCCCCGCGCGCACCGCGAGCAGCCGCGCCCGCAGCGCCATCGGCGCCGGACGCAGCAGCGCGGGAAGGAACAGCGCGAACCGCCCGGCACGCACGCCGAGCGCCTTCAGCGCCGGACGCAGCGCCGGGGCGATGGCGTCCTCGGTCGCCCCCGGCACGACGCCGCCGGCCTCGACCAGTCGGTGCAGCGCCCCGCGCAGCAACGGGTCGGCTGCGGCCGCGGCTTCGGCGGCGTGCAGGGGTGCCAAGGCGCGGGCGATGGCGTGGTCGACCCACGCCTGAAGGCGGCGGCGCACCTGCTCGCGCGGCGGGCCGTCGAGGAACTCGCTCGGCAGCACATGCACCACGGGGCGCAGCAGCGCCGGACCCGGCCGCAGCCGCGCGACCGGCGCGCCCTGCTCCGCGCCCTGGCCCGCCCTCGCGTCCTGCCACAGCAGCGTGTGCGCGGCGTCCAGCATGAACGCCGCGTCGGGGGCGGCGGCCAGCGCCCGGACCCGGCGCGGCATCTCCTGGCGCAGCGCGCGCCGGGCGGCGCGCAGCACCAGCCGTCGCTCCTCGCCCTCGGCGAGCGGATCGGGGAGGAATGCGAAGCCGCCGATGCGGCCGACCGGATGGCCCTCCACCACCACCTCCCCCGCCGCGGTGACGGCCGAGAGGAGTGCCGTCCCCTCCGGCCCCTCCGCCTCCTCGAGCCGGCGCATCAGGTGGGTCGCGCGGCGATCGACGAAGCGCGCGGTCAGCCGCTGGTGCAGCGCGTCGGAGACGAGGTCCTCCGCCTCCCGCGCCCGCTCGGCCCAGGCCGGCGCGTCTGCGAGCCAGTCGGGACGGGCGGCGATGTAGCTCCAGGTCCGCACTCCGGCGAAGCGGGCCATCAGCGTGTCGATGTCGCCGTCGGCGCGGGTGAGGGCGGCAAGCTGGGTCGCGATCCAGTCGGTCGGCACGCGGCCGTCGCGCACCAGATGGGTGAAGACACGGCCGCAGAGGCGGGTGTGGCTCTCGTCGGCGAGCTTGCGGAAGTCGGGGATCTGGCAGGCGCCCCAGAGCGTGCGCAGGCGCGCCCGGCCATCGGCGAGGCGGCGGATGTCGCCGTCGCGCGCCAGCGCCGCGAGCGCCTGCAGGTCGGCGGCGTCGCGTCCGCGCACCAGTCCGGGACGCGGCGGCGCGGCGGCGAGGCTTTCGAGCAGCGCGTCGATCCCGGAGAAGTCGAGATCGACGTTGCGCCAGCAGAGCTGGCCGAGCGGCTCGAACTCGTGCGCCTCGACGGCGGCGACGGTGGCGTCCGGCATCGGCGGGCAATCGGCGGTGGTGCCGAAGCTGCCGTCGCGCATCCCGCGCCCGGCGCGGCCAGCGATCTGCGCCAGCTCGGCCGGATCGAGCCGGCGCAGCTGGTGGCCGTCGAACTTCGAAAGTCCCGCGAAGGCGACGTGGCCCACGTCCATGTTGAGGCCCATCCCGATCGCGTCGGTGGCGACCAGGAAATCGACCTCTTTTTCCTGGTAGAGCGCCACCTGCGCGTTGCGGGTGCGCGGCGAGAGGCGGCCCATCACCACGGCGCAGCCGCCACGGCGGCGGCGGATCAGCTCGGCGATCGCGTACACTTCGGCGGCGCTGAAGGCGACGATGGCGGTGCGCGCCGGCAGGCGGCCGAGCTTGGCGTGGCCGGTCGCGGTGAGCTGCGACAGCCGCGGCCGGGTCTCTATCTCCGCACCCGGCACGAGGCTGCGTAGCAGCGGCCGGATGGTCTCGGCGCCGAGAAAAAGCGTCTCGACCAGGCCGCGGGCGTGCAGCAGGCGGTCGGTGAAGACGTGACCGCGGTCGGGGTCGGCGCAGAGCTGGATCTCGTCCACCGCGACGAACTCGGCGTCGCGGTCGAGCGGCATCGCCTCGACGGTGCAGGAGAACCAGCGCGCGCGCGGCGGGATTATCTTCTCCTCGCCGGTGATGAGGGCGACATTGGCAGCACCTCTCGCCGCCACCATGCGGTCGTAGTTCTCGCGCGCCAGCAGCCGCAGCGGAAAGCCGATGATGCCGCTGCCGTGCGCCAGCAGGCGCTCGATCGCGAGATGCGTCTTGCCAGTGTTGGTGGGGCCGAGCACCGCCCGCACGCGTGGCGTAAAGAGGGGCGCAAAGCGGGCGGAGCCGCCCCGGTCCGAGCGCGTCATGCGCAGATGTTCGGGTCACGGAGGGAGATTCGCAAGGCGTGAGACGACGCGGATATTGCACCGCGTCGCCCGGCGACTACCATCCAGTGCCATGCCGGACGCCCTGCCCCGCCCTCTCGCCGATCCTGATCCCTCGATCCGCGAGCTGATCGCCGCGCGCCCGGCGCTGTCGCTGCACGCGCGCGACGGGCTGTTGCTGGAGGAGGTGCCGCTCGGGCAGATCGCGGCGGCCTGCGGGACGCCGGCCTGGGTGATCGGCGCCCGCACGATCCGGGCCCGGCTCGCCGCCCTCGGGCACGCGCTGGAGGGGCTCGGCGCGCATATCCATTACGCGGTGAAGGCGAACGACCAAATCGCCGTGCTGTCGCTGATGGCGGCGGCGGGCGCGGGTGCCGACATCGTGAGCGCGGGCGAGCTGCTGCGGGCACGGCACGCCGGCATCCCGGCGGCGCGGATCGTCTTCTCGGGCGTCGGCAAGCAGCCGGCAGAGCTGCGGCTGGCGCTCGCCGAGGGCGTCGGCCAGTTCAACGCCGAGAGCGCCGAGGAGCTGGAGATGCTCTCGGCGGTCGCGGCGGCCGAGGGACGGACGGCTTCGGTGGCGCTGCGGGTCAATCCGCACGTCGATGCCGGCACCCACGACAAGATCAGCACCGGCCGCGCCGGCGACAAGTTCGGCATCCCGTTCGGCGATATTCCCGCCCTCTACGCGCGTGCGGCCGGGCGGCCGGGCATCGTGCCGGTCGGGCTGGCCGTGCATATCGGCAGCCAGGTGATGACGACCGGCCCTTACCGCGCCGCCTATGCGCGGCTGGCGGCGCTGGTGCGCGAGCTGCGGGCGGCGGGGCAGACGGTCTCGGTGCTCGATTGCGGCGGCGGGCTCGGCATCCCCTATCGCGACGAGCCGGTGGCGACCCCGGCGGCGTTGGCCGGCGCGATCCGCGCCGCGTTCGGTGCGCTCGGCCTGCGCCTGATCGTCGAACCCGGGCGGTGGCTGGTGGGGCCGGCCGGCGTGCTGCTAGCCTCGGTGGTGCTGGTCAAGAAGGCGCCCATCGACCCGCCCGGCGGCGCGCCGTTCGTGGTGCTGGATGCGGGGATGAACGACCTGCTGCGGCCGGCAATGTATGGCGCCTGGCACGGCATCGTGCCGCTCGATCCGACCCGCGCCGACGCGCCCACGGCACCCGCCGACGTCGTCGGGCCGGTCTGCGAAAGCGCCGATATCTTCGCGCGCGGGCGAATGCTGCCCGCGATGGCGGCGGGCGATTTCGTGGCGATCCTCGACGCCGGCGCCTATGGTTCGGTGATGAGTTCGACCTACAACGCACGGCCGCTGGCGCCCCAGGTGATGGTCGACGGCGCGCGCTGGACGGTGATCCGCGACCGCCAGCCCGCTGCCGCGTTGTGGGCCGAGGAGCGAGTTCCCGCATGGCAGTTTCCGACCACACGCTGAACCCGGCCGAGCAGCACTTCCTGGGCCGCCTCGCAAGGCGGCGGCGCACCGCACGGGCGGTGCTCTGGTTCGAGCGCCTTTGGCCGGCGCTATGGCCGGGACTGGGCGTGGCCGGCGCCTTTCTCTGCGTGGCACTGCTGGCGCTGCCGCAGCGCCTGCCGGCCCCGCTGCATCTGGCACTGCTGGTCGTGGTCGGGATCGCGATCGCGGGGCTGCTGTGGCGCGGGCTGGCCGGGCTGGAGCGGCCGGATGCCGCTTCGGTCGACCGACGGCTGGAGGCGTCGTCGGGGCTTGCGCACCAGCCGCTCGCGACGATCGCCGACCGGCCGGCGGTGGCCGATGCGGCGGGCGCGGCGCTCTGGCGGGCGCATGTCGCGCGGGCGCGGGCACGGCTCGGGCGGCTGCGTGTCGGCGTGCCGCGGCCGGGGCTCGCGGCGCGCGACCGGATGGCGCTGCGCGGCGGCTTGATCGTGGCGCTGATCGCGTGCCTCGCGATCGCGGGGCCGGATGCGGCGGGGCGGATCGGGGCGGCGCTCTCGACGCGGTTGCCGGTGCTGCCGCCCGGCGCCCCCGGCACCGAGGTGCAGGCCTGGATCACGCCGCCCGGCTACACCGGCCTGCCGCCGGTGTTCCTGCACGCCGGCACCGATCGGGTCGCGGTGCCGGAAGGCTCGCACCTGACGGTGAGCGTCACCGGCGGCGAGGGCGGCGCACCGCTGCTCTCCTTCGGCGGCGCCGGCGGCGGGTTCCGGGCGCTCGATGCCGCGAGCTGGCAGGCGGACCAGACGCTGACCGCGAGCGGGCGGCTGGCGATCCGCCGGCGGGGGCGCGACCTGGGCGCCTGGATGGTCGAGGTGATCGCCAACACGCCACCCACGGTCGCCTTCGCAGCGCCTCCCGGGCAGGCGCCGCACGGATTGCTGGTGCGGCTGCCCTGGACCGCGCACGACCAGTACGGCGTGACCGAGCTGCGCGCCGAGCTGCGCCTGCAAGGGCGGCCGGATGCGCCGCCGATCGTGGTGCCGATCCCGCTGCCCGAAGGCGACGCGCGCGCGCCGCACGGGATGGCGCTGCGCGACCTCACGTCGCACCCCTGGGCCGGCCTGCCGGTGACCGCGACGCTGCTGGCGAAAAACGCGCCCGGCCTGGAGGGGCACAGCGCCGCTGCCGGCTTCACGCTGCCGGAGCGGCGTTTCACCAACCCGATCGCGCGCGCGATCATCGCCGTGCGCCGCGAACTGAGCCTGCATCCGGACGCAGGCGCCGCCGCCGACACCGCGCTTGGCGCGATTCCGCCCGCTTCCTTTGCCGGCGACTGGGGCGGCTTCCTCAACCTCGCCGCCATCCGGGCGCTGCTGCGCGAGGGGCCGGCGCCGGGCGTGGTCGACGAGGCGCAGGCGCGGATGTGGACGCTGGCGCTGCATCTGGAGGACCACCAGGCGGATGCGACGGCGCGGGCGCTGGAGGCGGCGCGGCAGGCGCTGCGGCGCACGCTCGACCGCGCCGAGCGCACCGGCCACCTCGATCAGAAGCAGTTCGACGCACGGCTGCGCGCCTTGCAGGAGGCGATCCGGAAGCACTTGCAGGCGCTGTTGCGGCAGGCGATGCGCAACGGCACCGAGACGCCGTTCGACGCCAACCGCCGCATGATGAGCGAGGCCGATATCAACCGGATGCTGCAGCAGATGCAGCAGGCGGCGAAGGCCGGGCGGATGGCGGACGCCGAGCAGCAGATGGCGCAGCTCGAGCAGATGTTGCAGGCGTTGCAGAACGCGCAGCTGTCGGCGGGGCAGCCGGGCCAGCGCAATGCGCAGCAGCGCCGCGGGCAGCAGCAGATGGGGGCGTTGCAGGACCTGGTCGGGCGCGAGGGCGGGCTGCTCGACCGCAGCGAGCAGCGCGGCGGTCAGGGCAACAACCCGAACGCGCCGGAACCGGCACCCCTGGCGATGCCGGACGGCTTCCCCGGACAGCCGCTGCCGCCGGCGGGCGCCCAGGCCCAGGCTCAGGCTCAGGCCCACTCTGGCAGGCAGGGCGGGGCCAAGCAGCAGGCCGGTGCGCGCGCCGCCGACGCGCGCACCCAGGGCGCGCTGCGCCGGGCGCTCGGCGAGCTGATGCAGGAATTCGGCGACCTCACCGGCAAGCTCCCCCCGGCGCTGGGCGACGCGGACCAGGCGATGCAGCGGGCCGGGCAGGCGTTGGGGCACGGCCAGGACCCGGCGGCGGCGACCGCGCAGAAACAGGCGATCGCAGCGCTCTCCAAGGGCGGCCAACAGATGGGCCAGCAGATGGCGGCGCAGTTCGGCGCCTCGCCCGGACAGGGTCAGCAGGGCCAGGGGATGCAGATCGGCCAGATGGGCCGCGACGGCCAGGGCGGCACGCTCGGGATGCCCGGCCAGGGCCAGGGCGGCGACCGGCGCGGGCCGCGCGACCCGCTCGGCCGACTGACCGGCGAGGGCAATTCCGGCGCCGACGAGGGCAACGACGTGAAAATCCCGACCAAATCCCAGCAGGACCGCGTGCGCGAGATCGAGCAGGAACTGCGCCGGCGGGATGGCCAGATGTCCCGGCCGCAGCAGGAGCGGGATTACATCCAGCGATTGTTGCGGACGTATTGAGGCAAGGCCAGGGGCGCTGGTGGTCGGCGCCATCGACTTTTACCGAGGCCATCGCTGCTTGCACGAGATCGCGCTGCTGTGGCGCTTCCACGCCGTGCATCACAGCGCCGAGGAGATCGACTTCCTGACCGAGACCCGCGCCCATCCGATCGACATGGCGTTCACTCGGCTGTGCGGCTTCGTGCCGCTCT
>DATAYA010000162.1:0-1535 GCA_036272815.1 Acetobacteraceae bacterium
CAACCTCCCGTTGGACGAGGTCGACCCGCAGGGGATCGCTGGGACCGGGCCGTGTGTCGTGGTCGCCGGTGGCGGCACGGCAGGACACATCGAACCCGCGCTGGCGCTGGCCGACGCGGTCATGCGGCTGCGGCCGGACGCCCGCGTGGTCGCCCTGGGCACCCAGCGCGGCCTGGAGACCTCCATCGTGCCCAAGCGGGGCTACCCGCTGGAGCTGATCCCGCCGGTGCCGATGCCGCGCAAGCCCACGCCCGCCCTGTTCAAGCTGCCGATGAACGTGCGCAACGCGATCAAGGTCACCAGGGGCGTGCTGGAACGCGTCGGCGCGGATGTGGTGGTCGGCTTCGGCGGCTACGTCGCCCTGCCCGCCTACCTCGCCGCGCGCAACCGGATCCCGATCGTGGTGCACGAGGCGAACGCCCGTGCGGGCCTCGCCAACAAGGTGGGCGCCCGGTACGCCGTCAAGGTCGCCGCCGCCGTGCCGAACAGCGGCCTCGGCAACGCCGAGATCATCGGCATCCCGCTGCGCCGCTCCATCACCGGCCTCGACCGGGCCGCACTGCGCGCCAAGGCCCGCGCCCACTTCGGCCTCGACCCGAACGCGCCGACGCTGCTGGTGACCGGCGGTTCGCAGGGCGCGCAGACGATCAACCGCGCGGTCTCCGGCGCCGCCCGCGAACTCGCCGACGCGGGCATCGGCGTGCTGCACGCCTACGGCAAGAAGAACACGATCGCGGTGCAGAACGACCAGGCCAGCCGAGGTGCGCCGCCCTACGTCGCGGTGCCATACCTGGAGCAGATGGACCTCGCTCTCGCCGCCGCCGACATGACCGTGTGCCGGTCCGGCGCGATGACCGTGGCCGAGGTGTCCGCGGTCGGCCTGCCCGCCGTGTTCGTGCCGCTGCCGATCGGCAACGGTGAGCAGTCGCTCAATGCGAGCGCGGTCGTCGACGCGGGCGGCGGCATCCTCGTACCGGACTCCGAACTCGACTCGGCGAAGGTCGCCGAACTGGTCATCCCGATCCTCACCGACCCGCGCAGGCTCAACGCGATGAGCAAGGCAGCGATGGGCAGCGGTTCGAAGACAGCGGCCGACGTGCTCGCCCGCATGGTTCTGGAAGCGGCGAAATGACGGATATCTTCACTGGCGCGCACTTCATCGGCATCGGCGGCGCGGGCATGAGCGGCATCGCGCGGATCCTGCTCGCGCGAGACGTGCCGGTGTCCGGTTCGGACGCCAAGGAGTCGCCGACCCTGCTCGCGCTGCGGGCGCTCGGCGCGCGGATCGGCGTCCCGCAGGACGCCGCCAACCTCGACCTGCTCGACGAGCCACCGGCCGTGCTGGTGGTGTCCAGCGCGATCCGCGAGGACAACCCGGAGCTCGTCGCCGCGCGCGAACGCGGCATCCCGGTGATCCACCGCTCGCAGGCGCTGGCCGCGTTGATGGCGGGCAACAAGGTCGTCTGCGTGGCCGGTACGCATGGCAAGACCTCCACCACCTCGATGCTCACCGTCGCCCTCCAGCACTGCCGGCT
>DATAYA010000163.1:0-2256 GCA_036272815.1 Acetobacteraceae bacterium
CGGCGCCGGCATTGCCGCATCTGTTCGGTCTGCCGATCGGCCATGCCGACCTGATGCGCCTGATCGAGAGCCTGCTGTTCGGCGTGATCGCCGTCCTCGCACTGGTGCTGGTGCTGCGTCCGATGATGCTGCGGCTGAGCACGATCGCCACGGCCGGCCCGGCACTGTCGCCCCACGGAGCGGCCGGCGGCGTGCTGTGGGCGATCGCCGGCCCGCAATCGGCGGTGCCGCAATCGGCGCTCGCCGCATTGCCCGCACCCCAGCGCGGCGCGGAGGACGAGCGGCTGATCGAGATCGCCAATGTGGAGGGCCAGCTCCGCGCCTCCTCGATCCGGCGGATTGCCGACATGGTCGAGAAGCACCCCGACGAGAGCCTCTCGATCGTTCGAAGCTGGATGTTGCAGGAGGGCGGTTGATGGCGCGCGCCGATGATTTCCGAACCCTCTCCGGCTCGCAGAAAGCGGCGATCCTGATGCTCGCGGTCGGCGAGGAGCATTGCGCCCGGCTGTTCGCCCTGATGCACGAGGACGAGATCCGCGAAGTGTCCTCGGCGATGGCGCAGCTCGGCCAGGTGCGCGCCGAGACCGTCGAGCGTCTGTGCGTCGAGTTCGCCGACAACGTGGGCAGCACCGGCAACCTGGTCGGCACCTTCGAGAGCACCGAACGGCTGCTCAGCCGCGCGCTCCCGCGCGAGCGGGCGGCGCAGATCATGGAGGAGATCCGCGGCCCCGCCGGTCGGACGATGTGGGACAAGCTCGGCAACGTCAACGAGGCGGTGCTCGCCAACTACCTCAAGAACGAATACCCGCAGACCGTCGCCGTCGTGCTCTCCAAGGTCCGCGCCGACCACGCGGCGCGGGTGCTCGCCCTGCTGCCGGATGGCTTCGCGATGGAAGTCGTGATGCGGATGCTGCGCATGGAGAGCGTGCAGAAGGACGTGCTCGACGGCGTCGAGCGGACGCTGCGGGCGGAGTTCATGTCCAACCTCGCGCGCAGCACGCGGCGCGACGCGCACGAGATGATGGCCGACATCTTCAACAACCTCGACCGCCAGACCGAGGCGCGTTTCGTCGCCGCCCTGGAGGAACGCAACCGCGAGGCGGCGGAGCGGATCAAGGCGCTCATGTTCACCTTCGACGACCTTCAGCGCCTGTCGGGGCCTGCGATCCAGACGCTGCTGCGCACGGTCGAGAAGGAGAAGCTGCCGCTGGCACTCAAGGGTGCCTCCGAAGCGGTGCGCGACCTGTTCTTCCGCACTATGTCCGAGCGCGCCGGCAAGATGCTGCGCGACGACATCGAGGCGCTCGGCCCCGTCCGCCTCCGCGACGTCGACGAGGCGCAGGCGGCGATCGTCATGGCGGCCAAGGACCTCGCGGCACAGGGTGAAATCGAAATCAACGAGGGACGCGACGAGGAGATGGTCGTTTGATCGGATCCCGCGACCCGTCCGCCGGCATCCTGTTCGCGGAGGATTTCGACGCCGTCGTGCGTCTGCCCGCGCCCGAGCCCGAGGTGATCGAGCCGGTGTTCTCGCACGCCGACCTGATCGACGCGCGCGAGGCGGCGCGTGCCGAGGGACGCGCCGAGGCGGAGGCGGTGGCACGCATGGGGGCGGCGCAGCAGCGCACCACGCTGCTCGCGCGCCTCGCCGATGCGCTCGGGGCGGCGGGGGCACAGGCAGCGGCCAGTCTCGAAGGCCATGCCGAGGAGACCGCCCGTTTGCTGCTGGCATGCCTGTGCCAGGCGCTCCCGGCGCTCTGCGCCGATCACGGCGCCGCGGAGCTGCGCGCCGTGGCCCGCGCCCTGCTGCCCACACTGCGCACCGAGCCGCGGGTGACGATCCGCGCCCATCCCCATCACGTCCCCGACCTGCAGCGGGAACTCGACGCGCTCGACCCGCCGCTCGCCGGCACCGCAGTGCTGGAGCCGGTGCAGACGATGGCGCGCGGCGATGTGCGCGTGCATTGGCAGTGCGGCCGCGCGGAGCGGTCGGCTGCCGCGATCCGGGCGGCGCTGGAGGCGGCGCTGGCACCGCTGGGCCTGCTCGCCGAAGCACCTTTGGGGGCCGGCGTGCAAACCGCGATGGAGATGGACCATGTCGGCTGATCTCGATTTCTCCGACCTCGCCGAGCCCGTGCCGCCATCGGCCGAGATCGGTTCGCCGCGCAGCGCCCGCGACCTCGAAGCCGTCTACGACATACCCGTGACCGTGAGCGCCGTGCTCGGCAAGTCCACGATGCAGGTGAGCCAGCTTCT
>DATAYA010000164.1:0-10876 GCA_036272815.1 Acetobacteraceae bacterium
GCCAGCAGCGCCGCCCTGGCTACTTGCGGCCCAAACTCGGCCGGGTCACCAACCCGCATTGCGGCCGCTACGCGCCCAGAGATGTTGAACGCCGCACGCCCGATCCGCTCCACTCGCTTTCGCTGGCTGCCCAGCTTGGCGTGGAACGTCACGCCGTCCAGCGCCGCAACCCGGTCCGCGAGCCGCGTCTTCCGGTCCAAATCCCAGAAATGCCGCGCATCGGCAAACCGCGCCCGCAGCACCCGCTCGTTCCCGGCGACGATCGCCGCCCCGCCATCGTCCGGCTCTATGTTGGCCGCAAACGCGAAAGCCGGCGCCATCGCGCCCGCCGCATCGCGCAGCGCGAACACCCGCTGGTTCACCCGCATCGAGACCTGCATGACCTCCGGCGGCAGGTCCATGAAGGCGGGGTCGATCCGCCCGGCCATCGGCACAGGCCACTCGACGAGACCGGAAACCTCGTCCAGCAGCGCCTCGTCCGGGATCACCGAGAAACCCTCCGCCTCGGCCACGCGCGCGATCCCCGCGGCCACAACCGCGCGCCGCTCGGCCGCATCCGCGATCACGCGGCGGCTGCGCAGCGTCGCCTGCCATTCCTCGGCCGAGCCGACCGCGACCGCGCCCGGAGCCAGAAACCGATGCCCCTCGGTCAAGTTCCCGGAAACCAGTCCGTGCCCGTCATCCTCGCCGTCGCGCAGGTCGAAGCGCACCACCTCGCGGTCGAGCAGGCAGACGATGCGCCGCAGGGGACGCACCCAGGTGAAGCGGCTGGTGCCCCAACGCATCGATTTCGGCCACGGGAAGCGCCGCAGCAGCGTCGGCAGCACCTGCGCGATCAGGGTCGCCGCCGGAATCGTGGGGGCGGATTTCTCCAGCACCCAGAACGCGCCTTCCTCGCGCAGGTCGTCGCGCGCCGCGCCATGCTTGCGCAGGAACCCGGCCAGCGCCTGCTCCGGCGCGCCGATGCGCGGGCCGCGCTCGCTGCTGGTCTGCGCCGCGACCGACCCCGCGACCTCGGCCGCGAGCGCGATCCGCCGCGGGCCGGAGAAGCGGCGCATCCCGCTCGGCGCGAGTGCCGCCAGGGCCTCGCCCGCCAGCCGCGCGAGGTCATCAGCCGCGCGCACCTGCATGCGCGCGGGGATTTCCTCGGAGAACAGCTCCAGGAACAGCGCCGGCATGGTCAGGCCGGCAGCGCGGAGGCGATGTCGGTCAGCGGGAAGTGGTCACCCTCGAACAGCAGCGCGTCCGCCTCCGTCGTGGCCGGCGCCCAGTCGAAGCCATCGCCAAGATCAAGGCGTGCCCGGGTGACGCACGCGACTTCGATCCGGGCGTCGCCCACGATCGCCGGGAACCGTGCCGCGATGGCCGGGGTGCCGCGCTCGTCGACCCGGATCGTCGCCTCCAGCCGGTTCACTGCGGACATGCGGCATCGCGCCGCCGCGAGCGTGGCGTCCGCGCGCCGCTCCACCGCCCGTCCTCGTCGCGTTGCGGCGCCGCTGTCACCGCCGTGGTGAGGCTCTCCCCGGTCGGTTCGGCCAGCTCGGCCGCGAGCACGTATGCACCGTCGCCCTTGATGTTGAGCTGCACCCCCATCGCGGCAGATTATTCCCCGGCGCCGGTAGAAACAACGGCGTCCCCGGCCGGTTCCCCCGCGACCCACGCCTCGCAGCACCCGCGCGCCAGCGTCCGCACCCGGCCGATATAGGCCGCGCGCTCGGCGACGCTGATGACGCCGCGCGCGTCGAGCAGGTTGAACAGGTGGCTGGCCTTGATGCACTGGTCATAAGCGGGCAGCGCCAGCGGCGTCCCGTTCCTGGGCGCGAGCAGCGCCGCGCACTCCGCCTCCGCGTCGGAGAAATGCCGCGCCAGCATCGCCGTGTCGGCGTGCTCGAAATTGTAGGCGCTGTATTCCCGCTCGGCCCGCAGGAACACGTCGCCGTAGCGCACGCCCGCGCCATTGAAGTCGAGCGCATAGACGTCCTCGACCCCCTGCACATACATCGCCAGCCGCTCCAGCCCGTACGTCATCTCGAAGCTCGGATAGGTGACAGGGATGCCGCCAACCTGCTGGAAATAGGTGAACTGGCCGACCTCCATCCCGTCGCACCACACCTCCCAGCCGAGCCCCCAGGCGCCCAGCGTCGGGCTCTCCCAGTCGTCCTCGACGAAGCGGATGTCGTGGTGCCGGGGATCGAGGCCGATCTCGGCGTAGCTGCCGAGCAGCAGCTCCTGCGCGGTGTCCGGGCTCGGCTTCATGATGACCTGGTACTGGTAGTAGTGCTGCAGGCGGTTCGGGTTCTCGCCATAGCGGCCGTCGCCCGGCCGCCGACTAGGCTGCACGTAGGCGGCGCGCCAGGGACGCGGGCCGAGGGCGCGCAGCGTGGTCGCGGGGTGGAACGTGCCGGCGCCCATCTCGAGGTCGTAGGGTTGCAGGATCACGCAGCCCTGCCGCGCCCAATAGGCGTGCAGGCGCAGGATCAGGTCCTGGAAGCTCGGCGCGGCTCGCATCGGCGGAGATTAGCAGGGCCGGGTCGACAGGCCAGGGGCGCGGCCCGCAACAAAAGCGGCCTCGTCCGCCTCCCGCAGAGAGCAGACGGACGAGGCGCTCGCGCCGCTTCCGCCGCTCAGGCCGGCGCCATGGAGGATGCCAGGCCATAGGACTCCAGGAGGTTCAGGCTGAGCCGCATCGGCTCGGGCGGCGCAGCGCAGCGGCCGGCCAGGTCCTTCCTGTATGCCTTGAAGCTTGGAAGCTCCGTGAGGGGGCTGGAATCGTCCGCCTGGGTGTTGATGAACAGGTGGACGAAATCCAGGCCGTCCCGGAAGAGCGCGTAGGCCACATGGTCCGGCGCTGCGGCCTGGAGTTCGGCGAACACCGCCCGGGCCAGGGCCTCGTTTTCGGCGGCGCGGTCCGGCTTGGTCGGGTAGCGCACCAGTGTCACTCTTTGCATGGCATTGGGCATGATCTTGGTCCTTTCGTTGATCGGCGGGCAGCACGCGCGCCGATGCAGGCAAGGACGCCGGGACGGGCGGGAAGGATTCCCCCCGCGAGAGAAATTCGTCGGTGCGGAATCCTTTGCCTGGCGTTCGGCGTCTGGAGAACCGGGGCTCTGCCGGTCGGCAGCCGCCGGACGGAGAGGAGCGCGCATGGCAGACGGGAGCTTGGGGCCGGAGGGGTTGGGCAGGCTGATGGCGGAACTGCGTCCGCGCCTGCACCGCTACTGCGCCCATATGGTCGGTTCGGCGATCGATGGTGAAGACGTGGTCCAGGAGGCTCTGGCAAAGGCAGCGGAGGCGTTCCCCGCCGCTGGCCAGATCGAGCGGCTGGAGAGCTGGCTGTTTCGCATCGCCCACAATGCGGCCCTCGACGCGCTGCGTCGCCGCAAGCGGCAGGGCGTGGTCCGGTCCGACATCGACCTGACCGGCTTCGCAGACGCCGGTGCCGCCGCCGATACGCGGGTGGCCGCAACCGCGAGCCTTGCCGCCCTCCTGCGCCTGCCCGCCACGCAGCGGTCGAGCGTGGTATTGATGGACGTTCTCGGCCATTCCCTGGCCGAGACGGCCGCCATCCTCGGCCTCAGCCTCCCGGCCGTGAAGGCCGCCCTCCATCGGGCCCGCGCACGACTGAGCGAACGCGCCGATGCCCGCGCAGACCAGGCGCCCAGTCCGGCCGCGGGTCCGGCCGCGGGTCTGGCCGCAGCGGACCGGACGCGGCTGCGCGCTTATGCGGACCGGTTCAACGACCGCGACTTCGACGCCTTGCGCGACCTCCTGGCCGAGGACGTCCGGCTCGAACTGGTGAACCGCACCCGCCTGGTCGGCCGAAAGGACGTCTCGGTCTATTTCAGCCGCTATGGCGCAACCTCCGACTGGCGTTTCTCGCCCGGGCTCGCGGACGGCCGTCCGGCGCTTCTGGTGAGCGATCCCGCCGATGCGGCGTGTGCCATCCGCTACGTGGTGCTGCTCGACTGGGCGGACGGTCGGATCGCGGCGATCCGCGATTTCCGGTTTGCGACCTACGTTACGGAGAGTCTGGCCATTTCTCGTCTTTAGAGTTGCGCGAGGGCTCGCATCGCGCGGCGGCCCGAGCCCTCTAACTCTCCGGCTGCGCGCCCTTCGGCTCGAACGCCATCGCCGCCCCGTTCATGCAGAAGCGCTGGCCGGTCGGCGGCGGGCCGTCGGGGAAGACATGCCCGAGATGGCCGCCGCAGCGGGCGCAATGCACTTCCGTCCGGGCCATGAACAGGCTGCGGTCCTCCTGCGTGGCGACCCCCTCCGGCAGCGGCGCCCAGAAGCTCGGCCAGCCGGTGCCGCTGTCGAACTTGGTGGCGGCATCGAACAGCGCCTCGCCGCAGGCGGCGCAGAGGAAGGTGCCGGGCCGCTTCTCGCGGTCGAGCGGGCTGGTGCCGGCGCGCTCGGTGCCGTGGCCGCGCAGCACGCGGTACTGCTCGGGCGAGAGACGCTCGCGCCACTCGGCGTCGGTGTGCTCGACGGGGAAGTGCTCCGCCGGGCGGGTGCGGGTGCCGAACAGGGCTGCCATCGGGGCCTCCTCTATGCCGCGCGGGCGTGGACGATTGCCTGCCACACCCGTTCCGGCGTGGCCGGCATGTCGAGATGCGTCACCCCGTCGCCGGAGAGCGCGTCCACGATCGCGTTCATCACCGCCGGCGGGCTGCCGACGGCACCCGCCTCGCCCGCGCCCTTCACGCCGAGCGGGTTGGTGCCGCAGGGGATCTCCAGCAGCTCCACCTCGATGTCGGGCAGGTTGTCGGCCCGCGGCAGCGCGTAGTCCATCAGGCTGCCGGAGAGGAGCTGGCCGGAGTCCGGGTCGTAGGCGGTGCGCTCCAGCATCGCCTGGCCGACGCCCTGGGCGACACCCCCATGCACCTGCCCGCGCACGATCAGCGGGTTGATCGCGCGGCCGACGTCGTCGCAGACGATGTAGCGCAGGATCGCGATGGTGCCGGTATCGGGATCGACCTCGACCTCCGCCATGTGGGCGCCGTTGGGGAAGGTGTGGGCGTTGATGTCGGCGATCTCGGCGGCGTCGAGCGTGGTCACGTCGGCGCCCCCGGCCGCCTTTTCCCGTTGCGTCGCGGCCAGCGCCAGGATGTCCATGCCGCGATCGGTGCCGACGATGGAGAACCGGCCGGCCTCGAAGACGATGTCGTGCATCGCCGCCTCCAGCGCCTCGGACGCCGCTTTGCGGCCGCGCTCGATCACCGTCGCGGCGGTCGCCAGGATCGCGGTTCCCTCGGAATAGAGGCTGCGCGCGCCGCCGGTGCCGCCGCCGACCGGGATCGTGTCGGTGTCGCCCTGGCGGATGCGGATCTTCTCCCCGTCGATGCCGAGCCGGTCCGCGGTCAGCATGACATAGGCGGTCTCGTGCCCCTGCCCTGTCGATTGCGTACCGACATACACGTCCACGAACCCGTCATCGGCGAAGCGGATTTCCGCGCGCTCGGTGGGCGCGCCGCCGGTCGCTTCGAGGTAGTAGGCCATGCCGATGCCGCGCCGCCGGCCGCGGCGCGCGCTCTCGGCGCGGCGGGCGGGAAAGCCGGCCCAGTCCATCTTCGCGAGAGCCGCGACCAGCACCTTCTGGAAGTCGCCGCTGTCGTAGGTCTTGCCCACGGGGGTCTTGTGCGGCATCGCCGAGGGCGGGACCATGTTCTGCCGGCGCAGCGCGATGCGGTCGACGCCCAGCTCCCGCGCCGCCGCATCCACCAGCCGCTCGACGAGGTAGTTGCTCTCCGGCCGCCCGGCGCCGCGATAGGCGTCCACCATGACGGTGTTGGTGAACACCCCGATCACGTTCGCATAGACCGCGCGGAACCGGTACACCGAGGCGAGCACGCCGGTGCCGGCGAAGGTCGGGATGAACGGGCCGAAATTGGACAGATAGGCGCCCATGTTGGCGACGTTGCGGGTGCGCAGCGCCAGGAAATTGTTGTCCTTGTCGACCGCCAGCTCGCCGAGCGTGATGTTGTCGCGCCCCTGCGTGTCGGAGACGAAGGCCTCGCTCCGCTCGCTCGCCCAGCGCACCGGGCGGCCGAGCTTGCGTGCCGCGTAGCAGACCAGCGCGTGCTCGGCGTAGAGGAAGAGCTTCATCCCGAAGCCGCCGCCGACATCGGGGGTGATGACGCGGAGATTCTCCTCCGGCACGTCGAAGATCGACGTCGCGAGCATCCCCTTGATGCTCCAGCCGCCCTGGGTGTTGGTCGAAAGCGTCCAGCGGCCGCTGCCGGAATCGTATTCCGCGAGCGCCGCCCGCGCCTCCATCGAGTTGACGATGATGCGGTTGTTCACGACCGTCAGCCGCACCGTTCGCGCGGCGGCGGCGAAGGCGGCGTCGGTCGCGGCCTTGTCGCCGATCTCCCAGTCGAAGACGATGTTGTTCCTGACCTCCGGCCACACCAGCGGCTGGCCCGGCTCGCTCGCCGTCGCGAGGTCGGTGCAGGAGGGCAGCACGTCGTATTCGACCAGCACCGCCTCGGCGCCGTCGCGCGCCGCCTGGTGCGTCTCGGCGACGACGAAGGCGACCGGGTCGCCGACATGGCGCACCGCGCCGTCCGCCAGCACCGGGTGCGGCACGTCGGCGCGCGCGCTGCCGTCGCGGTTCTTCAGCGGCACGGCGCAGGGAATGCCGCCGATCTTGTCCGCATTCAGCTCCGCCGCGGTATAGACCGCGACGACGCCGGGCACGGCGCGGGCCGCTTGCGCGTCGAGCGAGGTGATCTTCGCCGCCGCGTGCGGGCTGCGCAGCAGCACACCCACCAGCGCGCCGGAGACGGCGATGTCGTCGGTGTAGCGGCCGGCACCCTTCAGCAGGCGCGGGTCCTCGACGCGGCGGACGGGCTGGGCGAGACCGAACTTGGTCATGACGCGATATCTCCGGCGGTGGGTATCCTGCGCCCCACCATGTACGGTCGGACGGGGTGCGGCCAAGAGGGGGTGCGGCCATGGCCAGCGTGGCGCTCTTCAACGCCGGGGCGTCCAGCCTGAAATGGGCGGTGTTCAGGGCCCAGGCAGCCGCCATGCTGGCCCGGGCGGCGGGCGGGGCAGCGTGGCCACCGAGGACCCGCCGGCGCCGGAGGGGCTCGCGGCACGGCGGACGGGCCGTTCGCCGCCGCCGAGCGCGCCGGCTTCGGTCACAGGATCGTGCATGGCGGCCCGGACCTCGCGGCGCCTGTGCGCGTGCACGCGGCGGCGATGGCGGGCGCGCTGGGCGGCATTGACGCCTGGTGTTCACCGGCGGCATCGGCGAGCATTCGGCGGCGGTGCGCGGCGGGGTGCTGGACGGGCTCGGCTGGCTCGGCTTCGCGCCCGACGCGACGGCGAACGCGGGCGACGGCCGGTTGCTCACTTTGCCCGCGAGCGCCCGTCCCGCCCACGCGATCGCCACCGACGAGGAGGCGGTGATCGCGTGCCACACCTTCGCACTGCGCTGACGGAGATTCTCAGCCGGGCGCGCTGCTCTGACGGAGACGCTCAGCCGGGGCCGCCGTGGCGGGCGAGCACCCAGCCGAGGAAATGCGTGAGCGTCGCCGGGTCCTGCGCCGGCAGCGCGCGGCGCGGATGGATGGTCCAGTTCGCCACCAACAGGATGTCGAGCGGCAGGCGCATCGCCACGACCGCGTCGGTGTTGCGCTGCGCCGCCGCCACCCACGCGGCCGAGGACACGCCGGGGCCGGTGCCGTCGAGGAACACGCCCGCGCGCACGCCGTCGCGATGCGCGATCGCGACCATCTGCTGCAGGGCCGGGCGCCATGCGAGGCGCCAGTTGAGATCGGCGATGATCGCGTAGGGCGGAGCGCCGACGGCCGCGCGATACGCGGCGACCCATTGCGTCAGGATCGCGCCAATCTCGGGCTCGGGCGCGGCGGTGATCGCCTCGTAGTCGACGATGCGGACCGCCGGATACCAGATGCGGATTTCCGCCACCGCCGAGGCGACGCGCCGTGCGAGGTCGGGGATCGGCAGCCGGCACGCGCGCGCCGCGTGATAGATGTGCCCGAAGGTGAGCGGCTCGTCCATGCCGACGTACTGCACGGCGAGCCCGAGCCGGTGCAGCCGGCGGAACAGGTTGAAGGTCGCGGCCGGGACCGTGAGCCCTTCGAGCGGCCCGCACTCGCCGCGCGCGATGATCGCCGTGCCGGTGGCGACGCCGAGCGCGATCCGGTGCTGCCGCAGCCACGCGCCGATCCGCAGCAAATCCTGGTCCGGCGCCCGCGCCGCGTAGAATTGCGGGATGAGCAGCGCGCCGACACGGGCGTCCCACACCGCATTCGCCGCGAACAGGCCCGGGTAGTCGGGATGCCGCGGCGGGATGCCGGGGCGGGCCAGGTTGTCGGGCGGAGCGAACCAGATCGCCTGCGCCCGCACACGGGCCGCCGCCATCGCCAGCAGTGCGACCAGGACGCCAGACAGAAGCCTCCGGATCCGTGGGCAGATGCGCATGCGTACCGTCGCTTCCATGGGGTGTCCTCGTGAAACTGCCGCGCGATTTTCGAACACTGCATGACAATCGACAACCGCAAGCCGCCGATGAGCACGTCGCAAATCTTCCGTTAACCGTTGTCGCGGCATTCTGGACGCGAGCAATCGATCCGGTCACGAAGCGGCAAAACAGTTAACGCGCTGCGCATCGCCGGACCGCCAGACCTAGTCACGAAAGAGGTTCATCAATGTCCGGATCGTCGCCGACGCAAGCGCCCGCAACCGGTGCCACGGGTCAGCTCGGGCTGCTGCCAACGCCCGCGTTCACGGCGCCCACCGCGGGACAGACCGTGCTGACGGTCGGCGCGGGAGAGGAGTTCTCGACGCTCTCAGCCGCGATCGCCGCATCAAGCAACGGCGACCTCATCGAGGTGCAGGCCGGCACCTACACCAACGATTTTTCCGTCATCAACGACCGCGTCACGATCGAGGGCGTCGGCGGGATGGTCAATCTCGTCGCCACCACGACGCCGCCGAACGACAAGGCAATTCTCGTCACCAACACCGACATCACGATCGAGAACGTCGCCTTCTCGGGCTCGACCGTGCCCGATGCGCTCGGCGGCAACGGCGCCGGCATCCGCTATCAGGCCGGCAACATGACGCTCATCAACGATGAGTTCACGGACAACCAGGACGGATTGCTGGCCGACCCCGATCCTTCGGGCACGATCACGATCGACCACTCGGTGTTCGACAACAATGGCGTCTCGAACCCGAGTCTGGCGGGCTACGGCTACACGCACAACCTCTACGTCAACGAGGTCGGCCAGCTCACCATCGAGAACAGCGTCTTCGAGCACGCCAATGTCGGCCACGAGATCAAGAGCCGCGCCGACAACACGACGATCGAGAACAACCTGATCGAGGATACGGCGACCGGCACCGCCAGCTACGAGATCGATTTGCCGGACGGCGGCAATGC
Organism: Acetobacteraceae bacterium; assembly: GCA_036272815.1. Classification (GTDB taxonomy): domain Bacteria; phylum Pseudomonadota; class Alphaproteobacteria; order Acetobacterales; family Acetobacteraceae; genus DATAYA01. The sequence continues at coordinate 9,419 of DATAYA010000164.1, forward strand.
GGTGGTGGAGAACAACACCATCGAGAAGGGACCGGACGCGCAGAACAACAACGTGATCCATTTCGGCGGCGAGGGCATCCCTTATGCCAATTCGGCGCTGACCGTGAGCGGCAACACCTTCGTCAACGACCGCGGCGCCTCGACCGCGATGCTGCTCAACCAGACGATCTACACCGTGACCGTGGACGGCAACACGCTCGACAATTTCACCGCCAAGCAGCTCGGCAGCGGCCCGGCAGACTACACCGACAACTGGAACGGCACCGGGACGGAGTTCGCCGACAGCAGCAGCTCGTCCTTCGCCGGCAGCAGCAACACGCAGTATTTCACCGACGCCGCGCCGCATTCGGTCACGCTGACGACGACGGGCGCCGCCGTGGTGGGCGGCAGCGGGCTGCTGACCGTCGCGGACCTGGCCGGACACGTGACGGTCGTGGGCGGCGCCGGCGGGGTCGACTTCACCGAGGCGAAGGGCGTCGGGGGCAGCGAGATCATCACCGCCGCCGGCGCGCAGGACGCGATCAGCGTCGGCGGACAGGATGTCATCAACAGCGGCGGGGCGGACCTGATAACCACCGGCGCCGGCAACGTCAGCGTCGCGATCACCGGCAGTGCCGGGGTGGAGGCGGGCGCCGGCTCGAACGGGTGGGCGGTGAGCGGTGCCGCCGACATCAACATCACCGCCGGCAGCGGGCTCGGCAGCGACACGGTCAACGTGCTCGGCGGCGCGCATGCGACGGTCACCGGCGCCGGCAGCTATCTGCAGCTGGTCAATGCGGGCGGCACGTCCGACATCTCGTTCGCCCAGAACGGGGCGCTGCTGCAGGCAAGCGTGGTCGGCGGCGCGTCGTCGACCAACATGTATGGCGGTACCATGGTGATGACGACCTCCGGCGGCAGCGCCGGGACCGATGTCACCTTCGGCGCCGGCAACGTGCTGATGACCTCGGCCGGCGCCGATACCGTGCAGGCCGGGTCCGGCAACGAGACGATCATCGTCAGCGGCGCGGCGCAGATCTTCGAGGGCAGCGGCGCGCTGTCGGTCTATGGCCGCAGCGACGGCGCGGGCGCCACGGTTTACGGCGCGGGCGGCACCACGCTGCTCGCAGGCGATACCGGCAACATCCACTACCTCGGCGGCGCCGCGGCCGCGACGGTGATCTCCAATCTCGCGCGCGACTTCATCGAAGGCGGCGCCGGGCATCTGACGATCACCGGGCCCGGCTCGGACGAGCAGATCGCCGGCGGCAGCGGCGGGATCACTCTCAGCACGACCGGGGGCGCCGACGCCGTCACCACCGCGGCGGGTGCGACCGACAGCATCGCCGTCGTGTTCGGCAGCACCATCCTGAGCAATGGCACCGACCAGATCGACCTCGGGACCGGTAACTTCAACGTGACAGTCACCGGCGCCTCGACGGTGCAGGGCTCGACGGGCAACAGCCACTACACTTTCAC
>DATAYA010000165.1:0-31356 GCA_036272815.1 Acetobacteraceae bacterium
AGGGATTTCGGCCTCGCCCGGGACCTCGCCCACCAGCCCGACGAGGTGATCGCGATCCTCGCCGGCTCCGGCCCGGACCAAGCCGCCGACCCGGACGACGACGCGGACGCGGACCCCCGCCTCCACCCGCCGGCGCCGCCGTCCCGCCCCGCCGGCCCGGACCCGCCCTGAGAAGACGAGCCGCGAACCGCTTGCAGGGGTGCGTGCCGCCCCGTACAGCGGCCCGATGACCGGACCCGAAGTCGACCAGGCGCTCGCCCGCGAATTCGGGCTCAGTGCAGACGAGTACGCGAACGCGCTCACCATCCTCGGGCACACGCCGACGCTCACCGAGTTAGGCGTGTTCAGCGTCATGTGGTCGGAGCACTGTTCCTACAAATCATCGCGGATCTGGCTGCGCACGCTGCCGACGACGGCGCCCTGGGTGATCCACGGGCCGGGCGAGAACGCCGGCGTGGTTGCGATCGGCGACGGGCTCGCCGCCGTCTTCAAGATGGAGAGCCACAACCACCCGAGCTTCATCGAGCCGTATCAGGGGGCCGCGACCGGCGTCGGCGGGATTATGCGCGACGTGTTCACGATGGGCGCGCGCCCCGTGGCAAACCTCAACGCGCTGCGCTTCGGCAGCGCCGCGCACCCCGCCACGCGGCGGATCGTCGACGGCGTGGTGCGCGGCATCGGCGGCTACGGCAATTGCGTCGGCGTGCCGACGGTGGGGGGAGAAATAAATTTCCATCCCGCCTATGACGGCAACCCGCTGGTCAACGCGATGACGGTGGGCATCGCCCGCGCCGATCGCATTTTCCTGAGTGCCGCCGCCGGCATCGGCAACCCGGTCGTCTATGTCGGCTCGAAGACCGGACGCGACGGCATCCATGGTGCCACGATGGCCTCCGCCTCGTTCGGCGCCGATGCCGAGGCGAAGCGCCCAACCGTGCAGGTGGGCGACCCGTTCACCGAGAAGCTGCTGATCGAAGCCTGCCTGGAGCTGATGGAGACCGACGCGATCGTCGCGATCCAGGACATGGGGGCGGCCGGCCTCACCTCCTCCTCGGTCGAGATGGCGAGCCGCGGCGGCGTCGGGATCACCCTCGACCTCGACGCGGTGCCGCAGCGCGAGGCGGGCATGACCGCCTATGAGATGATGCTGTCGGAGAGCCAGGAGCGGATGCTCATCGTCCTGCGCCCCGACCGCGAGGCGGCGGCGCGGGCGATCTTCGAGAAATGGGAGCTTGATTTCGCCGTCGTGGGGCGGATTGCCGCCGATCCGCGCATCGTCGTCGCGCATCACGGCCGGGTCGAGGCCGACATCCCGCTGGCACCCCTGGCCGAGCAGGCACCGCTCTACCGGCGCCCGACCGTTGATGGCCCGAAGCCGGAACCGCTCGGCCCGGTCGCCGATCCGGTGGGGATCGGCCCTGCCCTGCGGCGGCTGATCGGCTGCCCGGACCTCTGCTCGCGCGCCTGGGTCTGGGACCAGTACGACAGCACGATCGGCGGCCAGACGGTCAAGCGGCCGGGGGCGGCGGACGCCGCCATCGTGCGGATCGACGGCCACGCGCGGGCGCTGGCGCTCACCACCGACTGCACCCCCCGCTACTGCGCGGCGGACGCCGAGGCCGGCGGCACGCAGGCGGTCGCCGAGGCATGGCGCAACCTGACCGCGACCGGCGCCCGCCCGCTCGCGGTCACCGACAACCTCAATTTCGGCAACCCGGAGCGGCCGGAGATCATGGGCCAGTTCGCCGCCGCGATCAGCGGCATGGCGGCGGCCTGCCGGGCGCTCGATTTCCCGGTCGTGAGCGGCAATGTCAGCCTCTACAACGAGACCGCGGGCGCCGGCATCCTGCCCACCCCCGTCATCGGCGGCCTCGGCGTGCTGGACGACGCGGCGCAGGCGGTCGGCATCGCGCTGCCGCCCGGCCTCGATCTCGTGCTGGTCGGCAGGACGTCGGGCCATCTCGGGCAATCGCTCTGGCTGCGCGAGATCGCCGGGCGGGAGGACGGGCCGCCGCCGCCGGTCGATCTCGCGGCGGAGCGCCGGGCCGGGGATTTCGTCCGCGCGCGCATCCTGGCAGGCGCGGTGCGGGCCTGCCACGACGTCTCCGATGGCGGCCTGCTGGTCGCGATCGCCGAGATGGCGCTGGCCGGCGACACGGGGGCGGCGCTGATCGCGTCCCCGGACGGCATCCCGCCGCACGCGTTCTGGTTCGGCGAGGACCAGGCCCGCTACGTGCTCGCGGTCGCGGACGGCGCGGCGCTGCTGGCGGCGGCGCAAGCCGGGGCCGTGCCGGCGCAGGCGCTCGGGCGCAGCGCGGTTGGGGATTTGACAGTGGCGGGGGGGCTGACCATATCGCTCGGTGAGTTGCGCGAGAGCCATGAGCGGTTCTTCCCCGCATGGATGGCAGAGCGAGGGCCGGTCTGATGGCGATGTCGGCGGGCGAGATCGAGGCGCTGATCAAGGCATCCCTGCCGGATGCCGAGGTGCGCGTGGAGGACCTCGCCGGCGACGGCGACCATTATGCCGCAACCGTCATCAGCGAGAGCTTCCGCGGCCGCTCCCGCATCCAGCAGCACCAGCTCGTCTATGCCGCGCTGCGCGGCCGCATGGGCGGCGAACTCCATGCATTGGCGCTTCAGACCAATGCCCCCTGACAGGAGCCGAGACGAATGAGCGACAGCAGCAACCGCATCCAGAAGGAGATCACCGACAATCCGGTGATGCTCTACATGAAGGGCACGGCGATGTTCCCGCAATGCGGGTTCTCCGCCCGCGTGGTGCAGATCCTGACCCACATGGGCGTCCCCTTCGCCACCGCCAACGTGCTCGAGGACCCGGACTTGCGAGAAGGCGTCAAGCAGTTCTCCAACTGGCCCACTATCCCGCAGCTCTATGTGAACGGCGAGTTCGTCGGCGGCTGCGACATCGTCACCGAGATGTACCAGTCGGGCGAGCTGGAGACGATGCTGACCGAGAAGGGCATCGCGCACCAGGCCACCGCCTGAGGCTTCGTGCCGTTCGACGATCCCGGCGAACGCAGGCGCCGCCCGGCACGCAACGTGCTGGGCGACGTGCTCGCCGCCTGCTCCGAACGGCCGCTGACCGGCTTCTTCCGTGACGGGTGCTGCAACACCTCGGCCGAGGATGTCGGCAGCCACACCGTCTGCGCGGTGATGACCGAGGCGTTCCTGGCCTTCTCCAAGGCGGCCGGCAACGACCTCTCGACGCCGCGTCCGGAATTCGGCTTCCCGGGACTGGCGCCGGGCGATCGCTGGTGCCTGTGCGCGCCGCGCTGGCAGGAGGCGCTGGAGGCCAGCCGGGCGCCGCTTGTCGTGCTGGCGGCAACGCACGAGGGCGCACTCGAATACTGCGCGCTCGACGATCTCAAGCGGGCGGCGGTCGATCTCGCCTGAGCGGCAAGACCGACCGCGCGCGGTTCAGCGCGAGTAGTATTCGACGACCAGGTTCGGCTCCATCTGCACCGGATACGGCACGTCTGAGAGCTTCGGCGAGCGGGCGAAGCGGCCCTTCATCGCGCGGTGGTCGACTTCCAGGTATTCCGGCACGTCGCGCTCCGCACTCTGCGACGCGTCGAGCACCACGGCGAGCTGCTTGGACTTCTCCCGCACCTCGACGGTGTCGTTGTCGCGCACCAGGAACGACGGGATGTTGACGCGCTTTCCGTTGACCGCGATGTGGCCGTGGTTGACGAACTGCCGCGCCGCGAACGGTGTCACCGCGAACTTCATGCGATAGACGACCGCGTCGAGCCGGCGCTCCAGCAGCTCGATCATGTTCTCCGACGTGTCGCCCTTCCGGCGCACCGCCTCGTCGTAGTATTTGCGGAACTGGCGCTCGCCGATGTTGCCGTAATAGCCGCGCAGCTTCTGCTTGGCCATGAGCTGCACCTTGAAGTCCGACGGCTTGCCCTTGCGGCGCTGGCCGTGCTGGCCGGGGCCGTATTCGCGCTTGGCGATCGGGGATTTGGCGCGGCCCCAGAGATTGACCCCGAGACGGCGGTTGATCTTGTACTTGCTCTCGACGCGCTTGGACATGCGCGCGGCTCCTTCGTTTTGGCACCGTGATCGGGCGCTCTGTTGCACCGGTAGGCCGCACAAGCGTGCGACGGGCGCGGAGCCCGAAGCTCCGTCCACGTTCCCGGCAATGCGGCGGCTTCTAGGCGGCGGTCTGCCCCTTGTCAAACCGGCGGCCGGCCCGATACAGGCCGCGCATGGTCACGCGCGGCGACATTCTCTGGCTCGGCATAGCGGCGGGCGTCACCGGGGGGCTGATCGGGGGTATGATGCTCGGGATTGGCATGGACCTGGTGGTGAACGGCCAGCCGTTCGGGCTGCTGCTGGTCCTGCCGGGCGCGCCGGCCTCGGCGCTGATCGGCTGGCTGATGGCGCGGCGCCTGGCGAAGCAGGTGGAGCGGTAGCGGGCGGTCACTCCTCCTCGCCGATCATGTCGCGCTCCAGCCGCCCGCGCGCGCGCCGACCGATCGCAAGCTCGCTGACGATGCCGTGCAGGGTGCGCAACTCCTGCTCCGTCACCTCGCCGCGCTCGAACAGATGGCGGATGTTGCGCACCATCCCCGGCCGCTTCGGCGCGTTGCGCAGGAAGCCGCTGGCATCGAGCTGGTCGACGAGGTGGGCGAGGAAGTTTTCCAGCTCGCGCTTGGTCGCCACATGGGTCTCGTTGGTCATCAGCCGGCGCGGCGGCGCCCGTTCGGCCTCGGTCCACCACTCGTACGCCATCACCATCACCGCCTGCCCGAGATTGAGCGACATGAAATCCGGGTTCAGCGGATAGCGCACCAGCGCATCGGCGCGCGCGAGGTCGTCGCCGTCGAGCCCGGCGCGCTCCGGCCCGAACAGGATGCCGGCGCGCAAGCCGCGCGCCGCGATCGCGTGCAGCTCCGCCGCGGCACCGCGCGCGGTCAGCACGGGCGTGATGACGTGGCGCGGACGCGGGCAGGTCGCGAGCACGCGGTGCAGGTCGGCGACGGCATCGGCAACGTCGGGGTGGACGCTCGCGGCATCGAGGATGGCGTCCGCGCCGGAGGCCGTGCGCCATGCACGCTCCTGCGGCCAGCCGTCGCGCGGCGCCACGAGCCGAAGCACGCCAAGCCCGCCATTGCCCATCGCACGCGCGACCGCGCCGATGTTTTCCGGGAGTTGCGGCCGCACGAGAATGACGACGGGCGCATCCTCGCGCGCCGCGATGCGCGCGCCCTGCCCTCGCCCGGTCACCTAGGTTGCGCGCCGCCAGGTGCTGCCCTGCGGCCCGTCCTCCACAAGGATGCCGCGGCCGGCGAGATCGCGTCGGATCGCATCGGCGCGGGCGAAATCGCGTGCCGCGCGCGCCGCCTGCCGCTCGGCCAGCGCCGCCTCGATCCCAGCCGCGTCCTCGGCGCCGTGGAACCACGCCGACGGCGCCTGTTGCAACAGTCCGAGCAGCCCGGCGCCGGCACGCAGGCCGCGAGCCGCCGCCGCATCGCCGGCCAACGCCGCGTCGGCGAGCGCGTGCAGCCGGGCCAGCGCAAGCGGCGTGTTGAGATCGTCGCAGAGCGCGTCGAGCACCGGCTCGGGCACAGCGCCCGCATCGGCCGGTGCCTGTTCGAGCGCACGGTAGAACCGGTCCAGTTCCGTGCGCGCCTCGCGGAACGCTGCATCGCCCACTTCGAGTGTCGCGCGGTAGTGCCCGCGCAGCAGAGCAAGTCGCAGCACCTCGCCGGGAAATTCCGCGAGCGCCGCGCGAAGGGTGAGAAAATTGCCGAGACTCTTCGACATCTTGGCGCCGTCAACATTGAGCATCCCGTTGTGCAGCCAGACGCGCGCGAAGGCGCTGCCGGGAAACGCGCAGAGGCTCTGCGCCAGCTCGTTCTCGTGATGTGGGAACAAGAGGTCGGAGCCGCCGCCGTGGATGTCGAAGCTCTCGCCGAGAAGCTGCCAGGACATCGCGCTGCATTCGATGTGCCAACCCGGCCGGCCACGCCCCCACGGACTGTCCCAGCCCGGCGTTGTCGCGTCCGACGGCTTCCACAGCACGAAATCGCCGGCATCGCGCTTGTAGGGTGCCACCTCGACGCGCGCGCCGGCGAGCAGCTCGTCCGGGCTGCGGCCGGAGAGGCGGCCGTACGCCGAGAAACTCGCGACCGAGAACAGCACATGCCCCTGTGCGGCATAGGCGTGACCGGCATCGATCAGGCGCCCGATCACCGTGATCATCGCCGGGATGTGGCCGGTCGCGCGCGGCTCGACATCCGGCGGCAGCGCGCCGAGTTGCGCGACATCGGCGTGGAAATCGGCGAGCGTGCGCTCGGTGAGTGCCGCGATCGGCTCGCCCGCGGCTGCCGCGCGCGCGTTGATCTTGTCGTCGACATCGGTGACGTTGCGCACGTAGGTCACGCGCGGGTAGAGCAGCCGCAGCAGCCGCGCCAGCACGTCGAACACCACGATCGGCCGCGCGTTGCCGACGTGCACCAGATCGTAGACGGTCGGCCCGCAGACATACATCCGCACATGGAGGGGATCGATCGGCACGAAGCGTTCGCGCCGCCGCGTCAGGCTGTTGTGCAGGTAAAGCTCGGGCATGGGGCACCATGTGGCAGCGCACGGCCCGAATCAACGGATGCCGTTGACGGCGCCGTGCGTTGCGAATAGCTCGCATTTGCGCCAACCGGCCCAGGGAGTCTCCCGACCGTGAAACCGATCCTGCGCCCGCCCCGGCGGCTGTCGAACGCCGCAGCCGTGTTCGGACCCGGCCTCGTCGTCATGCTGGCCGACACCGACGTCGGCAGCGTCATCACCGCCGGCCAGAGCGGGGTGCAATGGGGCTATCGGCTGCTGCTGCTGCAATTCGTGCTGATCCCGATCCTCACGCTGGTGCAGGAGCTGACAGTGCGACTCGGCATTTTCACCGGGCGCGGGCACGGCGAGCTGATCCGCGACAGCTTCGGCCCGTTCTGGGCCCGGGTCTCGGTTGCCGGGCTCGCGGTGGCCTCCGCGGGCGCGCTGCTGACCGAGTTCTCGGGGGTTGCCGGCGTGGGCGAGCTGTACGGCGTGCCACGCGCGGCGAGCCTCGCGGTCGCGGCGGTGGCGCTCCTCGCGGTGGTGGTCACCGGGTCGTATCGGCGGGTCGAGCGGGTGGCGATCGCAGTCGGCCTGTTCGAGCTGGCGTTCATGGCGGTCGCGTGGATGGCGCGGCCGCACGTCGGCGTCATGCTGCACCAGTCGATCAACATTCCCTGGCACGAGCAGGGATATCTCTATCTCGCGGCCGCGAACGTCGGCGCGGTCATCATGCCGTGGATGGTCTTCTACCAGCAGTCGGCGGTCGCCGACAAACGGCTGCGGCCGGAGCACTATCGCGCCGCCGTCCTCGACACCGCACTGGGCTCGGTGCTGACGCAGGCGGTGATGGCGGCGGTGCTGATCGCGACCGCTGCCACGATCGGCCTGCACAATCCGCGCGCGAGCCTCGCCTCCGTCGGCGAGATGAGCGGGGCGCTGACGCCCTTTCTCGGCATCGGTGCCGGGCGGCTCGTGTTCGCGCTCGGCGTGCTGGGCGCGGGCATGGTGGCCGCGATCGTCTGCTCGCTGGCGCTGGCCTGGGGACTGGGCGAGGTCACCGGGTACCGCCATTCGCTCGAGCATCGACCGCTTGAGGCGCGGTGGTTCTATGGCGTCTATTCGCTCGCGGTGGTGGCCGGCTGCGTGCTGGTCGCGGTCTGGCCCGATCTCGTCTCGCTCAATGTGGGCGTGCAGGTGATGAACGCATTCCTGCTGCCGCTGGTGCTCGGCTTCCTGGTCGCGCTGGCGATCCGCGCGCTGCCGTTGCAGCACCGGTTGCGTGGCTGGTATCGCGTCGTGGTGGTGGCGGTTGCGACGGTCACATGCGCGTTCGGCGTGTTTGGCGGTCTGCAGGGCACCGGCCTGTTCTGAGCATGAGTTTCGCGCAGGGAGCGATGCCGATGCTGCAAGAAGAGCTGATCTTCGTTGGAACCTGCGACATATCGGGGCATGTCCGCGGCAAGGCGTTTCCCGCTGCGGAGCTGCCCGCGCGCGCGCAGAAAGGTGTCGGCTGGACGCACAGCAACCTGATGATGTCGGCGTTCGGCCCGATCTTCGACACGCCCTTCGGCACCGGCGGCGACCTGATGATCGTGCCGGACCCCGCGGCGGCGGCGCGCGTCGATTTCGCCGACGGCACGCCGCCGGAGCACATCATGCTCGGCGATCTGCGCGAGACCGACGGCCAAGCCTGGACCTGCTGCCCGCGCGACTTCCTCCGCCGCGGCGAGGCGGCGCTCGCGGCCGCCGGGTATTCGATGATCGCGGCCTTCGAGCAGGAGTTCGTGCTGTCGGGCGCGGACGCGTTTCCGGGTGCCGCCTATTCGCTCGCCGCCCTCCGGCGGCAGGGACGGTTCGCCGAGGTGTTCGTCGCGGCGTTGCGGGCGGCGGGGTGCGAGCCGGATTCGTTCCTGGCCGAATATGGCGACCGGCAGTTCGAGGTGACGGTCAAGCCCGCCGGCCCGCTCGCCGCCGCCGACCGTGGCGTGATCGTACGCGAGATGGCGCGCGGTGCGGCATGGCGGCTCGGCCAGCGCGCCGGCTTCTCGCCGATGCCGAACCCTGGTGGCGCCGGCAATGGCGTGCATGTCCACATGAGCCTGCGCGATGCGGCGGACGCGCCGGTGATGCGGGAGGCGTCCGCGCCGTACGGCCTCGCCGCTCCGGCGCGTGCGTTCTGCGCCGGCATCCTGGCGCATTTGCCGGCGCTCACCGCGATCACCGCACCCTCGCCCGTCTCCTATCTGCGGCTGACGCCGAACCGCTGGGCACCGACCGAGATGAGCGTCGCGGTGCAGGACCGTGGCGCGGCGCTGCGGGTCTGCCCGATCTTCGCGGCAGCCGACGAGGAGGCGAAGGCGGCGCAATGCCATGTCGAGTACCGCGTCTGTGATGCGGCATCGAGCCCCTATCTGGCACTCGGCTGCCTACTATTCGCGGGCGCGGACGGGCTGCGGCGGGAGCTCGACCTGCCGCCGCCGGGCGTGCCCGCGCCGACACTGCCGCGCTCGCTGGCCGCCGCCCTCGATGCGCTGGAGACGAGCGAGGCCGCCGCCGCGTGGCTCGGGCCGGTGCTGCGCGAAGCGATGCTGCGTCACAAGCGGGCGGAAATCGCGCATGTGGGCGAGACCGATCCGGCGAGCCTCTGCGCGCGTTACGCGGAGGTTTATTGAGGAGGCCAGGGGCGCCCGCTCCGCCCCTGGACCTGGCTCGGAACAGAGTCTTGAGAATCCATTCGCTTCAGGAACGGGCGTCCGAAGGGCGATCCAGCATCCCGAGAAACGCCGCGCAGTCCAGCATCCGGCAATACCCGCGGAAGCACGCGAGCGCCGCCTCGTGCCGGGCGCGGGTGTCCGCCATGCAGGCATCGTGCAGGCAATGCGCATAATAGCCGCGATCGGCGGCGTCCTTCACGTTATGGTCGATGCACTGGTCGGTGAGGAAGCCGGCGACGAACAAATCCGTCACCCCGAGGTTGCGCAGCACGTAGTCGAGCACGGTGGAGTTGAAGGCCGATGATGACGATTTCGGCAGTATGATCTCATCCGCCGCGGGTGCGACGGCATCGCACACCCGCGCCTCCCACGATCCTGGCGGGAAGCCGAGGTTGGATAGCTTGTAGTCGAGCCCGCGGTCGCGGCCGTCGCGGGTGAGGTTCTCGATCACGGTGTAGATCACCTCGACGCCGGCATGGCGGCAGGCGGCGACCACGCGCACCAGGTTGGGCAGCACGATGTCGCGGGCGGCGGCATGGAACTCCGGGTGGCGCTCGGCCTCGGCGTCGTTGAAAGTGCCGTTCTGCACATCGACGATAAACAGCGCGCTGCGGGCCGGGACGATCGGGCGATCGCGGCCCGGATCACGCAGGCTCATGCGCGCGGCTGCGGCGCGGGAGGGACATCCTCCGCGAGATCGCCGGCCTCGACGCTGGCGATCGCCTGGCGCAGCACGGCGACGATGGCGGGATCGTCGAGCGTGCGGCAGAGCACCGCGATGGCGCCGCCGAGCAGGGCCGCGCCGATCGCCATCGCGCTGATGTGCTGCTCGGTCATGTGCGAGATCGCCCGGTCGACCACGCTGCCGGCATGGCTCAACTCGGCGGGCAGCGGTTCGGACGGGGCGGTGTTGCGGGCCGTCTCGTTGTTGTGCATTGGCTGCTCCTTCCTCTCCGCCCCGAAGATGGCGATGCGGCGGCGCCATGGAAGCCCGTGCTCACGGAATCGCGACCGCTTCTTCCTCCTCGCTCAGCCCCGATTCTTCACTCTGTTCCGCCTGCAAGGTCCACATCGCCGCATACGTCCCGCGCCGGGCCAGCAGGGCGGCGTGGCTGCCGCGCTCGGCGACGCGGCCATCGACCAGAACAATGATCTCGTCGGCGTCCACCACGGTCGAGAGCCGGTGCGCGATCACCAGCGTGGTGCGGTCGGCGGAGAGGCGCCGCAGCGCTGCCTGGATGTCCTGCTCGGTGCGGGTGTCGAGCGCGCTGGTCGCCTCGTCCAGGATCAGGATGCGCGGGTCCTTCAGGATGGTGCGCGCGATCGCGATGCGCTGCTTCTCGCCGCCCGACAGCTTGAGTCCGCGCTCGCCCACGCGCGTCTCGTAGCCGTCCGGCAGGCGGGTGACGAAATCGTGGATCTGCGCCAATCGCGCCGCGTGCTCGATCGCCTCCCGGCTGGCGCCGGGGCGCCCATAGGCGATGTTGTAGCGGATGCTGTCATTGAACAGCACGGTATCCTGCGGCACCACGCCGATCGCGGCGCGCAGGCTCGACTGCGCGAGGTCGCGGACATCCTGCCCGTCCACCAGCACCCGCCCGCCGGTCGTGTCGTAGAAGCGGAACAAGAGCCGACTGACGGTGGACTTGCCGGCGCCGGTGGGGCCCACGATCGCGAGCTTGCGCCCGGCCTCGACATGGAAGCTCACACCCTTCAGCACCTCGCGTGCAGGCGTGTAGCGGAAACGCACGTCGTCGAATGCGAGCGAGCCCGGCTCGCCCGCGGTCGCGCGCGGCAGCGTGCGGGCGTCCGGCCGGTCGGTGATCTCGGCGCGCACCGAAAGGAGCCGGAACATCTGCTCCATGTCGATCAGGCTCTGCCGCATCTGCCCATAGACGAAGCCCAGGAAGTTGAGCGGCTGGTAGAGCTGCATGAGATAGGTGTTGACCAGCACGAACCGCCCGACCGTCATCCCGCCCGACGCGACGCCGCGCGCCGCCATCAGCATGATGACGGTCAGGCCGCCCGCAATGATGAGCGCCTGTCCGGCGTTGAGCGCGTTCAGCGTCACAGCGCTGCGCACGGCGGCGCGCTCGTAGCGGGCGAGGGAGGCGTCGAAGCGCGCGGCCTCGTGCGCCTCGTTGCCGAAATACTTGACGGTCTCGTAGTTCAGCAGGCTGTCGAGCGCCTTGGTCTGCGCGTCGCTGTCGATCTCGTTCATTGCGCGGCGGAAGCGCACGCGCCAGCCGGTGAAGCCAAGGGTGAAGCCCAAGTAGAGCGCGACCGCGCCGAACGTGACCGCGGCGAAGCGCCAGTCGAACAGGTGCCAGAGGATGCCGACCACCAGCAAAATTTCGATCGCGGTCGGCACGATGTTGAAGATCGAGAACCGCAGCACCGTCTGGATGCCGTTGATCCCGCGGTCCAGGATGCGCGACAGGCCGCCGGTCTGCCGATCGAGGTGATAGCGCAGCGACAGCTCGTGCAGGTGGACGAAGGTCTGCAGCCCGATCCGCCGCGCCGCGCGCTGCTGCACCCACGCGAACACCGCGTCGCGCAGCTCGCCGAACCCGGCGCTGGTCACCCGCAGCAGGCCGTAGGCGATCACCAGCGCCACCGGCACGGCGAGCATCGCCCGCGGACCCTTCGGGCTCAGCGCATCGACGGCGTGGCTGTAGACCAGCGGGACGTAGACGGTCGCCACCTTGGCCAGCACCATGAAGGCCAGCGCCGCAACCACGCTCGCGCGGATGCGCCAATCGTCCTTCGGCCAGAGATAGGGGAGCAGGGACCGGAGGGTCTGCGCCAGCGGCCGTCGCGGCGGCAAGGGCGGGACGGCGGCGCCCGGCGGCGGAACGGATGGCGGCGACATGACCCCGATGTGACACTGGAGAGCAGGATTGCAAAGCCGGCCGGCTAGGCGGGGCGCCACATGTCGGCTATCGCGGGGCAATGGATACGCTGCTCCGCCACATCGCCGCCTGTCACAACGCCGGCCTGCCCGGAGGCCGGCTGCGGCTGTTCGCGGGCGCGGCGCCGGTCGGCTGGGTGACAGAGGCGGTGGCGGCGGAGCTGGCGGCCTTCGGGGCGGCGCGCGAGGAGGAGCGCGTCACGCTTGCCGACGCGGCAGCGCTCGATCCGGCGGCCGCGGCGATCGCGGCCCGGCTCGGACACCGCCTCCGCGACGAGGCGTTCGACGTCCGCGACGACGCGACCGGCGCCGTGCTCGGCCGGATCGACCGCGGCGCGCTGCCGCTGTTCGGCATCCGCGCCGAGGGCGTGCATCTCAACGGACTGGTCCGCCGCCCCGACGGCCCACATCTCTGGGTGGCGCGGCGCGCGGCGCACAAGGCGCTCGATCCCAGCAAGCTCGACCATCTGGTTGCCGGCGGCGTCCCGGCCGGGCTGACGCCCATCGAGACGCTGGAGAAGGAGGGCGCCGAGGAAGCCGGCCTGCCCGCGTCCCTCGCCCGCGCCGCACGCCCGGTCGCCACGATCAGCTATGCCATGCAGCGCAGCGAGGGCCTGCGCCGCGACCGGCTGCACTGCTTCGATCTCGACCTGCCGGACGATTTTACCCCCGCGCCGCACGACGACGAGGTGGAGAGCTTTTTCCTCGCCCCGCTGCCGGAGGTGCTGCGGCGCGCGCGCGAGACCGACGATTTCAAATTCAACGTGAACCTGGTGCTGATCGACCTGTTCCTGCGCGAGGGTCTCGTCGATCCTGCATCGCCGGACGGTCGGGCGCTGCGGGCGGCGCTGGATCAGCCGGGCGGCTGAGGGCGCGGGATGGACATGCTCGCCGCCTTCCGCGTGTTCGCGCGGGTCGCCGAGTGCGGCTCGTTCTCGGCCGTCGCACGCGAGATCGGTGCCACGCAGCCGGCGGTCTCGCGGCAGGTCGCGGCGCTGGAGGACCATCTCGACACGCGGCTCATCCAGCGCACCACCCGCAGCCTGACGCTGACCCAGGACGGGCAGGACCTGCTCGCACATATCCGTGGCGTGCTGGAGCGGGTTGACGAATCGCTCGAAGCCGTCGGGCGCAACCGCGGCGCCGTCTCCGGGTTGGTGCGGATCGGCAGCACCCAGACCTTCGGCCGGCGCTATCTGATGCCGCACATGCCGGCGCTGCTCGAGCATTATCCGGGCCTCAGCGTCAACCTGACGCTGAACGACGAGCGGCAGGACCTGATCGCCGCCGGCCTCGATCTCGTGGTGCGGATCGGCACGATCGCCGACAGCTCGCTGGTGGCGCGGCGGATCGGCTCGGTCGCAACGCTGATCGTGGCCAGCGAGGACTATCTCGCGCGGCGCGGCGAACCGCGGCACCCGGCCGAGCTGGCACATCACGAATGCATCATCTACGATCGTTTCAGCGATGCGCATGAATGGCATCTCGCGGGGCCGGACGGTCCGATCGCGGTCATCGTGCAGGGGCGGTTTTCGACCAACAGCATGGAGGCGGTGCGCGAGGCGGTGCTGCGCGGCATGGGGATCGGCATCTTCCCCGCCTACATGGGGCCGGACACGGTGGGCTCGGTCGGCGGGCGCGCAGCAAGCCTGCGGACGATCCTGCAACCCTGGCAGACGAAGCGGACGCCGCTGCACGCTGTCTATCCGTCCCGCCGGCATCTGGCGCCGCGGACCCGGGCGGTGATCGACTTCCTGATCGCCGCCTACCGTCACGACCCGATCGTGGCCGACCCCGAACTGGCAATTCCGGTTGCAAACGGGTGACGCGGCGGCACCGGTGGTTATAGAGTGGGCGCGTGAACATCCTGGCTCCGCCCAAGGCCCGCCTCTCGGTCGAGGTGGTCCACGATCTGGTCTGTCCCTGGTGCTACCTGGGCGTCCGCCGTCTGTTGCGTACGCTGCGGCGTCGGCCGGACCTGATGGTCGATCTGGTGTGGCGGCCGTTCCTGCTCAATCCGGACATGCCGCGCGGCGGGATGTCGCGCGCCGACTACGTGATCCGCAAATTCGGCGGTGAGGAGCGGGCGCGGCGGCTCTATGGCTCGATCGCCGAACTCGGCCGCGGCGAGGGCGTCAGATTCCGCTTCGACCGCATCCGCCGCACACCGTCCAGCGTGGATGCGCATCGGCTGGTGCGCTGGGCGGCGGGCTTTGGCCGCGCGGTGGGCACGGTGGAGGCGCTGTTCGCGGCGCATTTCACCGAGGGGCAGGATATCGGTGATATCCGTGTGCTGGCCGCGATCGCCGGGTCGTGCGGGCTCGATCCGGCGGCGGCGCGGCTGTTCCTGCTCGGCGCGGACGAGGTGGAGGCGGTTCACGCGGAGAACCTTCGCGCGCATCGGCTTGGGATCAACGGCGTCCCGTGCTTCGTCGTCTCCGGCCGGCACGCCATCGCCGGCGCGCAGGAGCCGGAGGTGATCGAACGGCTGCTCGACGTCGCCGCGGTGGAGGCGTCCGAGGGCGTCGCCTGAACCCGATGTCGGTTGAACCCCAAGCCCGGCCGGCCTAACGAGCGGACGGCAATGCGCGAGGGGAAGGCGATGGCGAGCAGCGTGTGGGAGATCGTGGCCGGGGGTGACGGCGCGGCGCCGGCGATCGGAGCGCCGGGGCGGCCCTGGCTCGACCGGGCCGGCCTCGCGCGGCTGGTCTCGCGCACCGTCGCCACATTGAACGCGGCCGGGATCGGACGCGGCGACCGGGTCGGGCTGGTGCTGCCGAACGGGCCGGAGGCGGCGTCGAGCTTCCTCGCGATCGCCGCCGGAGCGACCACGGCACCGCTCAACCCGGCCTACAAGGAAGACGAGTTCGGCTTCTATCTCGGCGATCTCAAGCCAAAGGGCCTGATCGTGCTGGCCGGACACGAGACGCCGGCGCGGGCGGTGGCGGCCGGGCTCGGCATTCCGGTGATCGCGCTGCACCCGATCGCGGACGGGCCGGCGGGGGATTTCCGGCTCGACACCAGCGCGCTGCCGGAGGCGGACGCGGCGCGCGGCGGACCGGCCACGCCGGAGGATGCGGCGCTGGTGCTGCACACCTCCGGCACCACGGCGCGGCCCAAGATCGTGCCGCTGAGCAACGCCAACATTGCGGCGTCGGCGGCCAATATCGGACGCACGCTCGCACTCGGGCCGGCCGACCGCTGCCTCAACATCATGCCGCTGTTCCACATCCACGGGCTGATCGCGGCGGTGACGTCCTCGATCGCCGCCGGCGCCGCGGTCTGCTGCACGCCCGGCTTCAACGCGTTCCGCGTCTTCGAGTGGCTGCGTGAGGTGCGGCCGAGCTGGTACACCGCCGTGCCCACCATGCACCAGGCGATCCTGATGCGGGCGCGCAACCACCAGGACGTCGCACGGGATGCGGGACTGCGCTTCATCCGCTCGTCCTCGTCGAGCCTGCCGCCGCAGGTGATGGCGGAGCTGGAGGCGACGTTCGGCTGCCCGGTGATCGAAGCCTACGGGATGACCGAGGCCGCACACCAGATGGCGTCCAACCCGCTGCCGCCGCGGCCGCGCAAGCCGGGCGCGGTCGGCCTCGCGGCCGGGCCGGAGGTCGCGGTGATGGACGATGACGGGCGCCTGCTGCCGCCGGGCGGGGTCGGCGAGGTGGTGATCCGCGGCGCCAACGTGACCGGTGGCTACGACAACAACCCGGACGCCAACGCGCGCGCCTTCACCCACGGCTGGTTCCGCACCGGCGACCAGGGACGGCTCGATCCGGAGGGCTATCTTTTCCTCACCGGCCGCCTGAAGGAGCAGATCAACCGCGGCGGCGAGAAGATCTCCCCGCTTGAAGTGGATGTCGTGCTGATGGACCATCCGGCGGTTGCGCAATGCGTCACCTTCGCGGTCCCGCACGCGACGCTGGGCGAGGAGGTCGCGGCGGCGATCGTGCTGCGCGACGGAACGGAGGCGACCGAGGCGCAGATCCGCGACTTCGCCGCCGAGCGGCTGGCGGCGTTCAAGGTGCCGCGCCGGGTCGTGTTCGTCGATGAGATCCCGAAAGGGGCGACCGGCAAGATGCAGCGGATCGGGCTGGCGAAGCTGCTCGGCCTGGCCGCCTAGGTCGGCGATGCCGTCCATCTGCGTCTTCGGCGCGGGCGCGATCGGCGGTCTGCTCGCGGGGCGGCTGGCGGCATCCGGGGCCGATGTGTCCGTTGTCGCGCGTGGCCCGCATCTGGCGGCGATGCAGGCCGAGGGCCTGGTGCTGCTGAGCGGGGGCGGGCGGCTGGTGGCACACCCGCGCGTGGCTGACGATCCGGCCTCGCTCGGGCCGCAGGATTTCCTCATTCTCACGTTGAAGGCGCACGGTCTCGCCCCTGCCCTGCCGCAGTTGCGGCCGCTCGTCGGTCCGCAGACGGTGATCGTGGCGGCGATCAACGGCATCCCGTGGTGGTACGGCTACGGCCTGCCGGAGCCATTCGGGGCGCGGCGCGTCACCGCCGTCGATCCCGACGGCGCATTGTGGGACGCGCTGCCGCCGGCGCAGGTGGTGGCGGCGATTGTCTATCCGGCAGCGGAGATCGTGGCCCCGGGCGTCGTGTCGCACACCTATGGCGACCGCTTCAGCCTCGGCGAGCCGGACGGCAGCCGCAGCGAGCGGGCCGCAACCCTCTCGACGCTGCTGATCGGCGCCGGGTTCAAGGCGCCGGTACGGCCGCGCATCCGCGAGGAGATGTGGGTCAAGCTCTGGGGCAACATGGCGTTCAATCCGCTTTCGGCGCTGACCGGGGCGACGCTCGACGTGCTGCTGGCCGATCCGGACACGCGGGCGGCCTGCCGCGCGATGATGCTGGAGGGGCAGGCGGTCGCCGAGGGGTTGGGCATCCGTTTTTCGATCGGCGTCGACCGGCGGCTGGAGGGCGGCGCGGAGGTGGGCGCGCACCGGACGTCGATGCTGCAGGACATGGAGCGCGGGCGGCCGCTGGAGATCGAGGCGCTGCTCGGTGCCGTGGTGGAATTGGCGGGTTGGGTCGGCGCCGACGTGCCGATCAGCCGGACTGTGCTGGCGCTGGTGCGACAGCGGGCACGACTGCGGGGGGTGGCTTGAGCGGCGTGGTGCCGTGGACCAACGCACTCGGCATCGTGGGTGCGGCCGTGGTGATGAGCGCGTATGCCCTGAACCAGGCCGGCCGGCTGGCGTCCGACGACATCCGGTTTCCGGCGGCCAATCTCGGCGGGTCGGCGCTGATGCTGGTCTCGCTGGTGTTCGCATTCAACCTGCCTTCGGTGCTGATCGAGGCGTTCTGGATCGGGATCAGCGGCTACGGAATCTGGCGCGTGCGACGGGAGCGGCTGATTTCGGGCGGATGATCGGTGCCTGTCTTGCCGTGTCGCGGCGGCCTGCTAGGCTCGGCGCACGACGCACGCGCTCCTTTGGGCGATCAGGCGCAAAACGCGACAGTCGCAGCCTCAGGAGGGCGATCGGATGACCACCGACGTGGCGCCAGACGGCACGCTGCGCTCCGTTCCGCCGGAGGGCGCCCGCTGGGCCTACGTGTTCGGCGCGCTCGGGGGATTGCTGTTCGGCTACGACATCGGCGTGATCGGCGGGGCGCTGCTGTTCATCCGCCAGGCGCTGCATCTCGATCCGATGTTGCAGGGTGTCGTCGTCAGTGCGCTCCTGATGGGGGCCGTGATCGGGGCCGCCGCCTGCATCCGGCTCAGCAACCCGATCGGTCCGCGGCGGCTGCTGATCGGAGCCGGCGTGCTGCTGGCGGCGGGCTCGCTGGGGGCCGCGCTGGCGCCCGGCGCCGTGTGGCTGATCGCCTTCCGCGTGGTCATCGGGCTCGGCGTGGGCGTGGCCTCCGTGCAGGTGCCGATCTACCTCTCGGAAATGGCGCCGACGCGCATCCGGGGCGCGCTCAGCACGCTCAACCAGATCATGATCTCCGGCGGAATCTTCACCGCCTATCTGGTCAATTACGCGCTCGCCGGCAGCGGCGCGTGGCGGCTGATGATCGGGCTCGCCATTATCCCGGCGCTGCTGCTCATTGCCGGCATGTCAGCGCAGCCG
The DNA here is from genome assembly GCA_036272815.1 of Acetobacteraceae bacterium. Lineage (GTDB taxonomy): Bacteria > Pseudomonadota > Alphaproteobacteria > Acetobacterales > Acetobacteraceae > DATAYA01. The sequence continues at coordinate 18,279 of DATAYA010000165.1, forward strand.
GAATCGCCGCGCTGGCTTTACCGCCAAGGCCGCATCGCCGAGGCGCGCGCAGTGCTGCTGCGCAATCGAGACGCCACGGAGGCGGACGCGGAACTGGCCGGCATGGCCGAGGCGACCCGCCGGCCGCAACTCGGCTTCGCCGACCTGCTGCGCACGCGCTGGCTCCGCCGGCCGCTGCTGCTGGCGGCGGGTCTTGCGATCCTGCAACAGGTGGTCGGCATCAACACGATCATCTACTACGCGCCGACGATCTTCCGCGCCGCCGGGTTCGGCAACGCATCGGCGATCCTCATCACCCTCGGGCTGGGCGGCCTGACGCTGGTGGTGACAATCTGCACGTCGCAGATCGTCGATCGCGTCGGCCGCCGGCCGCTGATGCTGGGCGGCGCGCTGATGCTGTCGGCGACGATGGCGATCCTGGGCGCGATCTTCTTCTCGGGCGCGCTGGCGACGACGGCCGGCATCGTGCTCGCCGTCGCCTGCATCGCGCTCTACAAGACCGCCTTCTCGCTGAGCTGGGGACCGCTGGTCTGGGTGTTGCTGCCCGAGGTGCTGCCGCTGCAGGCGCGCGGGCCAGCGATGGGGGCGGCGACCCTGCTCAACTGGCTGGCCAATTTCTTCGTTGCACTCACCTTTCCGGTGCTGCTTGCCGCCGGCGCCGGCACGATCTTCGAGGTGTTCGCCTGCTTCGGGCTGATCGCATTCTTTTTCGCGCGCTCGCTGCTGCACGAGACCTCAGGACGCAGCCTGGAGCAGATCGAGCTGGAGGATGAGCCGCTGATCGCGGAGTGAGGTGATCTGTTACCGACGCCGCGGCGGAGACAGGCTCACTGCGCCGGCTCCCCCGCGACCGGCACCCCGCCCAGCTCCCGCATCACCACCGTGACCTCCGCAATCGCCGCCAGCGCCGCCTCCGCGTCCGTCCCCTTCGCCACGATCGCAACGCCGTTGCCGGTCGCGCGGTAATACGGGTAACTGCCGATCTCGAGCGCCGGATAGCGCGCCTGGATCTCGCCCAGCCGCTCTGCAATGGCCCCCTCCGGCACCCCCTGGGCATGGACTGCGCGCGAGAGCACCGGCACGCCGCCGCGCAGACGCGGTGCGAGGGTTTCGAACATCGACTGCATGATCCGCGGCACGCCCGCCATCACATGCACGTTGCCGATGGAGAACCCCGGCGCGATCGAGATCGCGTTGTCGATCAGCTTGGCACCGCGCGGCATCGTCGCCATCCGCTGCCGCGCCGCGTTGAACTCGCCCGGCTTGTAGTGCCGTTCCATTCGCGCCCACGCCTCCGGGTGTTTCTCCCAGGGCACGCCGAACGCGGCGGCAACGCATTCGCTCGTGATGTCGTCGTGCGTCGGCCCGATGCCGCCGGTGGTGAACACCTGATCGAACCGCGCCCGCACCTCGTTGAGCGTGCCGATGATGGTCTCGGCCACATCCGGGATCACCCGCACCTCGCGCAGCGGCATGCCGAGTTCGGACAGCCGAGCGGCGAGGAACCGGATGTTGCTGTCCTGGGTGCGGCCCGACAATATCTCGTTGCCGATCACCAGCACGCAGGCGGTCGGATTAGCGTCCATCGTCTCTCCTGGTGCGTTCAAAGAAAATCGCGCAGCAGCGGGATCAGCGGTTTGTCCGCCGGCGGCACAGGATAGTCCATCAGCTTGCCCGGACGCACCCAGGCGAGCGTCTGGCCCTCGCGGGATTCGACCCGGCCCTTCCAGCGGCGGCAGAGATAGAGCGGCATCAGCAAATGCGATCGCGGATAGGCGTAGGAGGCGAAGGCGAACGGCGCGAGACAGGCTTCCGTCACGTCGATCCCCAGCTCCTCCCGCAGTTCGCGGATCAGCGCCGCCTCCGGCGTCTCGCCCGGCTCCAGCTTGCCGCCGGGAAACTCCCAGAGCCCGGCGAGCTTCTTGCCCTCCGGCCGGCGCGCCAGCAGCACCCGCCCGTCGCTGTCGATCAGCGCGCAGGCGGCGACCAGCAGCAGCGGCTTGGAGCCCTTGGGCGCCGAAGCTTGCGCGTCCGCCTCGACGGCGCCGAACAGGTCCTCGCGCGTGGCCTCGAAGCGCCGCACCTCCTGCTCGCCGCCGCGCGCCAGGAACGGCTCCCGCCCGCCCCCGGTCTCGCGGAAGCCGACCTGGAACAGCACCGCGGCGGAGGCCGGATTGTCGACCGAGACGCTCGCGACCAGGCGCTCCACGTCGAGATTGGCGAGCCCCCAGCGTGCCAGCCTGCCGGCCGCCTCGCGGGCGACGCCGTGGCCCCAGAAGCGGCGGCCGATCCAGTAGCCAAGCGAGGCGGCGCGCCGCTCGCGCTGCAAGCGCAGCCCCACGACGCCGACCAGCATCTCCGCCTCGCCTTCATGGCCGGTGATCGCGAGGTTGAACTCGCTGCCCTCGGCGAGCCCGCGCCCCGCTGCGGCGATGAACTCGTCGGCAAGCGTGCGCGGATAAGGGAACGGCAGGCGCGACAGCATCCGCACCACCTCCCAGTCGTTCACCAGCCGGTGCAGCGCGGGCGCGTCCTCGGCGTGCAGCGGGCGCAGCGTCAGCCGCTCGGTTGCGAGCGGCGCGAAGCCATCCGCCCCGGCTTCGGGCGGACCGCGTCTGGCGTTGGATTGCGGCATGGCGACGGAAGGTGGCGCAGCCGGGTGCCCCGGGCAAGGCCGGAGCGGACCTGCGGCTTTCCGGGCATCGCCTGCCACCGTAGGCTTGCGGCATGCGCATCTTCAGCGAGCTGGCGGATTTCGCGCCCGACCCCGCCTGCACAGCCGCGCCCGGTGCGCCCGCCAGCCTGCACCTGCCGCTGACCGGGCCGGCGGTGCTGGTGTTGCAGGCGGCGCCGCTCGGGCCCCCGCTCGGGCCCCCGCTGGGGCCATCGGCGGCGCAGGTCGATGTCGCTGCGGACGGGCGCCACCTGGCGACGCTCGGGCTGGAGCAGCCAACGCAGTTCGGCGTGGCGTTGCCGGAGGACAGCAGCCACGTCACCGTCTCCGCGTCTGCGGCGATCGCGATCGCGCGGGTGCGGCTGGTCGGGATCGCGGAGGCGGCTGCCCGCGCGGCCGCACCGGCCGCCGAGCCCGCGTCGATCGTCGAGGTGATGCACGCGCTGCAAAGCCTCGGCGACAATTGCGAGTTCGGCATCGCGCAGCGCCACTGCGAACTCGAGCCGCTCGGCCTGCTGCGCTTCACGGCGAGCCCGATCGACCGGCTGATCGCGGCCCTGGAAGCGCGTTTCGCCGGCATCGACGATCCGGCAAACCTGGTGCTGGAGGTGCATGGCGACCGGCGCGAATACGTGCTGCTCCAGACCCGCTATGGGATGCGCACGCACACGCTGGTGCTGGAGCACGAGATGACGGCCGACCGCGTGCTGGCGCAGCAACGGCGCAAGCTGCAATTCCTCGCGCGCAAGCTGATCGAGGATCTTGAAGGAGGACGAAAACTGTTCGTCTACAAGCGCAATGCCGGACTGGCCGAGGCCGAGGTCCTGGCGCTGCACGCGGCGATGCGGCGCTATGGCCGGCCGGCGCTGCTCTGGGTGGCGCAGGCGGACGCCGCGCATCCGGCGGGCAGCGCGGCCGTGGTCGGCGACGGGCTGCTGCGCGGCTTCATCGCGGGCTTCGCGCCGTACGAGACGGCGTTGCAGGCGACCGCCGAACCCTGGCTCGCACTCGCCAGCCGCGCCTTCCACCTCTGGCGCTCGGAGGCGCCGGTGGGCAGCATGCTCGCGTGACCGACGCGGACGGCGTGCTGGCCGCGATTCGCGACATCTGTCGTGCCGAGCTGGACGATCCGGCGCTGGCGGTGGGCGAGACGACGCGATTCGCGGACCTCCGCGGCTGGGATTCGGTCGCGGTCGCGGGTGTCGTGATGGCGGCCGAGGAGCGCTTCGGCCTGCGTCTCAGCAGCGAGGAGATCGAGCAGGCCGTCCGGGTGGACGACCTCGCCCGACTGGTCCGCGCCCGCCGGACCCGCTGACGGATCAGGCCGCTTGGGTAAGCCCGATCGGGCACGCGACCCCGGTGCCGCCCATGCCGCAATACCCGGCCGGATTCTTGGCGAGGTACTGCTGGTGATAGTCCTCGGCGTAATAGAAGGTGGGCGCGTCGGCGATCTCGGTGGTGATCGCGCCGTGACCGGCCCGCTTCAGCGCCGGCCCGTACGCATCGCGTGATGCCTCCGCCACCTGACGCTGCTCCGGCGTCGTCGCGTAGATCGCGGAGCGGTACTGCGTGCCGACATCGTTGCCCTGGCGCATGCCCTGGGTGGGATCGTGGCTCTCCCAGAAAGTGCGCAGCAGCTCAGCATAGCCCACCGCCGCGGGGTCGAACACGACCAGCACGACCTCGGCATGACCGGTGCGGCCGGAGCAGACCTCCTCGTAGGTCGGATTGGGCGTGACGCCACCGGCATAGCCGACCGCCGTCGAATAGACGCCCGGCATCTGCCAGAACTTGCGCTCCGCCCCCCAGAAGCAGCCGAGGCCGAAGATCGCGGTCTGCATCCCCGCCGGGAACGGGGCTGCGATCGGGTGGCCGTTGACGAAGTGCTGCGCCGGGACCGGCATGGCGAGGTCGCGGCCGGGCAGCGCTTCGGCCGGGGTCGGCAGGTCGAGCTTCTTGCGGGCAAAGGAAAACATGGGCCTCTCCTCTCGGGGGCCCTCGATATGGGGAGCCCTGCGCCGGCCGGCCAGACGTGCCCTCAGCCCGGCCCGAGCACTGCCCGCGGCAGCCAGAGCGTCAGCACCGGCACGTAGGTGATGACCATGAGCACGATCAGCAAAAGCACCACAAATGGCAAAATACCGCGGATCACCTCCGCGACCGGCGCGCGGGAGATGGTGGAGAGCACGAAGAGGTTGAGCCCGACCGGTGGATGGATCAGCCCGATCTCCATGTTGTGGGTGAAGATGATCGAGAAATGCACCGGATCGACCCCGAGTGGCCGCAGCGCCGGTGCCAGGATCGGCAGCACCAGCAGCAGCGTCGCCGTCACCTCCAGGAAGCAGCCGAGCACCAGCAGAAGGAGGTTCATCGCCAGCAGGAATTGCCAGGTCTTGAAGCCGTGGCTGATCGCGAACTGCACCAGTCGCGCGGGCAGGCCGCTCTCCGTCATCCAGTGCCCGAAGGCCAGCGCGGTCGCGATGATGAGCATGATCGTCGCGGCACTGCGCATCCCGTCGGAGATGACATGCAGCGTCCGCGTCCAGTGGAAGCCGCGGTAGAAGATGAGCGAGACCAGCAGCGCCGCCACCGCCGACAGCGCCGCCGCCTCCGTGACCGTGACGATGCCGCCATAGATGCCGACCATGACCACCGCCGGCACCGCCAGCGCCGGCAGCGCCCGGACCGTCACCCGCAGCCGCTGCGCGAAGGCCAGCGACGGCTCGCGCGGGAAATTGCGCCGCCGCGCGTCGTACAGCACCCAGAGGAAGAAAACCGCCGCCTGCAACAGTCCCGGCAGCACGCCTGCAAGGAACAGCCGCGGCACCGACTGCTCCGCCACGATGCCGTAGAGGATGAGCGGCAGGCTCGGCGGGATCACGATGCCGATCGTCCCCGCCGCCCCCACCACGCCCAACGCGAACGACCGCGGATAGCCGCGCTCGATCATCGCCGGCACCAGGATCGTGCCCATCGCCAGCGCCGTCGCGACCGACGAGCCGCAGATCGCCGCGAACAGCGTGCAGGACAGCACCGTCACCAGACCCAGCGAGCCGCGCACGCCGCCGAGCCACGCCGCCGCGAAATCCACCAGCGCCCGGGCGACGCCGCCGAAGCGCATGAACGCCGCCGCCATCACGAACAGCGGTAATGCCATCAGCGTCGGCGAATTGAGCTGGTCGATGACCTGCTGTGCGACGCCGACCAGCGGCTGGGCGGACGCGAGATAGAGCACGCTCGCGCAGGCGCCGAGCACGAGGAAGATCGGCATCCCGCAGGCGAGGAGGCCGAAGAACAGGGCGAGGAATCCGGCGGTGAGCATCAGCTAAGGCGAGAGGCTCTGCCCCTCGACCCCGCTGGGGCCTGGAGGCCCCAGACCCCCGTTCGTCGAAATGGCATCAGTCGGCCGGCGGGGCGTCTAGTGGCATGTCATGCGGGCCGTGGCCGGGGGACATCGTGCTCGGGTCGTAGCGGAACAGATACCGCCAGAGGCGGTCGGCATAGCGGATCGCCATCAGGCCGCCACCCGTGGGCAGCGCGAGATAATAGATCCACATCGGGAATTGCAGTGCCGTCGAACTGCGCTCGTCCAGCATGCGCGCGGTCTGCACGATCTCGACGCCGTACCACACGAGGCCGCCGCAGAACACGAGTGCGACGATGCAGTTGAACACCTCCACCCAGCGCTGCACCCGCACCGGGATGATCCGCAGCACCACGTCCGGCCGCACATGCCCGTCGGTGCGCACGAGCTGCGACGAGGTCAGCATGATCGCCCAGATGACCAGATAGACGATCACCTCCTCGGCGTAGCTGATCGCGTGCTGCGGCGTGACATAGCGCCCGACGACCTGGATCAGCCCGATCGCGAGTGCGATCAGGCCAAGCAGGCCGGCCAGCGTCTGCTCCGTCCAGTTCCAGACGTGCGGCAGACGTTCGGCACCCAGCAGACGGTCAGCCCGTCGCACCGGCGCCCGCGAGCACCAGCTTGACCATCTCCGGCGAGACGTGGATCGCGCGCGCCTCCTCCGCCGTGTGCGGCATCATCTTCGCGCGCTCCGCCGCACTCTGCGCCGGTGTCGGATCGACAAACTTGACGCCATGCTGCTCGAGCAGCTTCCGCGCCTCCACCTGCGCGGCTGCCATCCGGACGCGGTAGGTCGGAATGTTCTCGGCCCAGACCGTGATGAAGGTCTTCTGCAGGTCGGCGGGCAGCTTGCCGAACCAGTCGGCGCGGATCATCGGGATGTATTCGCCGATGAACTGATGGTCCTCGTAGGCGTAGCGCACTCCTGAATCCCACAGCTTGGCGCTGGCGAGGCTCTCGTTGGTCGAGACCAGCGCGTCGAACGTGCCCTGGCTGAGCGCCAGCGGCACTTGCGGCCACGCGGTCGTGTTCGGGATGCCGCCGAGGAACCGCGCACGCCAGGACTGCCCGGCGCCGCCCGGGTTGCGGATCTTGAGCCCGCGCAGATCAGCAAGCGAATTGAGCGGCCTCTTCGTGCTGTACCAGTTCTGGAATCCGAGATCGAGCCACGGCCCGAGCACGCTCACCCGCAGCCTGGTCGCGATCTGGTGGTCGAGATACTCACCCGCCGGCCCGTCGATGACGCGGTGGACCGTGGCGATCGACTGCGCGTAAAGCGGCGGGAGCTGGAAGAAATCGGCATCCGGCACGATGCCGGTGATCGTCCAGCTTCCCGGGCAGGCCATCTCCACCTGGTCCTGGATCAGCGCCTTGCCGACCTCCAGATCGGGAAATAGCGAGCCACTCTCGAACATCTTCCATTGCAGCCGCCCGCCCGAGGCGGCCGCGACCTTGCCGAGATAGTCACGGATCGAGACGTTGCGGCCGTGCGAGGGCGCGGTGTCGAGCGAGCAGCGCAACTTGTAGGTGGTCTGCGCCCGCGCGACGAACGGGGCGCCCAAGGGAACAGCGGCGGCGGTTGCGGCGACGAAGCCGCGGCGGGTCACACGCATCGGACGTCTCCCAGCGTTTTCGTTGCACCCAGCGTGCGGGCGGCACGCTCTTGCGTCAAGCGGCGGGAAGAAGCGTCGCGGCCAGCGCGCCGACATCCGTGGCGGCCGGGGTGTTCGGATGCCGCGTCAGCAGCAGACCCTGGCGACGGATCGCATCGCGCACCCGTTCGTCGCGGCGGATGATGGCGGCGAGCGGCGGCGCGGCACCGAGAAAGGTGCGGCAGGCCCGCGCCAGCGTCTCGTAGGTGCGCCGCCCGCTCGCCTCGCTGCCGGCCTGGTTGACCGCGACCGCGGCATTCGGGCCCGCCGCCCGCCGGTCGCCGGCATTGAGCTTGAGCAGCGCATAGGCGTCGGTGATCGAAGTCGGCTCCTCGGTCGCGACCACCAGCAGCCGGTCCGCCCAGGCCGCCATGCGCCGCACCGCCCGGTCAATGCCCGCACCGAGATCGAGCAGCACGACGTCGTAGTCGCGCGCCGCCGCCTCCAGGGCTGCGAGGACCGCCTCCAGCGCCGCCGGATCGAGCGCCGCGAGCGATCCCGAGCCGGAGCGCCCAGCGAGAACGGAAAACCCGCCCGGCGGATGCGCCAGTACCGCGGCGGCGAGCGGCACGCGCCCGGCCACCACCGCGGCAAGATCGTGCGCCGGCGTCAGCCCGAGCTGGATGTCGACGTTGGCCAGCCCGAGATCGCCGTCGAACAGCAGCACCCGCCGCCCCTGCCCCGCTAGCGCGTGCGCCAGCGTGATCGCGAGCCATGTCTTCCCGACGCCGCCCTTGCCGGAGGCGATCGCGATCAGGCGGCCGCGGCGCGGCATCGTCTCGGTCATGCGGCAATCCCCGGTCGCAACAGGCGGTCGGCAAGAAACTCCGGCGTGAGCGGCACCCGCCCCTCGGGCGCACCGGGGCCGATGCCTGCCTCGGCCAGAGCGAGCCGCCCGGCAGCGGCGGCGGCGAGCACCGCGCCGAGCCGGCGGGCGAGGTCGAGCCGGGTCGCGACCAACAGCGTCGCCCCGGCCTCGGCATAGGCACAGGCGAGGTCGGCGGCCTCTGACGGATCGAGGCCGGCCGGGAGCACGAGTGCCATCGTCGCACCGACCGCCTCCGCGAGGGCGGCGATCGCGGCGCGCTGCTCCGCGCGGAACGGGTCCGTGCCGGGTGCGTCGATCAGCACCGGCGCGCCTGCCTGCCGCCGGGCAAGTGCGCGTTGCAGCATCTCGGGGTCGGCGGCGACGATCAGGCTCAAGCCAAGCAGGCGGGTATAGGCGGCGAGTTGCTCGGCGGCCCCTGCGCGCTGGGCGTCGGCGGTGACAACGAGCGGCGGCACGCCTGCGAGCACCAGGCGGGTCGCCAGCCGGGCGGCGGTCAGCGTCTTGCCGGCGCCGGGCGGCCCGACCAGCAGCAGGGGCGGGTCGTCGCCGTCGAGCGGCAACGGGGCGAAGCGCAGCGTCGCCGCCAATGCCTCGGCGAGCCGCGACGCCGGAAGCGCTGCCGCCAGCGCCGGCGGCACGCCATGCCAAGCCAGCCGATCGGGCGGCGGCGGCATCTCCTCTACCGGCTCGAGCGCCGCCGTCAGTTCGACGCCGCCGGTGCAGCGGCGGCTGGACAGGATCAGCGCGTCCGACCCCAGCTCGGCGCGGACCAGCGCCATCGCCGCCGCGGTGCTGGCCGCGCGGTAGAGTTTAAGCCGCATCAGATCGTGCCCACGGTGCGGATGCGCACGCGCGGGAAGATTTCGCCCTGCGCCAGCACCGGTGTCGCCGGCCGGACCCGCTCGACCACCGCGCGGACGTGCAGCCGGATCGCGCCGCTGGTCAGCAGCACCGGCGTCTCGCCGCCGGCGCCGGGCGCCTCGAACACGGCGCGCAGGCGCTGGACGAACTCAGCGAGCCGGCTCGGCGCGATCGCGAGCTGGCGGTCCTCGGCCGGCCCCACCAGCGCGTCGGCGAACGCCATCTCCCATTCCGGCGACAGCGTCACCAGCGGGATGTAACCGTTCGCCGACAGATGGCTGTCGCTGATCTGGCGCGCCAGCCGCACCCGGACATGTGCCACGATCGCCGCGGTGCTGCGCAGCCCGTGGCTAGACGCCTCCTGCACGCCTTCAAGGATCGTCGGCAGATCGCGCACCGACACGCGCTCGGCGAGCAGCGATTGCAGCACCCGCTGGATGCCGCCCACGGTGATCTGGGCCGGGATCAGGTCGGAGATCAGCTTGCTCGTCTCGCGCGGCAGCTCGTCGAGCAGCTTCTGCGTCTCGGCGTAGGAGAGCAGGTCGGCGATGGTGTCGCGCACCACCTCGGTCAAATGCGTCGTCAGCACGCTCGGCGGATCGACGACGGTGCAGCCGCGCGCCATCGCCTCTTCCCGCCGCGCCGGTTCGATCCAGAGCGCGGGCAGGCCGAAGGCGGGCTCGGTCGTGCGCTCGCCCGGCAGGTCGGGCAGGCCGCCGCCGGGGTCCATCGCCAGCAGCAGCGTCGCGCGCAGTTCGCCGCGGCCGGCCTCGATCTCCTTGATGCGGATCACGTAGCTGTCGGCGGCGAGCTGCATGTTGTCCTGGATGCGCACCGGCGGCAGCACGAAGCCCATCTCGGCCGCGATCGAGCGGCGCAGCGCGCGGATCTGCTCGGTCAGCCGCGGCTGCTCGCCGCCGGCGAGCGGCAGCAGGCCGTAGCCGAGTTCGAGCCGGATCGTGTCGATGCGCAGCGCGTCTGCGATCGGCGGCTCGGCCGGTGCCGCGGGCGGCGGCGGTGCGGCCGGCTCCCCGCTGCCCAGCGGGCGCTTGTGCCGCATCCAGGCACCGCCGCCGGCCAGGCCGGCAAGCCCCGCGAAGGGCAGGAACGGCAGCCCCGGCATCAGCGCGAGTACGGCAGCCGCACCGGCCGCGAGCGCCAGCGGCTTGGTGCTGCCGCCGAGCTGCCGCACCAGGGCCGCATCCGCCGAGCCCTCGACCCCGCCTTTGGTGACGACGATGCCGGCCGCGGTTGACACCAGGAGTGCGGGGATCTGTGAGACGAGCCCGTCACCCACGGTCAGCGTGGTGAAGGTGGCAGCGGCCGAGGCAAGCGCCATCCCGTGCTGCGCCACCCCGATCACAAGGCCGCCCACGATGTTGATGACGACGATCAGCAGCCCCGCGATCGCGTCGCCGCGGACGAATTTCGCGGCACCGTCCATGGCGCCGAAGAAGCCGCTCTCCTCCTCCAGCTCGCGGCGGCGGCGGCGCGCCGATTGCTCGTTGATGAGCCCGGCGGAGAGATCGCTGTCGATCGCCATCTGTTTGCCGGGCATCGCATCGAGGCTGAACCGGGCGGCGACCTCGGCGATGCGGCCGGAGCCCTTGGTGATGACCATGAAGTTCACCACCAGCAGGATCGCGAACACGATCGCGCCGATCACCACGTCGCCGCCCATCAGGAAGCCGCCGAAGGCCGCCACGACATGCCCCGCAGCGAGCGGACCCTGTGCGCCATCGCTCAGGATCAGCCGCGTCGTCGCAACCTCGAGCGACAGCCGGAACAGCGTCGTCAGCAGCAGCAGCGTCGGGAAACTGGTGAAGTCGAGCGGGCGCGCGAGGAACAGCGCCACCATCAGCACCAGCACCGAGATCGTGATCGAGGTGGCGAGCCCGACATCGAGCAGCACCGGCGGCAGGGGCAGGACCAGGATCGCGAGCAGGCCGACGACGCCGAGTGCGAGCCCGACATCGCTGCCCGGCGCGTATTGGCGCAAGCGGCCGAACGCGGACGGCAGGGCGAGTGCGGCCACGCGCGGTTCAGGCCGCGACGCCGGCGCTGGGCGGCGTCACCGGCACCCCCGCCTGCGCATAGTCGCGCAGCTTGTTGCGCAGCGCGCGGATCGAGATGCCGAGGATGGTGGCGGCATGCGTGCGGTTGCCGAGCGTGTGGGTCAGCGTCTGCAGGATCAGGTCGCGCTCGACCTCGTCCATCGTGCGGCCGACGAGACCGGCGATGCCGCCGGCGCCCGGTGCCGCGGGTGCGGTCGCGGCTTCGGCCGAGGGCGCGGCCGCGCCGGACAGCTCGATCGCCTCGGCGCCGATCTCGCTGCCCTGCGCGAGCAGGACCGCGCGGTGGATGATGTTCTCGAGTTCGCGGACGTTGCCGCGCCAGGCGTGGCCCGTGAGCCGGCGATGCGCCGCCTCCGACAGCGGACGCGGGCGCACCCCATTCACCTCGGCATAGCGGCGGGCGAAATGCTCGGCGAGCACGGCGATGTCGGCCGGGCGCTCGCGCAGCGGCGGCAGACGCAGCGCGATCACGTTGAGCCGAAAGAACAGATCCTCGCGGAAGCGGCCCGCAGCGATCTCGTCGGCGAGGTCGCGGTTGGTTGTGGCGAGGATGCGCACATCGACGCGCACCGGCGCGCTGCCGCCGAGCCGGTCGATCTCGCGTTCCTGGATCGCGCGCAGCAGTTTCGCCTGCAGCCGCGCGTCCATCTCGCTGATCTCGTCGAGCAGCAGCGTGCCGCCCTCCGCCGCCTCGAACTTGCCGACGCGGCGCGCGACCGCACCGGAGAAGGCGCCGCGCTCGTGGCCGAACAGCTCGCTCTCCAGCAGCGCCTCCGGGATCGCCGCACAGTTCAGCGCGACGAACGGCCCGGCGGCGCGGCGCGAGCGGCGGTGAATGTGGCGCGCGATCACCTCCTTGCCGGTGCCGCTCTCGCCCGCGATCAGCACCGACGCCTCCGCCGGCGCCACCTGCTCGGCGCGGCGCAACACCGCGAGCATCTTCGGGTCGCGCGCGATCATCGCGTGACTCTCGCCGGAGGCCGCCTCCAGGATCGCGGCGATCAGGTCGGGGTCGGGCGGCAGCGGCAGGAACTCGCGCGCGCCGGCGCGGATCGCGCGCACCGCGGCCTCGGCGTCGCTGTTGACGCCGCAGGCGACGACGGGCACTGCGATGCGCTCCGCGACAAGTCCGCGCACCAGGGCCGCGATGTCCTGACCGACCTCGCAGAGCACGACGTCGAACCGTGCATCGGCGCGCAGCCGCGCCATGCCGCGGGCGAGATCGTCGGCCTGCTCGAGCTTGGCGCCGCGGGCGATCGCCAGCCGTGCCGCCTGCGCCAGCTCAGCGGCGAGTGCGCCGATGACGAGCACTCTCATGCGCTGTGCTCGGCCTTGACGATCTCGGTCATCGTGACGCCGAGCCGGTTCTCGTCCACCATCACCACCTCGCCGCGCGCGACCAGGCGGTTGTTGACGTAGATGTCGATCGCCTCGCCGAGCTTGCGGTCGAGTTCGACGACGGCGCCGCGGCCGAGCTTGAGAAGCTGGCTCACCTGCATCGTGGACTTGCCGAGCACGGCGCTCACGGTCACGGGTATGTCGTAGACGGCTTCGAGGTCGCGGGCGCTGCGCGGCGAACCGATCTCGGCCGATGGCGGCACGGGCTCGGCGAGGTCGGAG
>DATAYA010000166.1:0-1783 GCA_036272815.1 Acetobacteraceae bacterium
CGCGCAGAACGTCACCGCCTCGGGATCGTCGCCATTGACGTGCAGGATCGGCGCCTGGATCGACTTGGCGACATCGGTGCAATAGAGGCCGGAATAAGCGTGCGCGGGGACGGTGGTGAAGCCGATCTGGTTGTTCACCACCAGATGCACCGTGCCGCCGGTGCGGTAGCCGATCAACTGGCTCATCGCGAGCGTCTCATACACCAGGCCCTGGCCGGCGAACGCGGCGTCGCCGTGCATCAGGATGCCCATGACGCTGCGCCGGTCGCGGGTGTCACCGGCCATGTCCTGCCGCGCGCGCACCTTGCCGACCACCACCGGATCGACCGCCTCCAGGTGCGAGGGGTTGGGTTGCAGCGAGATGTGGACCGGCACGCCCTCGACCTCGACATCGGCGGAGGTGCCGAGATGGTATTTCACGTCGCCGGAGCCCTGCACGTCGTCGGGCTTGAAGCTGGCGCCGCCGAACTCGCTGAAGACAGCGGTGAACGGCTTGCGCACGATGTTGACCAGCGTGTTGAGCCGGCCGCGATGCGGCATGCCAATGACGATCTCCCGCACGCCGCCCGCGGCGGCGACGCCGATCACCGCGTGCATCGCCGGGATCAGCGCCTCGCCGCCTTCGAGCCCGAAGCGCTTGGTGGTGACGTAGCGGCGCTGGCAGAACGCCTCGAACCCCTCGGCCTCGGTGAGTTGCTGCAGGACCGCGCGCTTGTCCGCGGGTGCGAGCGCCGTGCGCCAGGGCGCGCCCTCGATGCGGCGTTGGATCCAGGCCTTCTGGTCGGGGTCCTGGATGTGCATGAACTCGACGCCGATCGGGCCGCAGTAGCTTTGCCGCAAGACCTGCATGATCTCGCGGATGGTCGCCGTCTCGCGGCCGAGCACGTGGTCGATGAAGATCGGCCGGTCGAGGTCGGCGTCTCCGAAGCCGTAGGTGGCGGGGTCCAGCTCGGCATGGGATTTCGGCACCTGCAGCCCGAGCGGGTCGAGCTGCGCCTCCAGATGCCCGCGTACGCGATAGGCGCGGATCAGCATCAGCGCCCGCAGGCTGTCCTGCGCGGCGGCGCGGATCTGCTCGAGGCTCGCGGCCGCGGTGGCGGGCGCCGCGTGGCCGTTGGGCGGCGCCGGCTCCTGCGGGCGCGGCGCCCAGGACGCCCCGGCGGCATCGCCCAGCACCGAGCGCGCCTCGTCGCCGAGCGCGCCGAACAGATCGGCGAAGCTTGCGTCCACGGCGTCCGGATCGGCGGCCCAGCGCGCATAGAGATCAGCCAGATACGCCGCGTTCGCGCCGTTGAACGCGCTCGCCAGGATGTCAGCGCCAGCCATTTGTGTTTCCCCCTCGTGCTCGCCGCATCGGACAGGTAGAGAGCATTGGTTAATGCCGGTAGTCGCGCGGCGTGGCTTGGGTGGGTTGTCGCTGTCGCATGGCCCCAGCCTTGACCAACGGTCCCCTGACCAACGATCCCTTGACCAACGATCCGCTCACGCAGCCCGCAGCGCCGCCACCATCGTGCTTCCGAGCGCGGCGGGGCTCTCGGCGACTTGGATGCCCGCCGCCCGCATCGCCTCCATCTTCGCCGCCGCCGTGTCGCGGCCGCCGGAGATCACCGCCCCGGCATGGCCCATCCGCCGCCCTGGCGGCGCGGTCACGCCGGCGATGAAGCCCACCACCGGCTTCTGCGTCCGGCTCGCCGCCAGGAACTCGGCCGCGTCGATCTCGCTCTGGCCGCCGATCTCGCCGATCATGACGATCTGCTGGGTCTCCGGGTCGGCCAGGAACATC
>DATAYA010000167.1:0-4317 GCA_036272815.1 Acetobacteraceae bacterium
AGGGATTTCGGCCTCGCCCGGGACCTCGCCCACCAGCCCGACGAGGTGATCGCGATCCTCGCCGGCTCCGGCCCGGACCAAGCCGCCGACCCGGACGACGACGCGGACGCGGACCCCCGCCTCCACCCGCCGGCGCCGCCGGCCCGGACCCGCCTTGAAAAGACCGGTGCCGTGGCACCCAAGCCCTGGCACCCAGGCCTGATCGGGTTGACACCGCGGAGCCTGCCGCCTATCCAGCCGGCCCGCGATCCCCGCCAACGTCCGAGCCCCAGAGTCGAGCCCCAGAGTCCACGCCATGAAGATCCGCAACAGCCTGCGCTCCGCCAAGACGCGCGACAAGAACTGCCGCGTCGTTCGCCGGCATGGCCGCGTCTATGTCATCAACAAGAAGAACCCGCGGATGAAGGCCCGACAGGGCTAACTCGCGACGCGCTTGCGTGCGCGATTGCCGCCGACCATCTTCCCAGTAGAAACCTGGGGAATGCCATGATCCGCCAGCCTGCGCCGAAGGCCGATGTGCTCGCCCGCCGCGAGGCGATCGTGACCGGGCTGCGCGCGATCCTGCCGGCCTCGGGCGTGATCGCTGAGACCCGGCTCCTGGCACCCTACGAAACCGACGGTCTCGCCGCCTATCGCCAGCCGCCGCTCGCCGTGGTGCTGCCGGAGACGACGGAGCAGGTCGCCCGCATCCTCCGCTTCTGCCACGACAACGGGGTCCGTGTGATCCCGCGCGGCGCCGGCACCAGCCTCTCCGGCGGCGCCCTGCCGCTCGCCGACGCGGTGGTCGTGGGCATGATGCGGATGAACGCCATCCTCGACATCTCGCTGCCGGACCGCTGCGCGACCGTGCAGGCGGGCGTGACCAACATCGCGATCACCCAGGCGGTCGCCGGCGACGGCTTCTTCTACGCCCCCGACCCGTCGAGCCAGCTCGCCTGCATGATCGGCGGCAATGTGGGCATGAACTCCGGCGGCGCGCATTGCCTGAAATATGGCGTCACCACCAACAACCTGCTCGGCCTGCGGCTGGTCACGATCGGCGGCGAGATCATCGAGATCGGCGGCGCGCAGCTCGATGCCGCAGGCTATGACTGGCTC
Organism: Acetobacteraceae bacterium; assembly: GCA_036272815.1. Lineage (GTDB taxonomy): Bacteria > Pseudomonadota > Alphaproteobacteria > Acetobacterales > Acetobacteraceae > DATAYA01. Next base: position 1,099 of record DATAYA010000167.1, read on the forward strand.
GGCCTGATCTGCGGCAGCGAGGGGCAGCTCGGCATCGTGACGGAAGTCACCGTGCGCATCCTGGCCTCGCCCGAGGGCGCGCGCGCCATGCTCGCCGCCTTCCGCGCCAACGAGGTCGCCGGCGCCTGCGTCGATGCGATCATCGGCGCCGGCATCATCCCGGTGGCGCTGGAATTCATGGACCGGCCCGCGATCCACGCCTGCGAGGCCTTCGCGCATGCCGGCTATCCGCTCGACGCCGAGGCGATGCTCATCATCGAGGTGGAGGGCAGCCGCGCCGAGCAGGACGCGCTGCTCGACCGCATCCGCGCCATCTGCGACCGCTTCGACCCGATCAGCCTGCGGGTCTCCCAATCGGCCGAGGAGAGCCTGGCGATCTGGAAGGGCCGCAAGGGCGCATTCGGCGCGGTCGGCCGGATCAGCCCCGACTATCTCTGCATGGACGGCACCATCCCGACCTCGCGCCTGCCCGAGGTGCTCGGCCGGATCGGGCAGATGAGCGAGGCGTACCGGCTCCGCGTCGCCAACATCTTCCACGCCGGCGACGGCAACCTGCATCCGCTCATCATGTTCGACGCCAACGATCCCGACAGCATGCACCGCGCCGAAACGTTCGGCGCCGACATCCTCCGCCTCTGCGTCGAGGTCGGCGGCTGCCTGACCGGCGAGCACGGCGTCGGCGTCGAGAAGCGCGAGCTGATGGGCGTGCAGTTCACCGAGGCCGAACTCGACCAGCAGCGCCGGATCAAGTCGGCCTTCGACCCGGAGTGGCTGCTCAACCCGAGCAAGGTGTTCCCGCTCGCGGCATGAGCGGGATCGCAGCCCCGGCTGACGAGGCGGGCATCGCGGCCGTTATTGCCGCCGCGCACGACACGGCGACACCGCTCCTGGTCTGCGGCAACGGGACCAAGGCTGCGATGCTGCGGCCGGTGCAGGCGGCGCGCAGCGTCTCGGCGGGCGGCCTGCGCGGCATCACGCTGCACGCGCCGAAGGAGCTGGTCCTGTCCGCCCGGGCCGGCACGCCATTGGCCGAGATCGAGGCGGCGCTGCAAGCCGCCGGCCAGCACCTGATCGCCGAGCCGCCGGACCTCTCGGCGCTGCTGGACGGGGAAGGCGGCCGGCCGCAGACATTGGGCGGCGTGGTCGCGACCAACCTCTCCGGGCCGCGGCGGGTCGCCTGGGGTGCCATGCGCGATCACGTCATCGGGGTGCGCTTCGTCAACGGAAGCGGCGAGGTGCTGCGCTCGGGCGGACGGGTGCTCAAGAACGTCACCGGCCTCGACCTCTGCAAGCTGCTCGCCGGCAGCCACGGCACGCTCGGGGTGATGACGGAGATCACGCTCAAGGTGCTGCCGGCGCCGGAGAGCAGCGGCACCGTCGCATTGGCCGGGCTCGCGCCGGCGGCGGGCGTGGCGGCGCTGTCGGCCGCGCTCGGCTCACCGTTCACGGTCTCGGGTGCGGCCTACCTGCCCGAAGCGGCGGCGGCGCGGCTGCCGGAGCTGGCCGGGCTGCACGGGCCGGTGGCGCTCGCCCGGATCGAGGATTTTGCGGCCTCGGTCGCCTATCGCACCGGCCGGCTGCGCGAGAGCCTGGCGGCATTTGGCGCCGCCGCGTTGCTCGACGAGGCGGCGAGCCGGGCGGTGTGGCGCGCGATCCGCGACGCGGTGCCGCTGCCGGTCGCACCGGAGGATGCGGTCTGGCGGGTCTCGGTGCGGCCCTCCCGCGGGCCGGGCGTCCTCGAAGCCGCAGCCCCCGCCGGCGCGGCGGGATTTCTCGACTGGGGCGGCGGCCTTGCCTGGCTCGCGGGGCCGGCGACCGAGGCGACCCACGCCGCGATCGCCTCCGCGGCGCGCGCCGCGGGCGGGCACTGGATGCTCGTTCGCGCGCCGGCATCGGTCCGCACGACGCTCGACGTGGTGCCACCCGAGCCGCCGGCGCTGGCGGCGATCACCCGGCGGGTCAAGGCGGCATTCGACCCCAAGGGCATCCTCAACCCCGGCCGCATCCGCGCCGGACTGTGAACGGACCGATCCCGATGACGCATCTCGCGATCCTCGTCAGCTTCATCATGGTCGGCATCCTCGGCGTGCCGCTGGCCTACATGCGCTCGACCTACAACTGGGAAATCGACAAGGGGGTGGCGGTCCCGCTGGTGCCGGTGCGGTTCTATGTGACCGCTACCCTGCCCTGCATCTCCGTGCTGCTGCTGATCGCCTACGAGATCCTGGTCGGCCTGCACGAGCACGCGGCAATCGTGCCGACGATCTTCGGCTGGCTCGCGGTCGCGATGCCGCTGCTGCTGCTGGCGCTGTTCCTCTGGCAGCCGCGGGTGCAGCGGCTGCGGCTGCGCGGGCGATGAGCGGGGGGCGCTGAGGCGTGCAGACCAGCTTCACCGCCGAGCAGCTTCGCGATCCGGACACCGCCGCGTCGAACGACGTCCTGCGTACCTGCGTCCATTGCGGCTTCTGCACCGCGACCTGCCCGACCTTCGTGCTGCTGGGGGACGAGTTGGACAGCCCGCGCGGGCGCATCTACCTCATCAAGGAGATGCTGGAGCACGACCGTGCCGCCACCGAAGAGGTGGTGCTGCACATCGACCGCTGCCTCTCCTGCCTCTCCTGCATGACCACCTGCCCGTCCGGCGTCCACTACATGCACCTGGTCGACCATGCGCGGACGTATATCGAGCGCACCTATCGCCGCCCGTACCAGGACCGGGCGCTGCGGGCGCTGCTCGCCTTCCTGCTGCCGCATCCGGCGCGGTTCCGCCTCGCGCTGATGGGAGCACGGCTCGCACGCCCGCTGCGCGACCTGCTGCCGCAGGGCAGCCCGCTCGGGCGGCGGCTGCGGGCGATGCTGGCGCTGGCGCCGGCCGGACCGCAAACGGGAAACCTGCTGCGGCCGGAAGTGCATCGCGCGCAGGGCGAGCGGCGGGCACGCGTGGCGCTGCTCGCCGGCTGCGCGCAGCAGGCGCTGGCACCGGAGATAAACGCGGCGACGATCCGGCTGCTGACGCGGCTCGGCGTCGAGGTCGCGGTGCCGGCCGGTGTCGGCTGCTGCGGGGCGCTGACGCATCACATGGGCCGCCACGACGAGGCGACCGCGACCGCGCGGGCCGCCGCCGAGGGTTTTGCGCGCGCAGCAGCCGATGGCGGCCTTGACGCGATCATCGTCAACACGTCCGGCTGCGGCACAATGCTGAAGGACTATGCCTTTCTG
>DATAYA010000168.1:0-5156 GCA_036272815.1 Acetobacteraceae bacterium
GGCGCCGCCGCCGATCAGGTCGTTGCCGGAGCCGCCGCGCAGCACGTTGGCGCCGGTCGAGCCGATCCCGGTCAGCGTCTCGTTGCCGCCGCCGGCGAGCAGCAGGTCGGGCGCGCTGCCGCCGGCGAACAGCACGTCGCCATTGGCCAACCCAAAGACCGTGCTGGCGCCGGTGCCGGCGAAGACGAGGCTGCCGCCGCCCGCGCCGGCCGCGAACAGCCCGCCGCCGGAGCCGCCGTCGATGACCGCATTGCCGGTGCCGCCGCCGATCACCGTGCTGGTGTTGCTGCCGTTGATGAACAACAGGGTTCCCGCGCCGACGCCCGCGACCACATGCCCGACCGCAAAGACGGTATCGACGCCGCCGGCGCCGGGCAGGATCGTGTCGGTGCCCTGCGAGACGATGATGTCGTTGCCGCTGCCGGGCACGATCAGGTTGGTGCCGGTGCCGGTGGTGATGGTGTCGTTGCCGATCGAGCCGATCACGGCGTTGGCGCTGTCGTCGGTGGTGATTGCCGAGCTGACGCCGTTGTCGGTGACGACCTGCGTGGGGCCGCTCGGGGTCGGCGGGGGCGTGGGCGCGGCCGGCTGGGGCGGCGGGTAGAGGATGTCGATCGCCGCGATGTCGGTCGCGTCGAGGTCCGGGTTGTCGGGACCGACGGTCGGAAACATGATGGAATTCGGGTCGCCGCCGTCGACGGTGGAATGTCCCAGCCCCAGGGTATGGCCGATCTCGTGCAGGGCCACCTGGTAGAGCGTGGTCTCTGTGCCGGCGTACTCCGCCATGCCGGAGGCGTTGGTGGTCAGGCCGTTCAAGTCGGCCGGGTTTTCGAGCCGGACCAGCGTGTCGGGCGCAAAATTGACGCCGTTGGCGGTGGCCTTCGGATCGGTCTCGCCGATCTCCCCGGTGATCGTCGACAGATCCGCGAAGCCGACGCGTATGTCGGCCGCCTGGCTCTCGTCGCTGCTGTCCGGGACGTTGACGAAATTCAGGCTGGGATCGACCGATTCCCACTTGTCGAACGCCGCGGTGATCGTGGATTGCAGTGCCGGCGTGATCTGCTGGTCGAACGTCGGGTCGCCGGGATAAACAAACTGGATAAAGCTCCAGGTGATCGTGTCCGTGTTCCAGACCGGTCCCTCGAAGGAGTATGCGGGCATCGCGACGCCTTTTGCGCTGATCGGCTTCTCGCGGCGAACCTCTGCCGGATGTCTCCCGGTTCGGGTCCAGGCAGACATGAGAGGCGGGTGGCCAAGCCTCGGCGTGCCAGGCTGGGCGCAGCACTACACGCGGACGGCTCCGCCGGCCAGCGGCGCAGGCTTCACAATATCGCAGGCTTCCCGGCTAGTGTTCGGTCTCGTCGCCCTCCGGCACCTCGATCTCCGGGACGATGGCGTCGGCGTCGTCCTCGAGGTCGGAGGTGTCCTCCAGCACGTCCTCCTCCGCCTCGTCGTCGGCGGCGACGGTCTCGACCTCGGCCTCCTCGACCGGCGCCGCCGCCTTCTTGGGCCGGCGGTCCTCGGCGCTGCCGCCCGGCGGCCGGCGCAGGCGGGGCTGCTCGACGGGCTGCTCGGTGCCGCATTTCGGGCAGATCGCGGGCGAGCGGGTGAGGTCGTAGAAACGCGCGCCGCAGGCGACGCAGACGCGCTTGGTGCCGAGCTCTGGCTTGACCATCGGGGCGGAGATCTTTCGCGCAGCACCGGCCCCGGACAAATCAGAAGGGGGCCGGCGGAGCGCGCGCCCATGCCACCCGGCAGCGCCCCTGTCAAACCCGCCTTCGGCGCTCGCTGTCAGACGCCCGCGAGCGCCGCTCGCCTGTCAAACCCCGGCGAGCGCCGCTTGCCTGTCAAACCCCCGCGAGCAGTGCTAAGCGCGCCGCCATGTCCGACCCCGCCGTCCGTCCGCTCGCCGCCTCCCGCCCGCCCCGGCCGCTCACCGGGCGCATCCGCGTCCCCGGCGACAAGTCGATCAGCCACCGCGCGCTGATGCTGGGCGCCCTCGCGGTCGGGGAGACGCGCATCACCGGGCTGCTGGAGGGCGAGGACGTGCTTCGCACCGCCGCCGCCATGCGTGCCCTCGGCGCCGAGGTGGCGCGCGGCGCGGACGGCACGTGGCTGGTCGCCGGCCGCGGCGTCGGCGGTCTCGCGGAGCCGGCGGACGTGCTCGACATGGGCAATTCCGGCACCGCGGCACGGCTGCTCTGCGGCGTGCTGGCGGGCCACGACCTGTTCGCGGTGATGACCGGCGACGCGAGCCTCCGCCGCCGGCCGATGCGGCGCGTCACCGAGCCGCTCGCCGCCTGCGGCGCCCGCTTCGCCGGCCGCTCGGGCGGCCGGCTGCCGCTTGCGATCGAGGGCGCGCGTGACGCCCTGCCGCTCGACTACGTGGTGCCGGTGCCCTCGGCGCAGGTGAAGTCGGCGGTGCTGCTGGCCGGCCTGAACGCCCGCGGCGAGACCCGCGTCGAGGAGCGCGAGCCGACACGTGATCATAGTGAAAATATGCTATGCCATTTCGGCGCCGAGATCACGGTGGAGGCCGCCGGCACGGGCCGGGTGATCCGCCTGCGCGGTCAGCCCGAACTTCGCGCCCGGGACGTCGCGGTGCCGGGCGACCCCTCCTCGGCCGCCTTCCCGCTGGTCGCCGCCCTGCTGGTGCCGGACAGCCGCGTGGTGATCGAGGGCGTCGGCCTCAATCCGCTGCGCACCGGGCTGCTCGATGCCTTGCGCGAGATGGGCGCCTCCATCACCGTTGCCGCCGAGCGCCGCGAGGGCGGCGAGCCGGTCGGCGACCTGTTGGCGGTCGCGGGCGCGCTGCGCGCGATCGACGTGCCGCCCGAGCGGGCGCCGCGGATGATCGACGAGTACCCCGTGCTCGCAGTCGCCGCCGCCTGCGCGCGCGGCACCACGCGGATGCGCGGCCTGCGCGAACTCCGCGTCAAGGAGAGCGACCGGCTGGCGGCCACCGCGGCGCTGCTGGCCGCCAACGGCGTGCGGGTCGCCGTCGATGGCGATGATCTTCTGGTCGAGGGCAACGGCGCCCCGCCCCAAGGCGGCGGCCTGGTCGAGACGCAGATGGACCACCGGCTCGCGATGAGCGCGCTGGTGCTCGGGCTCGCCACGGCCGCCCCGGTGCGGGTGGACGACACTGGCTTCATCGACACGAGCTTCCCGCGGTTCGTCTCGCTGATGGAAGGGCTGGGGGCGACGTTGGCGTGACGCAGCCCCCGGTGGTGGTCGCGATCGACGGCCCGGCCGCGTCGGGCAAGGGGACGCTGGCGCGGCGCCTCGCCGCCGAACTCGGCCTTCCGCATCTCGATACCGGGCTGCTGTATCGCGCGGTTGGGCGGCGCGTGCTCGATGCCGGCGGCGATCCGGCCGATCCGGCGACGGCCGAGGCGGCAGCGGCGGCGCTCGATCCGGCCGATCTCGGCCGCGCCGACCTGCGCGGGCCGGCCGCCGACCGGGCGTCGAGCCTGGTCGCCGCGATCCCCGCGGTGCGGGCGGCGCTGCTCGCGTTCCAGCGCCGGTTCGCCGCCGAGCGCGGCGGCGTGCTGGACGGCCGCGACATCGGCACCGTCGTGTTCCCCGACGCCGCGGCCAAGCTGTTCGTCATCGCGAGCCCGGCGGTGCGGGCGGAACGCCGCTGGCGCGAGCTCGCCGCGCGCGGCATGGCGCTGCCGCTCGTGGACGTCGAGGCGGAGATCGCGCTGCGCGACGAGCAGGACCGCACGCGCACCGCCGCACCCTTGCTACCGGCGGCGGATGCGGTGGTGCTTGATACGTCCTCGCTCGACCCGGAGGCGGCGTGCGCGCGGGCGCTGGCGATCGTGCGGGAGCGGTTGGCGGGCGGGGGATCGGTTGAAATTGCCCCCGGACGCAGCCACGGATCAACAACATGACGCGCTTTCTCCCGATGTTGCTTGTGCTGCTGCTCGGCGGCTGCGGCCTGTTCGCTGCCCCGTGCCGCGTCGGATCGGCGGCGATCAAGATCGTGCCGGTGGTAGGCCATCCAGCGGCCGCGCCGACCGATGCGTGCGCAAGTGCGATCGATCCGGGCTGAGACGCGCCGGGCTGGCACGCGCGACCGTCACCACTCCAGCGCGCTTGACTTGCCCCGCTTGACTTTGCCGGGCTGCGCGATACTTAAACCATTGACGGCAACGCCGCGTCCGGCGCATGCCCTATTCGTTTTAACCCGGTCCGCGCTCCCTGCGCGGACAAGTCGTCCCCCGCCCTACGCGGCCGGGAGGCGCCAGCACCCTGGGTCCGGTCATGCCGGGCCCGCAAGGACACACAAAACCACATGGCATCCGCCGCCCTCGCGCACGTCCAGGATCACATTCATATTCCGGGAGGCGAGGAAGATTTCGCCGCCCTGCTCGACGAGACCCTCGGGCGGGATTCCGGCTTCGACGGCTCCGTCGTCAGCGGCCGCGTCGTCCGCCTGACCGACGAGTACGCCGTCGTCGATGTCGGCCTCAAGAGCGAAGGCCGCGTCGCCCTGAAGGAGTTCGGCCCGCCCGGCGCCAAGCCCGACGTCAAGCCCGGCGATGTGATCGAGCTCTATGTCGAGCGCTACGAGGACCGCGACGGCTCGATCGTCCTCTCGCGCGAGAAGGCCCGCCGCGAGGAGGCCTGGAGCAATCTGGAACGCGCCTTCGAGGGCAACCAGCGCGTCACCGGCGCCATCTACGGCCGGGTCAAGGGCGGCTTCACCGTCGATCTCGGCGGCGCCGTCGCCTTCCTGCCCGGCAGCCAGGTGGACATCCGCCCGGTCCGCGACGTGACACCGCTGATGGGCACGCCGCAGCCGTTCCAGATCCTCAAGATGGACCGCGCCCGTGGCAACATCGTCGTCTCCCGCCGCGCGGTGCTGGAGGAGACCCGCGCCGAGCAGCGCAGCGAGCTGATCCAGGGCCTCAAGGAAGGCATGGTGCTCGACGGCGTCGTGAAGAACATCACCGATTACGGCGCCTTCGTCGATCTGGGCGGCGTCGACGGGCTGCTGCACGTCACCGATATCGCCTGGCGGCGCATCAACCATCCGAACGAGGCGCTGCAGATCGGCCAGCAGGTGCGCGTCCAGGTCATCCGCTTCAACAGCGAGACCCAGCGCATCAGCCTCGGCATGAAGCAGCTCGAGGCCGACCCGTGGG
>DATAYA010000169.1:0-12308 GCA_036272815.1 Acetobacteraceae bacterium
TGCCCGCGATTGAGCCCTGCGGACCGGGACATCTCGTGCGGTGCGTGCGCTGGCGGACGCTCGCGGCGGAGGCGCACGCGTGAGCGCCGTGCCGCTGCTGCGCGTCGAGGGCCTGCGCAAGTGGTTCCCCGCGGGAGCGGCGAAGCTGCTGGCGGTCGACGGCGTCTCCTTCAGCATCGCCCGTAGCGAGGTGCTTGGGCTGGTCGGCGAATCCGGCTCCGGCAAGACCACGGTCGGCCGCACCATCCTGCGCGTCCACGAACCTGATGACGGCCGGATCGAGCTGGACGGCATCGACATCGCGCACCTCTCCGCGCGCGCGCTGAAGCCGCACCGGCGCCGGATGCAGCTCGTGTTCCAGGACCCGTTCGGCTCACTCAACCCGCGCATGACGATCGAGCAGGCGGTCGGCGAGCCGCTGCTGATCCTGCGCCTCGCCGCCGACCGCGCGGCGCGCCGGTCGCGGGTCGCGGAGCTGCTGCGCACGGTCGGGCTGCCGGCGGAGGCGATGGGGCGCTATCCGCACGAGTTCAGCGGCGGTCAGCGCCAGCGCATCGGCATCGCCCGCGCGCTCGCCTCCGGCCCCGAGCTGCTGGTCGCCGACGAGCCGGTCTCGGCGCTCGACGTCTCGATCCAGGCGCAGGTGGTGAACCTGCTGCTGGACCTGCGCGCGAAACTGGGGCTCGCGATGCTGTTCATCGCCCACGACCTCGCGGTGGTCGAGCACGTCGCCGATCGCATCGCGGTGATGTATCTCGGGCACATCGTCGAGATCGCCGGCAGCCGCGAACTCTGCCGCCATCCGCTGCACCCCTACACCGAGGCCCTGCTGTCGGCGGTGCCGGTGCCGGAGGTCGGCGCCCGGCAGACGCGGATCGTGCTGGGGGGCGAAATCCCGAGCCCGGTCAACCCGCCATCCGGCTGCGTGTTCCGCACCCGCTGCCGCTACGTCCTGCCCGCCTGCGCCGACGCACCGCCCGCCTTGCGCGAGGCGGCGCCGGAGCACCTGAAGGCGTGCATCCGCGACGACATCCTGTAGCCTCCGTTGCTCCGCGGCGGGCGCCGCCATAGGGTCTCGGGCGACAATGCCGGAGGAGACAGCCGAATGCGCCCGATCGCCGCACTGCTCATGCTCGCCCTCGGCTTGTGCGCGGGGCTTGGCGCACCGCCGGCCCGTGCCGCGATCGGCGACAGCGCGAGCCAGCCGCTGGTGATCGCCTTCAACGGCGGCGGGGTGACGCTCGATCCGATCATGCGCGCCGAGAGCACCACCACCGCCTGGCAGGGGCACATCTTCGACCCGATCACCATCGAGGGCACGCACGGCGCGCTCCGCCCGCGCATCGCGGTGAAGTGGCAGAGCCTCAACCCCGAAATGTGGCGGCTGACGCTGCGCCAGGGGGTGAAATTCCAGGACGGCACGATGATGACCGCGGACGATGTGGGAAAATCGATCCTGGACACCGGACGCAACCCTAAATCGCAGTTCCGCGAACTGGCGAACGACGTGAGCGGCTACAAGGTGGTCGCACCCGACACGATCGACGTCTCGTTCAGCAAGCCCGATCCGCTGTTCCCGCTGCATTGCGAAGGCATCCCCGTGATGCCGGAGGCGCTGATCGCGAAAGAGGGGCGCGAGGCGTTCGCCAACCATCCGATCGGAACCGGTCCCTACAAGTTCGTCTCCTGGCTGGCCGACGACCATCTGAACCTGATCGCCTGGGACGGCTTCTGGGGCCGCAAGCCGGCATTCGCCAACGTGCGCCTCGAAAGCATCCCCGACGGCGCGACCCGCGTGGCGTCGCTGCTGTCGGGCCAGATCCAGGTTGCGGAGAAGATCGACCCGTCGGACCTGGCGCGGGTGAAGAACAGCGGCAAGGCGTATATCAGCCTGACGCCGGGCCAGCGCACGATCTATCTGGCGATGGATGCGTGGCGGCAGACCGGCTCGCCCGGGCTCGCACCGGGCGTGAAGAACCCGTTCCTCGATCCGCGCGTGCGTGAGGCCGTGCTGCTGGCGATCAACGTGCCGGCGATCAAGAACAAGATTTTCGACGGCGCGGCCGAGATCGCCGCCCAGTTCACGCCGCACGGGGTGGAAGGCTTCGATCCGTCCCTCAAGCCGCTGCCGTACGACGTGGCGCGCGCGAAGAAGCTGCTGGCCGAGGCCGGTTACCCGAAGGGCTTCACGGTGCGCCTCGATGGCTCGAACGACCGCTATCTGGAAGACAGCCTCGTCGAGCAGGCGATCGGCGGGCTGCTGGGAGAGGTGGGCATCAAGGTGGATGTCAACTCGGTGCCGAAGGCGGTGTTCTTCCCGATGATCGACCGCGGCGACTTCACGATGTATTTCGCCGGCTGGGGCAGCAACAGCGCGATCACGACCTGGGGTGCCGTGTACCATTGCCGCGACCCGAAGGCGGGCTTCGGCGAGGTCAACCGCGAGCATTTCTGTGATCCCGCTGCTGACGCGACGATGGCGAAGGCGTCCAGCGATTTCGATACGAAGACGCGCGAGCGGCAGATCGCAGCGGCGTACCACGAGGCCGACCGGGTGAAGTTCGCCTATCTGCCGCTCTACTACGAGGACGTGATCGCCGGCATCTCCAGCCAGATCGCCTACACCTCGCGGCAGGACGAGCAGATCTTCGCCTGGCAGATGACGCGCCGGAAATAGCGGCGGCCGCGGCGCATGACGCGCTTCATCCTCAAGCGCGTCGGCCAGGCGGTCTTCTCGGTCTGGGTCGTGGTGACGCTCGTCTTCGCGCTGATCCACCTCACCGGGAACCCGATCGCGGTGCTGGCGCCGGAGACGATGAGCGCGCACGATCGCGTGGTGCTCGCGAAGAGCCTCGGGGTCGACCAGCCGATCCTGGTGCAGTACGCGCGCTATCTCATGGGCGTGCTGCACGGCAATCTCGGGCTTTCGTACTACAGCGGCCAGCCGGCGATGCGATTGCTGCTGGAGCGAGTGCCTGTGACCGTCGAACTGGTGGTGCTCGCGATCGCCATCGCGACCGCCTTCGGGCTGCCGTTCGGCATCTTCTCCGCAGTGTGGCCCGATAGCGCGCTCGACCGCGCGCTGCGTGGCGTCTCGGTCCTCGGCTCCTCGGTGCCGACGTTCTTCCTCGGCATCCTGCTGATCTTCGCCTTCAGCGTGGAGCTGCATGTGCTGCCCGCCTCCGGCGCCGGCAGCATCGAGCACTACATCATGCCGGCCTTCACGCTCGCGTTCTTCCGGATCGCCCTGTTCACGCGGCTCACGCGCACCAGCCTGCTCGACACGCTGTCGCAGAACTACGTGCGCACCGCGCGCGCCAAGGGCTTGCCCGAGCCGGTCATCGTGCTCAAGCATGCGCTGCGCACCGCCATGCTGCCACTCATCACCGTATTCGGGCTGCAGTTCGGGCAGTTGTTCGCAGGTGCGGTCATCACCGAGACGATCTTCGCCCTGCCGGGCATGAACCGCTTGGCGCTCGAATCCCTCTATCGGCTCGATTACCCGGTGGTGCTGTCCTACGTCATCGTCGTTGCCGCGATGTTCGCGGCGATCAACCTGGTCATGGACCTGCTCTACGGCGTCTTCGACCCGCGGGTCGCGCATGCGCGTTAGCGGGCGCGGTCTGCCGTGGCTCCCGATCGCGATGCTGGCACTGCTGGTGGCGGTCGCGATCCTGGCACCGTGGATTTCGCCGCACGACCCGCAAGCGCAGTCGCTGCTCTCGCGGCTCGACCCGCCGGCCTGGATGCAGGGCGGCGACTGGTCCTATCCGCTCGGCAGCGACGGGCTCGGGCGTGACGTGCTCTCCAACATCTTCTATGGCCTGCGCGTCAGTCTGCTGGTCGGCTTCGTGGCGGTCGCGATCAGCGTCGTGATCGGCGGCATCGCCGGACTGGTTGCGGGCTACCGCAGCGGCGGATGGTTCGACACGGTGGCGATGCGGCTGGTCGACATCCAGCTCTCGCTGCCGTCGGTGCTGATCGCGCTTGCGGTGCTGGCGGTGAGCGGCCGCGGCTTGTGGAAGGTGATCGCCGTGATCGGCGTCACCGGCTGGGCGCAATATGCCCGGCTGGTACGCGCCAGCGTGCTGTCGGAACGGGGGCGCGATTACGTCGTCGCCGCGATGCTGGCGGGCGCGTCGTCGCGCCGGATCGTGTTCCGCCACCTGCTGCCGAACGTGCTCGGACCGCTTCTGGTGCAGATCTCGGTCGACATTCCGCGCGCGGTCGAGGCGGAAGCCTCGCTCTCGTTCCTCGGGCTGGGCGTCGCGGTTACGACGCCCTCGCTCGGCCTGCGGGTCAGCCAGGGGTATCAGTATCTGTTCAGTGGCGCATGGTGGCCGTCGGTGCTGCCGGGCGTGGCTCTGGTGCTGCTGGTGCTGTCGGAGAATCTGATCGGCGACTGGATACGCGACGTGCTGGATCCGCGGACACGCGGCGCGCGACGTCGGCGCGGCGCGGGCGCCGTCAACCGGCAGGCCAGAGCCGCGGCACCGGGCGGAGCGCCGTCCGAGCGTTCCGGTCGGCCGTCCGTTCCGTGATCGCCCGTTCGCAACGGCGGCCGAGAGTGGCGAGCTGCTTCTCCGACGCGCGTCCTGCGTTCAGCGCCTGCCACACGCCCGCCCGACGGGTGTTGCGCGTCGGACCACGATGGGCCAATCAGCTCGATGCACCAGCAAAAAGGACGGAGCGGCAATGCACATCGGCTGTCCGCGCGAGATCAAGAACAACGAATTCCGCGTCGCTCTGACACCGGCCGGCGCGCGTGAGCTGGTTGCACACGGGCACGCGGTCGTGGTGCAGTCGGGCGCGGGGGCGGCGATCGGCTTCCCCGATGCGGCTTATCGCGAGGCCGGTGCCGAGATCGCGGCCGACGCCGCCGCGGTGTTCGCCGACGCCGAGATGATCGTGAAGGTCAAGGAGCCGCAGCCCGGCGAGATCGCGATGCTGCGACCGGGGCAAATCCTGTTCACCTACCTCCATCTGGCCCCCGACCCGGAGCAGACCAGAGCGCTGCTCGCCTCCGGCTGTACGGCCATCGCCTATGAGACGGTGACCGATGCGGCCGGCCGGCTGCCGCTGCTGGCCCCGATGAGCGAGGTTGCGGGACGCATGAGCGTGCAGGTCGGCGCGCACTGCCTGGAACGAGCGCAGGGCGGCGCGGGCGTGCTGCTGGGCGGCGTGCCTGGCGTGCTGCCGGGCAAGGTGGCCGTGCTCGGCGGCGGTGTCGCCGGCACCAACGCCGCCCGCATGGCGGCGGGGCTGGGTGCCGAGGTGACCGTGCTGGACCGTTCCCTCGCGCGACTGACCGAACTCGACGAGCGCTTCGGCGATCGCTTGCGGACCGCCTTCGCGACCGCCGAGGCGGTGGAGCAGCATGTGCTGGCAGCCGACCTGGTGATCGGTGCCGTTCTGGTGCCGGGGGCGGCGGCGCCGCGGCTGGTGACGCGCGCGATGCTCGGGCGGATGCGGCGCGGCAGCGTACTGGTCGATATCAGCATCGACCAGGGCGGCTGCTTCGAGACCAGCCGCCCGACCACGCACCAGGATCCGACCTTCGTCGTGGACGGCGTCGTGCACTACTGCGTCGCCAACATGCCGGGGGCGGTCGCGCGCACCAGCACGCTGGCCCTGACCAACGCGACGCTTCCCTTCGTGCTCGTGCTCGCGGATCAGGGCTGGGCGCGGGCGATGGCCGACGATGCCGGCCTGCGTGGCGGCCTGAACGTGCATGCCGGCACCGTCGCGCATCCCGCAGTAGCCGCCGCACTCGGCCTCGGCCACACGACGGCAGAGCAACTCGTGCGCGAGGCAGCCGCGCTCGCTGCGCCATCTGGCAGTACCACAAGGCCGGCCTAAGCTTTCTTCTCCCAGCCGCGGGCGGCTTGCTGCCAATAGGTCAGCCCGTGCCCCGCCGACTTCGCCTCCGTCCAGCGCACGCGCGCCGCGGCGACCGCCTCCGCGTCGCGGCCATCGAACAGGTCGAACACCCGCGCGAACGCCGCCAGCCCGGCGCTCCGCGCGCCATCGATCAGAAACAGGAAGCGCGCCCCGTTCGGCGCCGGCCCGTCCTCCGCCGCCAGCCAGATCGGCTGCAAATCCGCCTCTCCGGTGCGCGCAGAGCCATGCGGCAGCCAGTCCGGCTCCGCGCAAAGCCACAGCGCCGCATCCAGCGCCGCCACCCGCTCCTCGGTGCCGCAGAGCACCAGTGCGCGCTCGCCCGTCGCCAGCGTGCGGCCGAGCAGCGCCGGCAGGGCCGCGTCCGCACCGCTGCGGGTCAGGTGGTAGAATCCGATCTCGCTCAGGCGGCGCCGCCCTCGCCCGCGCTGCCTTCGTAGGCATCCGCCACCATCCGGTCGAGCAGCCGCACGCCGAAGGCGGTCGCGCCCTTGGGCGTCACGGGCGCGTCCTTGGTCGCCCAGGCCATCCCCGCGATGTCGAGATGCGCCCACGGGCAGTCACCCACGAAGCGGGCAAGGAACTGCGCCGCGGTGATGGCGCCGCCCGGCCGGCCGCCGACGTTCTTCATGTCGGCGATGTCGGACTTGATGAGCTTGTCGTAACCCTCGTCGAGCGGCATCCGCCATAGCTTCTCGCCCGACGCGCGCCCGGCCTTCAGCAGCCGCTCCGCGAGCGCGTCGTCATTGCAGAACAGGCCGGCGTGCTCGTGGCCGAGGCTGATGATGATCGCCCCCGTTAACGTCGCGAGGTCGACCATGAAGCGCGGCTTGAACCGCTCCCGGCAATAGGACAGCAGATCGGCCAGCACCAGCCGCCCTTCGGCATCGGTGTTGATGACCTCGACGGTCTGGCCGGAATGAGTGCGCACCACATCACCCGGCCGCTGCGCCGTCGCGGAGGGCATGTTCTCGACCAGTCCCACGATGCCGACCGCATCGACCGCCGCGCGCCGCCCGGCGAGCGCTGCCATCAGCCCGACCACCGCGGCCGAGCCGGCCATGTCCCATTTCATGTCCTCCATGCCGCCGGCGGGCTTGATGCTGATGCCGCCGGTGTCGAAGGTGACGCCCTTGCCGACGAAGGCGAGCGGCGTGCCCGAGGCGCCGGGTCCGCGCCAGCGCATCACCACCATCCGTGCCTCGCGGGCGCTGCCCATCGCGACGCCGAGGAGGGCGCCGAAGCCGAGCGCCTCCAGCTCCTTCGGCTCCATCACCTCGACCTCCAGGCCGAGCCGGGTCAGCTCCTGGCAGCGGCGTGCCATCTCGGCGGGGAAGAGCACGTTGGCCGGCTCGCTCACCAGGTCGCGCGCAATCGCGACCCCCTCCGCGACGGCACGCCCGCGACGCCACGCCGCCTCTGCCGCGGCCAGGTCGGCCGCAAGCACCGAAAGCCGGGCCAGCTTCGGCTTGTCCTCCTCCGCCTCCTTCGTGCGGTAGCGGTCGAAACGGTAGCGCGCGAGACTGGCCCCGAGCGCCGCGGCGGCCGCCTGCGCGGCGTCCAGGCTGTCGGCGGCCAACGCCGCGGTCCCGTCCTGCGCCAGCGCGGTCGCGGCCCGGCCGCCGGCTTCCTCGACCGCGTGCGACGTGAGGTCTTCCGGTTTGCCGAGCCCGACCGCAACGACCCGCGACAGCCCGCCGCCGGGAGCCAAAATGGTCGCGGACTTGCCTTTGGCGCCAGTGAACCGCGCCGCCTCCAGCGCACGCATGATGCCGCCGCCGGTGGCCTTGTCCGCCGCCGCCCACAGCCCCGACGGGGCGGCCCCCTCGGCGATCAGCAGGGCAAGCGCGCCGCTGGTGGGCAACTTGGCGGGGGCGAAGGCGATCTCGATCATGGCGGGCTGCGTCTCCGTGCGGGCTGGGGGTCGGACTGTAGCAGCCGGCGGAGGCTTTGCCAGGGTTGAAGGAAGTCGCCCGGGCCTGTCCGTTCAGGCGGATACGGCGACCTTCCGCCGGGCCGCCAGCCGTGTCAGCCGCGAGCCGTTCTCCAGGATGGCGCCCAGGGCCGCGAAGTTGCGGCGGTCGGCCAGCGCCGAGAGAATGGCACCGGGGCGGCCGTGCCGCACCCCCTCGGCCGCGTCCCCAAGCGAGACCGCGAAGTGCAGCATCACGCTCGCGTCGCGGTAGCAATCGGTGGTGCAGGCTTGGCAACCGTCGCGCACGGTCCGGGACGCGTCGAACTCCCATACCGGGCAGATCGGGCGATCCCAGGCCTCGCACCGCCAGAGGTCGTAGGTCCAGTCCATGTAGAAATACTTGTAGCCGCCGAAGCAGGCGAATCGCTCGGCCTCGCCGCGCAGCCGGCGCTGCATGTCGGCAACCGACGCGCGCGGGTTATGCACCGGGAGGGTCTGCCGCAGTGCGTTGACCTGCTCGAAGGCGACGAGCAGACGCTCCGGCGTCAGGTCGACCAAATCGCTCTCCGCCGACCACGCCAACGAGGACGAGCCGAGCGCCGCCTGCCTCGGGTACGAGAACGTCACCGCGGCGAAGCCGAGTTCCACCAGGAAACGGCCGAGCGCCTCGTAGTCGTCGACCAGCTTGCTCATCGTCACCGAGGCGATTGGCAGCATCCCGAGTGCCGGCATCCGCCGATTGGCCTCGGCTATGCGCGCGCAGACGCCCTTCAGGCCGCGGTTGCGCTCATGCACGGCGGCGTCGGCGGCGTCGATCGAGGTGAACACCGTCTTGATGCCGGCCTCCGCGAGCCGGTCGAGCTTGTCCGGTAGCTGCCAGCCGTTGGTCACCAGCGTCGGTTGCATCCCGAGCCGCAGCGCGGTCGCGGCCATCTCGGCGATGCGCGGGTGCAGCAGCGGCTCGCCGCCCATGAAGGTGACGTAGCGGACGTCGGCACGCTCGCGCAGGATGGCGAGCGCCGCCTCCAGCCGGTCCGCGTCCATCCAGCGCCGGTCGGTGACGAAGCCCTTGTCGTGCGCGTAGTTGCAGAAGTCGCAGGTCGCGTTGCAGACGTTGGTGACCGAGACGTTGCACACCGCCGGACCGCCGCGGGCAATCAGCCGCATCACGTCGCCGAAGCCCGAACCGAAGGCGCTCATTTGATCTCTCCTCGTTCTCCGTGCCGGTACACCAGCAACACCGGGAACCCGAACAACAATCCCCGCACCCGCCGGACCAGCGCCACGACCAGCGCCGGCTCGGGTGGTACGCCCACCAGCGCGCAAGCGCCGATGATCGCACCTTCCTGGATGCCTACCGCGCCCGGCACCACGAAGCCCACCGTGCGCAGCGCCTGGGCAAGGCTCTCGATTATGACGCCGTCCGCGAGACTGACATCGTGGCCCAGCAGGTGCAGGACGCCCGCGATCTCCAGCGACCCGAGCACCCATGAGGTCGTATGGCAGAGCGCGGCAACCAGCAACGTGCGCGGCTGCGTGTGGAGTTGTCGGATTGCCTGCTGCACCTCGTCGATCCGGTCGATCGCGGCGGCCGACCAGCGTCGGGTCAATGGCCGCAGCAGGGAGCGCAGGCGGGCGAGCGGCAGGCGGCGCTGCACCAGCACCATGGTCGCGACCGCCAGCGACCCGAGCGCCACGCTCGCCGCCAGCGCATCCGCCAGGCCATGGCTGCCCCGCATGGCCAGCAGCAGGCCGATCCCGGCCAGAGTAAACAAAAGCTGCGTCGTCGCCTCGACCGTCATATCGACCGTGGCCGTCGCGGCGGCGATGCGCGCTGGCAGGCGGTGGCGCATCAGCAGGCGCGCCGCGAGCGCCTGTCCGAGCAGGGCGCCGGCCGGCAACAGCGAATCGAAACCCTCCCGATACCATCGCAGCCGCACCATCAGCGATATGCCCGGCCGCCGTTCGCGGCCGATCAGAGAGCGCCAGGCCAGTGCGGTCGCCAGGATCTGAGCCAGATGGACCACCGCCGAGATACCAAGCGCGGCAGGGGTCTCACGGATCGCATCGCGCACGCCGGGGAGGTCGCCGCGGTTCAGCCACGCCAGCACGACGAGGAGCAGCAGACCCACGCCGGTCGCCTTGGCGAAGCGGAGCGCACGGGCGTTCGGTGTGGGCCCGATCGGCGGCAGGTCGATGTCGGCGCGATCCGCGAGATCACGGCCCGGTCCGTCATCCGGCATTGCCGGGCCGCCATTTGCAGCGTGCAGCGTTCATCCGCATGGCTCCCATGCCGGACTGCGGCAGGCAACCCCCGGCCGCGCGTCAGATCCTGCCGATCCCACGCAAACCAAACTCAAAGGATTTCAATAGTTCCGCCTTTCGTTGGGCCGAGGGGCGCAGCCCCTTGCCTTCTCCTCGCGGAGACCTAAAGCACACCGCATGACCGACGACGCCCTGCTCGCGCTGGCCGCCGACCTCGCCCGCGAGGCTGGCGCCGTGATCCTCGCCATCCGCGCGCGCGGCTTCACCACCGAGCGCAAGCCCGACGCCTCCCCTGTCACCGAGGCCGACCACGCCGCCGAGGCGCTGATCCTGCGCGGCCTGCGCGCGGCGGCACCCGACGTGCCCGTGGTCGCGGAAGAGGAAATGGCGGCGGGACACGTTGTCGCGCGGGCGGAAACCTTCTGGCTGGTCGACCCGCTCGACGGCACTAAGGAATTCGCCGCCGGCCGGGATGATTTCACCGTCAACATCGCCCTCCTGCGCGACGGGCGCCCGGTGCTCGGCGTCGTCGGCGTGCCGGCGCAGGACGCGCTCTATCGCGGCCGCGTGGGCGCAGGCGCATCGCGGACGGACGCGGACGGCACGCGGCCGATCGCCGCCCGGCTGCCGCCGACCGACGGTCTGGCCGTGCTCGCCTCCCGCAGCCATGCGAACCTGCCGGCGCTGGCGGAGCACCTCGCCGGCCAGCCGGTCGCCTCGATCGGCAATGTCGGCTCGTCGGTCAAGTTCTGCCGGCTCGCGGAAGGGGCCGCCGACCTCTACCCGCGCTTCGGCCGGACGATGGAATGGGACACGGCGGCGGGGCAGGCGGTGCTGGAGGCAGCCGGCGGCGCGGTTCGCACGGAAGACGGCGCACCACTGGCCTACGGCAAGCCCGGCTGGGAAAACCCTTTCTTTTTTGCGACTGGTCGGCGCCCGGGACCGCGCGCGGGGTGAGCGGGACCGAGCGCCTCGCACCGGACGCCTCCGGCCTCGCGCGGGCGGCGGTACTGCTGCGTGCGGGCGCACTGGTCGCCTTTCCGACCGAGACTGTCTACGGCCTTGGCGCCGACGCGACCGACGCCCGTGCCGTCGCCGCCGTCTTCGCCGCCAAGGATCGCCCGCGCTTCAACCCGCTGATCGCACATTATCCCGATCCTGACGCAGCCTGGCGTGACGTGGCGCCGGACGAGCGCGCCCGCGTCCTCGCCGACGCGTTCTGGCCCGGCCCGCTGACGTTGGTGCTGCCGAGGCGCCCGGACAGCCGCGTCGCGGCACTCGCCGCCGCCGGCCTGGACACGCTCGCCGTGCGGGTGCCGGAGCACCCGGCGGCACATGCGCTGCTGGCACTGGTCGGCCGGCCGGTCGCGGCGCCGTCGGCCAACCGCTCCGGCGCGGTCAGCCCGACCACGGCCGCGCATGTGCTCGACGGGCTGGACGGCCGGATCGCCGCGGTGCTGGACGCGGGCCCCTGCGCGGTCGGGGTAGAGTCGACGGTGCTCGACCTCTCCGGCGGGCCGCCGCGCCTGCTGCGGCCCGGCGGCCTGCCGGCCGAGGCGATCGAGGCCGCGATCGGGACGGTGGCGCACGGCCCCGGCGACGCGGTGCTGCGCGGCCCCGGCCAGCTCGCCTCGCACTACGCGCCGAGCCTGCCGGTGCGGCTCGCGGCACGCTCGGCCGGGCCGCAGGAGGCGCTGCTGGCGTTCGGACCGGCCGCGCCCGCGCCGCTGGCCTATAATCTCAGCGAGCGGGGCGACCTGCTGGAAGCGGCGCAGCGCCTGTTCGCCGGCCTGCGCTGGCTAGACGAGGAAGGGCGCCGCCGCGGCCTCCGCGGCATCGCGACGATGGAGGTTCCGGAGCGGGGGCTCGGGCGCGCGATCAACGACCGCCTCGCGCGCGCCGCCGCACCCCGCTGCACCCTCTCAGGTGAGATGCGGTCGTTCCAGCCAGTCGGCGCGGCCCATCTCGACCAGCCGCGAGACGGTTCGCGCGAAGGCAGGGTCGATGGCGCCGGGCCATAGCGCGTCCGGCTCCGCCGCTGCCGAGGCCAGCAGCTTGACCCGGTGGTCGTACAGAGTGTCGACCAGGCGCACAAATCGCCGCGCCTGCTCGGCGCGTTCCGCCGAAAACACCGGCACGCCGTCGAGCAGCAGCGTCGGGTAGTGCGTCGCGACCGCGATGTAGTCGCCCGCGCCGAGCGGGCTTTCGCACAGCGCCGCGAACGAGAACC
>DATAYA010000170.1:0-11672 GCA_036272815.1 Acetobacteraceae bacterium
GACACCGCCCGCTCCCGCGCCGCCGGGGGCACCGGGCGCGGCCTCGCCCTCGTCAAGCACATCGTCAACCGCCATCGCGGGCTGCTGCTGATCGAGAGCCACGAAGGGAAGGGCGCGCGCTTCGAGGTGTGGCTTCCGGTCGGCAGGTCATCGACGGCAGGTGATTGACGGCCGCTGCTTGACGGGGGATTTCTGGCGTTCACCCGGCCTCCCGCATCGCCGTGAGGAAGCGGTCGACCCCCTCTTTCAGCGCCCCCGATTGCGCAGCGAGCAGCCCGGCCGCCTGCAGCACCGCGCCCGATTGCGCGCGCGTGCGCTGCATCGCGTCGCTGACCGCGCCGATGTTGCCGGAAACCTCCGCGGTGCCGGCGGAGGTCTGCTGCACCGCGCGGGCGATCTCGCGCGTGGCCGCACCCTGCTCCTCCACCGCGGCGGCGATCGAGGCGGCGATCTCGTCGAGGCGCTTGATGCTGGCGCCGATCGCGTGCAGCGCGCCGACCGCACGGCCGGTCTCCGACTGCATGGCGGCGATCTGGCTTGCGACCTCCTCGGTCGCGCGCGCGGTCTGGCTCGCGAGCGTCTTGACCTCGCTCGCCACGACCGCGAAGCCGCGGCCGGCATCGCCCGCGCGGGCCGCCTCGATCGTGGCATTCAGCGCCAGCAGGTTGGTGCGGGCGGCGATGTCGCCGATCAGTTGCACGACGTCGCCGATGCGGCTGGCCGCGGTGTTGAGGCCGGCGACCGAGGTGTCGGTCGCCTGCGCCTCGGTCACCGCCTGCGAGGCCATCCGCGCGCTCTCGCTCACCTGGTGGGCGATCTCGCTGATCGAGGCGGCGAGCGCGGTCGCGTTGTCCTCCACGGCGCGGACATTCGCACTCGCCTGCCCGGCGGCGGCGGCCATCGCGGCGGCGCGCCGGACGCTGTCGGCGGCGTTGCCGTCCATCGCGGCGGCGGTGTTGCGCATCGTCTCGGCGGACCCGCCGAGGCTGCCCACGATGCTGGCGACCGAGTTCTCGAAACGCTCGGCAAGCTCGACCTGGCCGGTGGCGCGCGACCAGGCGATCATCGGCCCGCGATAGCGGCCGTCGCGGTCGTGGATGGCGCTGATGCGCAGGTCCATCGTCTCGCGGCCGAGACGGATGCGGGCGCGCAGCGGCAGGCGGGCGGGATCGGCGAGGATGTCGCGCTGGTCCTCGGTGCCGAGGTCGAAGATGTCGATGCGCTGGCCGACCAGCGATGCGACCGGCACCGGCAGCACGCTCTCGACCGGGGCCATGATCTCGCGCACGGCCGCGTTGATGTAGACGATGCGGAGTTCGTCGCGCGGATCGGCCATCATCACGCCGACCGGCATCTGCTCGATCATCTGGCCCTGCACGAAGGCGTGCGCGACGACGCCGCGCAGCGTCTCCAGCGCCGTCGCCATCGCGCCGATCTCGTCGCGGCGACCGCGATGGCCGATCACGGCCGAGGTGTCGCCCTCCGCCATGCAGCAGAGCGCCTGCGTCATCGCGCGCATCGGCCGCGCAATGGTGCGTGCGAGCAGAACGCCCGCGGCGATGGTGAGACCGAGGATCAGCAGGCACAGGCCGAGCAGGTTGCGCCGGGTCCGCTGCGCGCGGGCGGCCGCCTGTGCCCGGGCCGCCTGCGCGCGGGCGGTGAATGCGTGCTGCA
Source organism: Acetobacteraceae bacterium (assembly GCA_036272815.1). Classification (GTDB taxonomy): domain Bacteria; phylum Pseudomonadota; class Alphaproteobacteria; order Acetobacterales; family Acetobacteraceae; genus DATAYA01. The sequence goes on from DATAYA010000170.1 coordinate 1,675, forward strand.
CCGTGCCGAGCGCCTGGCTCGCGGCGGCATCGGCCGTGCGGACGCCGCCACGGAGCATCTCCTGCAACGCGGCGGTGCGTGCGACCAGCGCCGCCGTGAGCTTCATCACGGCCTCGCCGTGCCGGGTCATGCTGACGAAGTTGGATTGCGCGGTCTCCGGCAGGGTGGACTGCGTCGCGGCGCTCAGCAGCGCGCGGGCGATCGCGGCACCCACCGTGGCGGCCTGGCTGTCGTCGGCATCCTGCGTGTTGACGAACCGCAGCGCCGCCTGCGCGCCGTCGGTGACCGCGCCGGCGTAGTGCGTCAGGCGTGCCGCCTCCTCCGCCGCGGCGGCCGGCAGCATCGAGCCCATGTCCAGCTCGTTCACCGTCTCGTGCACCGTCTCGGCGAAGTGCGGCAAGGCGGACAGCAGCACGCGGTCGCGCAGGTCGAGCAGGGCCAGGCGCGCGTGCGCCAGCGTCTTGATCGCCGCCGCGTCGGCGCGGATCGCGGCCGCCGCGTGGCGAAGCGAGGCTGCGGCGGCGGGATCGGTCTGTTGCGCGACCTGCCCGAGCAGCGCGGCATCGGCGCGCTTCTCCAGGCGAGCGAGATCGGCCTCGGTCCGCGCGACCTGCCCCGGCGTCTGCTGCAACGCCACCAGCGCCTCCGCGGCCCCCATCGCGTCGAGCGCGCCGCGCCCGCGCTCCAGCGTCCGCAGGGCGGCGGCAGCGGTCGCGGCCTTCGCATCCAGCGACTGCACCCGGTCGAGCCCGGAGAGCACGCCCCCGGCCAGGATGCCGAGCAACGCCAGCAGCACGCACACGAAAGCTGCGAGCTTGCGGCCGATGGTGACGCGGCGACCGAGGCGCATGGCCCGCTCCTGCAATGTCGGAGCAGTCTGACGCGGCCTGGTTAAGATATTTCCAGCCGCGACATCCTTCGGCGCCGGCCTGACCTACTCCGACCTGGCGGAGCGGCTGAAAGAGTTAGCGACTGCCGTTTGACAGTGCGGCAAGAACGTAGACGGCAAATGCGGGAACGGAGAATAAAGTTCGAATGACGTTGAACCTTATCCATCGCGCGCGAATTTGGGCCCATTCGCGCGGTGGATTCTGAATAGACCAGGACGCGATTTGATGGTTAATGCGGACACATGTGGGGACGCCAATTATGATTACGAGCGCGTAGCAGACTGCACCCGCTGCGGCGAGTTGTCCGGCAATGGAATCGATACCATACATCAGAGCAAGGGCGACACCTCCTGCCAGAGCCCCGACAACCACGATCGGCATATACGGATCAAAAGTGCGATTGGTATTCTGATGGAATTCGATATAGGTAGAAACCGAAAGCCGGGACATCGCGCGTCCTAACCCGATCCAGTTGACGATCAGTCCACCGGTCGCGAGCGCTGCGAACAAGAGAACGATCAGTACAAATGACTTCTCCATAGTTCAGTCACCTCCATTTTCGTCGGGGAGCGTCCTCGGCCGTTACCGGCCCTGGACAGCGCCGACGCGCCTGCCTATCGCTCGCCGCGACCGAGGAGCCCTCCCCCATGCTGTTCGATTTTGCGTCGCTCTCCGAGCCGGAGCGCTACAAGCTGATGGTCGCGACCGTCGTGCCGCGGCCGATCGCGTGGGTGACCAGCCTCGATCCCGAAGGCCGGCTCAACGCCGCCCCCTTCTCGTTCTTCAACGTCATGGGCGGCGAGCCGCCGATCCTGGTGATCGGCATCGGCGGCCGGGCGCCGGGCGACGCCAAGGACACCGGCAACAACATCCGCCGCACCGGGCAGTTCGTCGTCAACCTCGTCTCCGCCGCGACCGCCGAGGCGATGGTCGTGACCGCGATCGAGTTCGGCCCCGAGGTCGACGAACTCGCCGAGGCCGGGCTCACGGCGACGGCGTCCACCCATGTCCGCCCGCCGCGCATCGCCGAGAGCCCGGTTGCGTTCGAGTGCGAGCGTTTCGCGATGATGGATTTCGCCGCCGACCGCTCGCTGGTGATCGGCCGCGTGCTCGCCGCCCATATCCGCGACGACTGCGTGCTGGATGCGGCGCGCTGCTACATCGACACGCCGAAGCTCGACCTCGTCGGCCGCATGCATGGCGGCGGCTGGTATGCGCGCACCCGCGACCGCTTCGAGCTGCCGCGCATTCCGGTGGCCGGGTGGGAGCGGCGGCGGCCGGACTGAACGCCCGACCATCCATTCGCCTGCGTTGACCGCCGCACGCCGATCTGGTCCGGTCGCGGCATGACCCGCCTCCTGGCACCGCTCCTCGCGCCCCTGGGCCATCGCGCGGTCGCCCTGCTGTGGAGCGGCCTCGCCCTCTCGGCGGTGGGTGATTATCTCTATCTCATCGCGCTGTCCTGGATCGCGGTCGGCGTGCTCGGGTCTGCGGCGGGCTACCTGACGGCACTCGGTGCGGGGACGACGCTGCTGGTGGCGCTGGTCGCCGGGCGCTGGGTGGACGGGTTCGAGCAGCGCCGCGCGATGCTGGCCGCCGATCTGGTGCGCGCGGCGGCGCTGACGGCGGTGGTGGTGCCATGGCTGGCGCTCGGGCACGTCTCTGCCGCACCCCTGGTCGCGGCGGTGCTGGTGGTCGCGGCCGGGCAGGCGGTCTTCCGCCCGGCCTTGCAGGCGATGCTGCCGGCGCTGGTGCCGACGCCGGCCGAGCTGCCGGCCGCCAACGGACTGTTCGACGCGACCGACCGCATCGCGCGCCTGCTCGGGCCGGGGATCGTGGCGCTGCTGGCGGCGGTGGTGCCGGCGGTGCATTTCCTGACGCTGGATGCGGCGAGCTTCCTCGGCTCGGCGGCGGCCCTGACTTGCATCGGCCGGCTGCACCCGACCCTGGCGCTGCGCCGCGCCGGGCCGGCGGGGGGCGCGCTCGCGGAGGTGCTGCGCGGCTTCCGCGCGGTGCGGCGCGAGCCGGTGCTGGGCTTCGAGCTGGCGATCAGCGGCATCCTCAACGGCGCCTGGTCCGCGGCGTTCTTCCTCGGCGTGCCGCTGGTGGTGGCGCGGCACCATCTGCTCGGGCCGGCCGGGGCCGGGCTCGGCGCCTATGGGCTGGTGATCTCCGCCTATGGCTGCACCAACCTGCTGGCGACCTTCGTGGTGGGCGGCCGGCCGTTGCCGGAGCGGCCGGCGGGGCTGCTGTTCAGCGGCGGCGTGGTGATGGGGGCGGGGATGCTGGTGATGGCGGCCGGCATCGCGGCGGGGCTGGAGGGTGGCGCGCTGCTCGCGGTGCTGGCGGCGGGGGCGGCACTCGGGGCGCCGGGCGGCCCGATGCACGACATCCCGGTGGCGGTGCTGCGGCAGACGCGGCTCGATCGCGACGACCTGCCGGCCGCCGTGCGCGCCTCGATCGCATCGAGCAGTGCGGGCGCGCTGGTCGCGATGCTGGCAGCACCAGCGCTGTTTGCGCACGTGCCGGAGGCGGCGGCGATGGGCCTGTGCGGTGCGGTGGTGCTGGCGACCGGGCTTGCCGGGCTGGTCCGGTTCGTGCGGCCTCAGCCGCGCGGCGCGAGGCGGGTGGTGCGGTAGCGGGCGGCGGCGCCCGCGTTATCCGGCGGCCGCACGCTCGAGGGCGGCAATGTCCAACTTGACCATCTTCCCCATGGCAGCGAAGACGCGGCCCGAGACGGCCCGATCCGGGTCGGCCAGGAGACGCGGCAGACGCTCGGGTACGATTTGCCAAGGCACGCCCCACCGGTCGCGTAGCCAGCCGCACTGGATTTCCGATCCGCCATCGGCGGTGAGCGCGGCCCACAGCCGATCCACCTCCGCCTGGTCGGAGCACTCCACCGAGATCGAAGCGGCAGTTCCATAGCTGGCTGGCGCGCCGCCGTTCAACGCTTGGAAGCTCTGACCGCCGAGGGTGAAGGCCAGCAGGATCACGTCGCCCGCTTCGCCGCCGGGCCACGCCCCCGGGGAGTGCAGGATGGTCTCGATGCTCGAGCCGGGCACGACGGAGACATAGAAGCGGACGGCGGCCTCCGCATCTTTCCCGAACCAGAGGCAGGTGCTGATTTTCGACATTCGCGACTGTCTCCTCTCCATCTGAGCGACACCTTCGCACCGGGTACCAAGTGTCAGATTTCAACCGCTAGAAGGGCGTGGGCGATGTCGGGCGATTATCCGCCTGCGCCACGCGATCTTGCCCTTGGCGGCGCCTCTGCAGCTGTTGCCAGATCGCGGCGTCGCGGTTATAGAAATCCGGGCAAAATTGCAACGTACCCTCAGTATCGACAAACGCGGTCTGGTAGACCACGAATACCGGCACGGGCGCCGGCAGATTATTTTGGCTCGTGCTGCCCGTCGCGATCGCTTGATTAATCGTGTCGATCGGTTCCTGCATCAGCAGGGCGCCCAATTGGCGCGGATCCTGTACTCGGATGCATCCATGGCTGATGCGGCGGTCATCGCGGCTGAAGACATACTTATTCGGGGTGTCGTGCAGGTAAACGTCGAACCGGTTGGGCATGTAGAACATGATCAGTCCGAGCCCTGCGTCGGGTCCCGCCCGCTGCTCCAGCTCGCCGTTGGGCAGCATGACCATGTTATTCCGCGTCAAATAATTTGGGTCGTGACTGAGCTTCGGCAGGATCTCCCTCGCAGTGATGTCGCCCGGGATGACCCATGGAGGGTTGAACACAATTCCGTCCATCATGGCGCGGAACTCCGGGCTCTGATTACGCTCGACATCTTGGCCGACAACGACCCGCGTCGAGAAAACCGGCTGATCGGCGCGATAAAGTACCACTCGTTCGTCGGCAACGTTGACCCAGACGCGGTCCGCCGGCAGCGGCCGCGGCAGCCAGCGTTGGCGTTCAAGGTTGACCTCGATCGTGCGCAAGCGGTTCGTCGTGGCCTCCTCGCCGGCCAGGGCGCCCGAGCGATACCTCTGCAAAGCCTCGCGCAACGCCCGGTAGGTCGGCGTCGTCGGCGCCAGCGCCTCGATCACGGCCGCCGGATCGGGGCTGCCGATAGCGGCATCGAGTGTCGCGGCCACATCGATCGGCCCAGGCGTCAGGGTCTCGTCATCTCCTCGGCGCTCAACCGGCACGGCGCCGCGGGCCAGCGCGTCGGCGTACGACAGGAAGGCGTCCGACAGCAACAATTCGCGGTCAAGCGGCGGCAACGTCGCTCTCTGCTGCAGCAGGGTCGCGTGAAACAGCTCGGGGTCGAGACCTTGATCGCCGGCGCGCAACACGGCGTCCACCAGTGAATTCTCTTGCGCTTGCCGGGTCGTCCATACTGGTTCGAAGCCATGGTGCGCGTAGAAGCGCCGTAGCAACCCGACATTCAGCCGCTCACCGGCGATGACCAACGGAGGCGCGCCGTCGATCCGGTTGGCGAGTTCAGTGTTGGTATGCAGCTCCAGCACGGAGACTGCATCGCGCTCCGGATCCGCACTGCACGCCGCAAGCGCGCATGCTGCGGCGAGAGCGATCGTGCCGCCCGCGATTGCCGCGCGCCGGGAAACTTGCGCTCGAGCGGAAGTCGATGGTTTTCGGCGACCAAAGTCGACCTTGTGCCACGGTGCACGCACGATGCCACCCCTCGACCTGTGCCAACCCACGCAATTAGTAGTTTGACTCTTTACCGAGAATTGTCCTTAGATCATACCCATCTACGAGCGTTTCAACCAGGGAGGAACGGATGTTCGGCGTTTCCGAAACAGTGGCCGGCCGCAGGCTGTTCCGTAATGCGGCAATGGTTGCCGCCGTAGTTCCCGTGGTGTTCCTTGCGGCGTGTGGTCAGCAGCAGCCCGCCCCGCCGCCGGCGCAACCGGTCGAAGCGGCCCCGCCGCCGCCGGCGCCGGCTCCGCCACCTCCGGCTCCGCTTCCGCCGGCACGGGGCTAGTCAGCAGGGCGCGGCAAGGCGCAAGACCTCGATCCTGGAATCGTTGGCCCAGTACCTGACCGCCATCGAGACGGCGTTCTATGCCCTCAAGCGAGAGGCCGCGCGACACAATTGGCACTTTCCGCAAGAATTGGCGTGGCGGGCAGGACTGGGCTGACCGCCACGTCGGGGTATCGAATGTTGCGAAGATCGCGGACCTGCTGGGTCAGAATGCAGCGGTCTACGACGCCGCACTGTCGCAGATCGAAAGACTGAAGGCTGCGATCGGCGGCGTGCGTGGCCAGTTTTCGATCAACACCTGGGAGCGCGTCCTCCGAATGAGATTCGGCGTGACGAGAACGGTACACGTGGCAACTGGATGCTTGAGCCCGGGCAAATCGGCCAGAAACACCGTCATTCCATCGGCACTCAGCATAGGTGCCGATGCCGCGGCAGCAGCGCCGGTTCAGGTCCGGATCGATCGGGTTTATACCAAGCGCGCGATGGAATGACTCCTCGCACGCCCCCCCTCATGCCCGGCCCACGGGTCGGCCATGACAGGAAGGATCAGTGCGCAGGGCGGTTGGTATTAATTGCCTAGTTGATCCCGCGCACCACCGGGATCTCCAGGTCGCGCAGCTTCTTGCGCAGCGTGTTCCGGTTCAGGCCCAGCATCGCCGCCGCCTTGATCTGGTTGCCGCGCGTGGCCGACAGCGTGAGCTGGATCAGCGGCCGCTCCACCTCGGCGATCACGCGGTCGTAGATGTCGTGCATCGGCATCCCGTCGTTCGAGGCGGCGAGGAACTGGCGGATGTGCCGCTCCACGGCGGCGGAAAGCGGCTCGGGGCCGGATGCGGCGGCGGGCGTGCCGGGGGCTGCCGGTGCCGTCGCCTCGGCAAGCTCGGCCTCGATCACCTCGGCGCTGATCGCCTCCTGCGGATAGAGCGCCGCAAGCCTGCGCATCAGGTTCTCGAGTTCGCGGACGTTGCCCGGCCAGCGATGCGCCCGCAGCCGCACCAGCGCCGCCTCGTCGAGCGACTTCGAGGCCAGCCCGTCGGCATGCGCGCGCTCCAGGAAATGCCGGGCGAGGACGGCAATGTCGTCGAGCCGCTCGCGCAGCGGCGGCAGCCGGATCGGCACGACGTTCAGGCGGTAGAAGAGATCCTCGCGAAAGCTGCCTTGCGCTATCGCGAGCCGCAGGTCGCGGTGGGTGGCCGCGATGATCCGCACGTTGGCCCGGATCGACTGCCGGCCGCCGACGCTGGTGAACTCGCCTTCCTGCAGCACGCGGAGCAGCCGTGTCTGCGCCTCGGGCGGCATGTCGCCGATCTCGTCAAGGAACAGCGTGCCGCCGGCGGCCTGCTCGAAGCGGCCCTGGCTGCGGTTGGTGGCACCGGTGAAGGCGCCGCGCTCGTGGCCGAACAATTCGCTCTCGATCAGCTCGCGCGGGATCGCGGCCATGTTGATCGCGACGAAGGGACCGGCGCGGCGGCGGCCGTAATCGTGCAGCGCGCGCGCCACCAGTTCCTTGCCGGTGCCGGATTCGCCGTTGATCATCACGGTGAGGTCGGCCGTCGTGAGCCGCGCGATGGTCCGGTAGATCTCCTGCATCGCCGGGCTGCGGCCGATCAGCGGCAACGTCTCGTCGGCATCATGCGGCGCCGCGGCCGAGGCGGGCGGCGCCGGGGCGGCGAGCGCCCGGCCGACCACGTCGAGCAGTTCCCGGAGGTCGAAGGGTTTCGGCAGATACTCGAACGCGCCGCGCTGCGCCGCCTTCACCGCCGTCATCAGCGTCGATTGCGCGCTCATCACCACGACGCGCAGTTCCGGCCGCGCCCGCTTCATACGCGGCACGAGATCGAGCCCGTTCTCGTCGGGCATGACGACATCGGTGATGACGAGGTCGCCCTCGCCGTCCTCCACCCAGCGCCACAGCGTCGCGGCGTTCGACGTGCAGCGCACCTGATAGCCGGCGCGGCCGAGCGCCTGCGTCAGCACCGTGCGGATCGAGCGGTCGTCGTCGGCGACGAGGATCGTCTGCGGGTGCGTCATTCCGCCTCCCCATCCTCGGCCGCAACCCCATCTTCGGCCGCAACGGGGAGGAAGATGCGGAACTCGGTGCGGCCGGGCCGGCTGTCCGCTTCGATCAGGCCGCCGTGGTCGCCGACGATCTTGGCGACCAGCGCCAGCCCGAGGCCGCTGCCGGAGGGCTTGGAGGTGATGAACGGCTCGAAGAGATGCGGCAGGATGTCGTCGGGGATGCCGCGCCCGTTGTCGCGCACGGTGACCACGAGCGGCAGATGCACGCGCCGCGCCGAGCCGGGCACCGCGATCCAGACGCCGTGCTGATAGGCGGTGCCGAGCGTGATCTCGCCCGCGCTGCCGTCCGTGCCGGCGGCCTGGGCATCGACGATCGCCTCGGCGGCGTTCTTGGCGAGGTTGAGCAGCACCTGCACGAGCTGGTCGCGGTTGCCCCAGACCGGCGGCAGGCTCGGGTCGTACACTTCGTTGATGCGCATGGAACTCGCGAAGCCGGTCGCGGCGAGGCGGCGGACGTGTTCGAGCACGCGATGGATGTTGACCGGCCGGCGTAGGGTCGGCTTCTCGCCGAACATCTCCATCCGGTCGACCAGCGCGTGGATGCGGTCGGCCTCGTCGCGGATCAGCACGGCAAGTTCGCGATCCGGCTCGGCGACGCTGCCCTCCAGAAGCTGCGCAGCACCACGGATGCCGGAGAGCGGGTTCTTCACCTCGTGCGCCAGCATCGCCGCCATTCCGGTGACGCTGCGCGCGGCACCCCGGAAGGTGAGCTGGCGGTCCAGCGCGCGCACCGCCGAGGCGTCCTGCAGCACCAGCAGCAAGGCGCCGGGCTCGTCCGGCATCGGCGTCGCCTGCACGGTGATGCCGCGCTTGTGCAGGCGCGGGCTGTCGAGCGTCATGTCGTGGTCGGCGATGGAGACGTCCGATCCCCGCGCCTGGCCGATCAGGAGGAAGATCGGGCTGTCTTGCGGCACCAGATCGGAGAGCCGCATCTGGACGAGCTGCTGCAGCGAGACGCCGAGGAAGTGCTCGGCCGCCTGATTGGCGAAGCGGAAACGATCGTCGGCGTCGAGCAGCACGACCGGCATCGGCAGGGTCGCGAGCATCGCCACCGCATCGGACGCCGCGGCGGCGCGCGGCCGCGCGAGCCGGGCGAGGACGCGGCTCACGCGGCGAGACGCAAATGCGGCGTCGACTGCTCGCGCTCGATCAGCGGCGCATAGAACGCGCGGATCAGGTGGATCGCGGCACCGGGCTCGGGGACGCGCATCACGGCGGCGCGGAACTCCGCCGAGCCGGGCAGGCCGCGCGAGTACCAGCCGACATGCTTGCGTGCGAGCCGCACGCCGGCATCGGTGCCGTAATGCAGCAGCAGCGCCTCGTAATGCTCCAGCAGCACCGCGAGCTGCGCCGCCAGCGAGGGTGGCTCGGGTACCGCGCGCCCGGCCAGCGCCGCCGCCGCTTCGGCGAGGAACCAGGGCCGGCCGCAGGCGCCGCGGCCGATCATCACGCCGTCCGCGCCGGACCGCTGGCGCGCCTCCGTCGCTTCTTCGATCGTCGTGATGTCGCCGTTCGCGAGCACCGGGATGCGCACCGCCTGCTTCACCCGTGCGATGAAATCCCAGTCGGCGCTGCCTTCGTAGAATTGCTGACGGGTGCGGCCATGGATGGTGACCATGCGGATGCCGGCCGTCTCGGCGATGGCGGCGAGACGCGGCGCATTGAGGCTGCCGTGGTCCCAGCCCATGCGCATCTTCAGCGTCACCGGCACCGCGACCGCGCGCACCGTCGCCTCCAGCAGCCGCCCGGCGAGCGCCTCGTCACGCATCAGCGCCGAGCCGGCGGACTGTCCGACCGCGACCTTCTTCACCGGGCAGCCGAAATTGATGTCGATCAGGTCGGCGCCGAGCCCGACCGCGATCCGCGCCGCCTCCGCCATCGCGTCCGGCTCGCAGCCGGCGAGCTGCACGGCACTCGGACCGCCCGCACCCTCGACCTCGGCCATGCGCAGCGTGTTGCGGTTCTCCCGCACCATGGCCCAGGAGGCGATCATCTCCGAGACCACCATCCCCGCCCCCATCCGCCGCGCCAGGCGGCGAAACGGCAGGTCGGTGACGCCGGACATCGG
>DATAYA010000171.1:0-19882 GCA_036272815.1 Acetobacteraceae bacterium
ATCCCCTTCACCTCGACGAGGTCCGGGCCGGCCGCGGCCGCGGCGCCGATCGCGGGCTCGGGCGGGCTGAGCACCTGGTTGCCGCGGAAATGGTTGATGAGCCCGAGCAGGTCGGCCGGCGCCAGCACCTCGATCCGCCCGGCCCAGGCTGCCTCGCCGCCCTGGGCTGCGGGGCAGATCAGGCCCAGGTCGTCCGCCGAGGCGCCGATCGCCGCGGGCAGGATGCCGGCGACCGGGCTGAGCGTGCCGTCCAGCGACAGCTCGCCCAGGGCCGCGAACCCCGCCACGTCTTCGCGCGAGACGACATCCATCGCGGCCAGCACGGCGAGCGCCATCGGCAGGTCGAAATGGCTGCCCTCCTTGAGCAGATCGGCGGGCGCCAGATTGATGATGACCCGCCGCGACGGCAGCGACAGGCCCATCGCAGTGAGCGCGGCGCGCACCCTCTCGCGCGCCTCGCCCACCGCCTTGTCGGGCAGGCCCACGACCAAGAAGGCCGGCAGGCCGGGCGCGATCTGGACCTGTACTTCCACCGGCACCGCCTCGATGCCGCTGAAGGCGAAGGTGCGGATGCAGGCGAGGCTCACGGCAGGCGCCCGGCGGCGACTATTCCAGCCCCAGCGGTGCGCCCAGTCTGCCGTCGAAATAGCCGTTGTTGCGCCAGTGCGTCGCGAGATCGTGGAGCTTACCCGCGTCCTGCGCCCGTTTCAGGTCGGGGTAGGTCGCGCGATAGAACGCCTCGTCCACCCGGAAGGCGGAAAGCAGCGGCCGGATCGCGGCGCGCAAGGCGGCGTCGTCGACGCACACGCCGTCGAGTTCGGGCGCGCCGTCGAACACGAACCGCTGGCGCAGCCGGTGGTAGGGGGGGACATACAGCGTCGTCGGCACCAGCCCCGGCAACATCGCGCTGCCGCGCTCCGGGTCGCGCAGTCCCGCCGCGACGGCGGCGTAGATCAGGGCGTCCATGCAATCGACCAGGCGCTGCACTTCGGGCGAGTAGTGCAGCCGGTCGGCCCAGTCTGGGCGCGCGATCCGCTGGATGACGAGTTCGATCTCAAAATTGCCGGCAGGCGGCGCGCTCGGCGGGTCCTGGTAGCGGAAGCTGATGTCGTTGTCCACGAGATGGCGGACGCGGTAGCCGTTGACAGGCAGCGCCGCCTCGATCTCGGCGAGCAGCGAGGCGGGCGTGAAGAAGCGCTTGTGATCGCCGTTCCAGACCGAGGGCAGGTCGGGCCGGCGCTCGAACAAATGCCGGTGCGGCACCATGATGACGAGGTAGCCGCCGATCCGCAGCACGCGGTGCCAGTCGGCCAGCACCGCGCGCCAGTTCGGCACATGCTCCAGCACATGCGCGGCCAGCACCGCGTCCTGGCTCTCGTCGGGGAACGGCAGGTGGGTGCCGTCATAGCCCGGGTAGTCCAGCTCGACGCCGATCGCGGTCTCGGTGATCGGCACCGCGTCGGGGTCGCCGCCGCGGAAGCCGACGTCGAGGATGTGCGCGCCCGAGAGATAGCGGTCCATGAAGCCTTCGCGCATCCGCCGCGCGTAGGATTTGCGGAAACTGACGGCGATGCGCCGCTCCGGAGCGCCCGGCGCGCTCGGGAGCGCGCCCTTCTGGTCAGGCTCGATCATCGCGGCTCCGATCGCGGCACGCACATTAGGGCATCTGAATAGCAGGTTTCCGGCGATGCGGGATGCCCAATCGGCGTTCCCGTAGGCGGAAATCCGCCCAGGCCGGACGTCAGCCGCGGTTCCAGACCATGTTCATGTCGAACCTTGTCTGGCACGCCGTGGTCGCAACCGTCATATCCAGATGCCGCCCGACGATCTTCCCCTCCAGCTTGGCGGGACCCCCCGTGCTCGAGAGGGTGCCGTCGGCGGTCACGGGGACGGTGAAGATCAGGTCCGGCGCATAGGCGAATACGAGCGTCGCGTCGCCGACCTCCAGGACGCCATAGCGGGTCGGCGGGCAGTTTGGGATGGTCGCATGGACCAGCCTCGCGCGGCCCTGATAGCTGCCGTCGTACCAATACGGATCGCCCCGGAACGGCACGTGCGGCGCCGGACCAAAGGTGGCCGCCAGACTATTCGATTCGCTGCATCCGGCGACGGCGAGCAGCAGCGCGCCAAGGAGCGCGGGGGCAAGAAGGACAGGGCGGCGGGGCGACATGGTTCTTCCTCGGACCTTGCGCCGCACTATCGCCGCACGGTTATCGACGCGCAACGTGCGCCGGTGTTGCAGCCCGGCGACACGCGAGGTCGGATGGCGCGGGGGTTGCCGGGGCTGCTGCAGGCGCTCGCTCTCTCGTTCGGCGTGACGCCCGGATCACACCAAGAGCACGATCTTGCCGCGCGGGTGATCGTGCTCGAGACGGCGCTGCGCCTCGGCGGCTTGTGCGAGCAGCAGGGTCGCGCTGACCTCGGGCCGCACCTCGCCGGCATCGATCAGACGCCCGATCTCGACGAGCTGCGTCCCGCTCGGGTGCGCGCGGAAGTTGGTGCCGCGCGCGCGATGCTTCGCCGCCGCCTCCTGGTCCGGCTTCTGCAGGCTGGAGACGATGATGCCGCCGGGCTTGAGCACCGACCACGAGCGGGTCTGGGTCTCGCCCGCGACCAGGTCGAGCACCACGTCGATGTTGTGCGCCACGTCCTCGAACCGCTGCGCCTTGTAGTCGATGACGGTCGCGGCGCCGAGACCATGGACGAAATCGAGATCGCGGGCGGAGGCGGTCGCGAACACCTCCGCGCCGCGGGCACGGGCGAACTGCACCGCGAGGTGGCCGACGCCGCCTGCCGCACCGTGGATCAGCACGCGCTGACCCTGCCGCAGACCACCGTGATCGAACAGGCCCTGCCAAGCGGTGAGGCCGGCGAGCGGCACCGCGGCGGCGGCGGCGGCGTCGAGCCGCGCGGGCCTGGGCGCCACGTCGGGGCCGGCGGCCAGCGCGCGTTCGGCATAGCCGCCGTGATCCGGGCTGAGCATGACATAGACGGCGTCACCCTGCCGCAGCCCGCGCACCCCCGGCCCGAGCGTCTCGATGGTGCCGCTGACGTCGCGCCCGAGGGTCATCGGTAGCTTGTCCTCGGGCAGGAAGCCACCCTGGCGGATCTTGTAGTCCACGGGATTGACGCTCGCGGCCTCGACAGCGATCACGATCTCGCCCTCCTGCGGCCGCGGGTCGGGGATGTCCTCAATCGCGAGCACGTCAGGACCGCCGAAGCGGTGGATGCGGATGGCCATCATGGCGGGTTTCCTGCTGCTGCCTGCGCAGAAGCGGCCGAAGGCCGGGCGGGTTGCGGCGCCGGGACCCTGCGGTCAACCGCAGGTCCGCACGTCCCCTCGATTGCGCCGCCGCAACGGACGGTTGCTTACTTGCGGCGGGCGAGGAAGCGCGTGACGGCGGCGAGCGTCGCCTCCGACGCATGGTGCTCCATCCCTTCCGCGTCCGCCTCCGCAGCCTCCGCCGGGACGCCGACCGCGAGCAGCAACTCGACCATGAGCCGATGACGGACACGCACGCGCTCGGCGAGAAGGTGGCCCGCCTCGGTCAGGAAGATGCCGCGGTACGGACGGGCGGTGACGAGGCCCTCCCGCTTCAGGCGGGCGATGCTCTTGACCGCCGTCGGATGGGTGACGCCGAGGCGCTTGGCGACGTCGGTCGCGCGGGCCTCGCCGTGGTTTGCCAGCAGGTCGGCGATCAGCTCGACGTAGTCCTCCAGCAGGGTCGCCGACCGTGCGGTCCGGGCCTTGCCGAATCGCAGCGCCTGCGTCGGCTCCTCGGGCATCTCGATCGCCATGACCGGCCGTTCGGCGGCCGTATCCCGTGTCACTCGGCGTGCTCCTCCGGGCCTGCGCGCGACGGCCAAGATCGTATCCGGCGTCACCCTGTAGCAGACGGAGCAGTGTTCGCGCCAATATGAACCCATCTCCCCACCAATTTCCCATTTCCCTACCAATTGCCGTCTACATCCCAAACTTGCCTCTTGACCTAAGTGTAGCCTTGGTTACATTCAATCGGGCGAAATCGGAGGTTGAGATCGAAAGCATCGTGAGCCCCGACGCGCTCGATTCTGGAGGTTTGGTGCGCCCTGCGACGCCGGCGGCACTTGCCACGCGCGAGGACCTCCTGCGGGCGCGCGACCGTCTGAAGGTGCAGCGGACCCGCGGGCTGCGCGGGCGCTCGGCCGGCCGTTCGCTCCGGCTGCTGTGGCTGCTCGCCGGGCCGGGCGTGCTGGTGATGCTGGGGGAGAACGATGGCCCCAGCATGGTCTCCTACGCAACGACCGGGGCGACCTACGGGATCGGGTTCTTCGTCCCTTTCATCCTGGTCACCTTCCTGATGGCCTATGCCGTGCAGGAGATGACGGTGCGGCTCGGGGTCGCGACCCATCGCGGTCACGCCGAACTGATCTTCCAGCGCTTCGGCCCGTTCTGGGGCTATTTCGCGATGGGCGACCTCGTGTTCGGCAACGTGCTGACGCTGGTCACCGAGTTCATCGCGATCCAGGCCGGCGGCCTCTATTTCGGGCTGCCGTCCTGGGTCTCGGTCGCGTTCGGCGTGGTGATGGTGGCCAGCTCGCTGGCGCTGCGACGCTATGCGACCTGGGAGCGGGTGCTGATGACGCTGGCGGCGGCCAATCTGCTGTTCATCCCGGCGGCGCTGTACGCGCATCCGAGCGGGGTTGCGCTGGTGCACGCGATCGCGACCTGGGGGCCGCTGCCGGGCGGCTTCGGTACGGCCTTCGTCACGCTGATCCTGGCCAATGTGGGTGCCACCGTGACGCCGTGGATGATCTTCTTCCAGCAGAGTGCGGTCGTAGACAAGGGCTTGACGCGGGCAGACCTGGCGCAGGGCCGGACCGACACCGCGATCGGCGCCGTGGTGGCCGCCGTCGCCGCCATCGCGACGGTTGTCGCAACCGCACCGCTATTCGCCGCCCATGTCGACGTGTCGAGATTCGCGAGCGGTGCGGATTTCGCGACCGCGCTGCAGCCGCTGCTGGGCAGCACCGGAGCCACGCTGTTCGCGCTCGGCATCATCGAGGCGGGCCTGGTTGCCGCCATGACAATCTCCACCAGCTCATCCTACGCCCTGGCCGAGACCGTTTCGGCACGGCACAGCCTCAATCTCGATTTCGCCCACGGCGGGCTGTTCTACGCGGCCGCGGTCGTCTCGACGCTGCTGGCGGCCGGCGTGGTGCTAATCCCCGGCGCGCCGCTGCTGGCAATGACGCTGACCGTGAACGTGATCGCGACATTGCTGATGGCACCGGCACTCCTGTTGCTGCTGCTGCTGGTGAATGACCGCGAGATCATGCGCGACCTCGCAAATGGCTGGCGGGCCAATTTGGCCGGCGGGACGATCGTCGTCGCGATCTCGCTGGTCGGAGCACTTTATGGCGTCGTCACGGTGTTTCCCGGCTTGCTGGGGAAGTGAGGAGACGCCGGGTGCAAGCGGATGCTGACCTGATGGACGCACTTGAACCCGAACAGCTCTCGGCGGCGACGGCGCGTCCGCTGCCGCGTCGCGTGCTCGGGCGAGGAACGGTGGCGTTGCTGATCCTCCTTCGCATCTACGTGATTGTTGCCGTCCCGATTGTCGGATACGCATTCGTCCGGGCGCTGCTCGCACGGTAACAGCCGTCCGGCACGGCCGGAGCCGCGTCCACCGGTCCCGCTGTCGCGCGGGTGACCGCCCTCAAAGCACCAGGCAGGGCCGGATGATGCCGGTCTCGCCAGGACGAAGGCGCAGCAGGGCACCCGCCATCGGCTCGTGCTGCCGTTGTTCGGGCGTGAGCTTGTCAGTTGCGCTGGTCACGTAGAGTTCGTCGAGCGCGTCGCCGGCGAAGGCGCACATTGTCGGTTGGCTGACCGGCAGCACGATGTCGCGATCGGTCTCCCCCGTCGCCGTGAAACGCCGCAATCGGCCGCCCCCGTGCAGCGCGCTCCAGTAGCCGCCCTTGCTATCCACGGCAGCGCCGTCCGGGACACCGAGCGCTTCGGGGATGCGCGCGAAACGAGTGCGGTGACCGATCCGGCCGGTCGGTGCGTCGAATGCGTGGGCGAACACCTCCCGGCGATTGCTGTGCGCCAGATAGAACAAACTGCCGTCCGGACTCCACGCCATGCCGTTGTGCAGCTCGGCCGCGTCAGGTTCGGGACGCAATCCGTCGGCCAGCGTGAAGCTTTGCAGAAACGATGACTGCGGCGGCTGCGAACTGTCCAGCGGGTCGAACATGACACCCACCCAGAAGCGGCCGGCGGCATCGCACGCACCCTCGTTGTAGCGGAACACCGCCGGGTCGAACGTCGGGGGCGCCAGGCGGGTGAGCGCCCCGGACACGAAGTCGAGCCTGAATATGCCCTCGCGCAACGCGACCACCGCACCGGCGGCATCCGCGAGCAGCGCGAAGGCACCGATGTCGCTCGACACTGGCCAGGACCGCTGCCCGCCGCGCAGCGGGTCGTAGCGATAGAGCGCCGGCTTCTTCACGTCGATCCAATAGAGCGCGCGTTCCGCGGGTGCCCAGGTTGGCGACTCGCCGATGATGGCACCTGCCTCGATTACGACCTCTATTTCCACCCGCGTCCTCCCCTGCGTCGACCCGGAGGCGGGAACGCGGCCGAACCCTGCACGTTCACGCGGGCATCTCCCGAACGAACCCCAGCGTCCCCCTTCCGTTCGGCTGCAAAGACGTAGCGTCGCCATGAGCATGAACGTCAGCGAATTCGTGTGGCATCGCGTCCAGGAGTGGGGGATCAACCGCGTCTACGGCTACCCCGGCGATGGCGTCGGCGGTCTCGACGTCGCGCTTGAGAGGGCGAAGGACACATTAAAGTACGTTCAGGTGCGGCACGAGGAGATGGCCGCCTTCATGGCGTCGGCACACGCCAAGTTCACCGGCGAGGTCGGGCTCTGCTATGCGACCTCCGGCCCTGGCGCGATCCACCTGCTGAACGGGCTTTACGACGCGAAGATGGATCATGTTCCGGTCGTTGCCATCGTGGGCCAGCAGGCACGGATGTCACTGGGGGCGGATTATCAGCAGGAAGTCGATCTGCAAAACCTGTTCAAGGACGTGGCCGCGGAATACGTCCACATGGCGAGCGTGCCGGGCCAGGTGCGCCAACTCATCGACCGGGCGATCCGGATCGCATCCAACAGGCGTTGCGTCACCTGCGTCATCCTGCCGAACGATCTGCAGCTCATGCCCTATTCCGACCCGCCGGATGCGCACGGCGCGACCCATACCGGCATAGGTTACGCCGGCCCCGCCGGTCTGCCGAACGATGATCTCCTGCGCCAGGCCGCCGGCGTCCTCAACGCAGGCAAGAAGGTCGCGATGCTGGTCGGCGCGGGCGCGCTCGGAGCCACCGACGAGGTCATCGCCGTTGCCGAACGGTTGCAGGCGGGCGTTGCCAAAGCGCTGCTGGGAAAGGCGGTGCTGCCCGACGACCTGCCCTGGGTGACCGGCTCGCTCGGCCTGCTGGGCACCAAGCCGAGCTGGGACCTGATGAAGGGCTGCGACACCTTCTTCGTGGTCGGCTCGTCATTCCCGTACAGCGAGTTTCTGCCGAAGCCGGGCGACGCGCGCGGGGTGCAGATCGACATCAACGGCAAGCTGCTGAGCCTGCGCTACCCGATGGAAGTGAACATGGTGGGCGACAGCGCCGCCACGCTCCGCGCGCTGCTGCCGATGCTGGAGCAGAAGCCGGCCGACCATTGGCGCCGCGGCGTCGAGAGCGGCGTCGCCGCGTGGTGGAAGACGCTCGAGGAGCGCGCTATGGCCTCGGCCGATCCGATTAACCCGCAGCGCGTCTTCTGGGAGCTGTCGAAGCGGCTGCCGGAGAACTGCATCCTGACCGCGGATAGCGGCTCGGTCGCAAACTGGTATGCGCGCGACCTCAAGATGCGTCGTGGCATGAAGGCGTCGCTGTCGGGGGGGCTCGCCTCGCTGGGTGCCGCCACGCCCTACGCGATGGCGGCGAAGATGGCGTTCCCGGATCGCGTCGTGATCGGCTCCATCGGCGACGGCGCATTCCAGATGAACGGCATGAACGTGATGATTACCGTCTCCAAATACTGGCGCGAATGGTCCAACCCGCGTTTCATCATCATGGTGCTGAACAATCGTGACCTCAACCAGGTGACCTGGGAAGAACGCATCCAGATCGGCGCCGGCAAGACGGAATCGACACAGAGCATTCCTGACTTCCCGTATCACAGATACGCGGAGTTGCTGGGCCTGAAGGGGATCTTCGTCGATGATCCGGAGAAGCTCGGCGCCGCATGGGACGAAGCGTTGGCGGCTGACCGGCCGGTGATTCTGGAATGCTACACCGACCCGAACGTGCCGCCGCTGCCACCGCACATAACCCTGAAAGACGCGCGGAATTTCATGACGATGACAGGCAGCGAGCCGGAACTCGGCAGCGTGCTGAAGGAGAGCGCGAAGCAGGTGCTTGCGGGCGTGTTGCCGGGCGGCAAGAGCGAGCATTGAAGCGGGCCGCAGGCGGCTGGCATGGGCGCGTGTCGAACCGCGCCCCGGTCAGCTCCGTTGCAACATCGGGTGGCGTGCTCCTCGGCCTGGCAGCCTTGCTGCGGAAGCGGCCGACGCAGCGCCGGGAGGCTGCCCGGGCGCCGGCGCCGCATGGGCCCCATCGTATCGACCCGGGCGCTGCTGTCCGCTCCGCGCGGCAGATGAACCGGGCCGCCGGGATGATGGCGGCCTCGGTGCTCGCGGACAGCGCAATCGAGCATTATCGCGGCTCGTTCCACAACAAGGCGATGGTGGCGCCGCTGGTGACGGCGGCGCTGTCGCTCGCGGTCAGCGCGCATGGCAATGCCGACCATCGGCCGGCGGCGCATCGCGTTCGAGACAGCGTCTATGCGGCGGCCGCGCTGACCGGCGTGGTGGGCACATGCTTTCACCTGTACAACGTCGGCAAGAGGCCGGGCGGCTTCTCCTGGCAGAACCTGTTCTACTCGGCACCGATCGGAGCGCCGGTGGCGCTCGTCCTCTCCGGCGCCAACGGCTTCCTGGCAGAGCGCGTGCGCGATACCACGCCCGGCCGGGCGCCGATGATCGCGGGGGTCTCGGCCGGGCGGGCGGTGGCGGCCGCGACTGGTGTCGGCTTGCTGGGGACGGTGGGCGAGGTGGGGCTGCTGCACTTCCGCGGGGCCTATCACGACCCGTTCATGTTCCTGCCGGTCACGATCCCGCCGCTCACCGCAGCCCTGATCGGCACCGCCGCCTTCGCCCGCTCGCTCCCGCCGCGACGGATCACACGGTTCTGGCTGCGGCTGACCGCGGTGCTGGGCTTCGCCGGCGTCGGTTTCCACGTCTTCGGCATCGCCCGCAACATGGGCGGCTGGCGCAACTGGAGCCAGAACGTGCTGAACGGGCCGCCCATCCCCGCGCCGCCGAGCTTCACCGGCCTGGCGCTGGCCGGCCTCGCGGCACTCGGGCTGATGGAGGACCATCCGGATGACTGAGCGCTATCCCGGATACGACGTGCTGTCCAAGCGCTGGACGGAATCGTGGAACCGGAAGACCCGGGAGGTCATAGACCGCCGCCTCGCGATCCCGCGCGAGCCACGCTTCTTCAACGCCGCCGAATGGCAGATCCTGACCGCGGTGTGCGCGCGGATCATGCCGCAGCCGGCGGACCGGGCGCCGGTGCCGCTGCCGGCCTTCGTCGACCAGAAGATCAGCGAGAACATCCTGGATGGCTATCGCTACGTGCAATTGCCGGAGCAGGGCGCGGCATGGCGGCGCGGGCTCGCCGCGCTCGATCAGGCCGCCATCGAGGCGCATGGCGGCCGTTTCCACGAGCTGACGGCGGAGCAGCAGGACGCGTTGCTGACGCGCATGCAGCACGGCGCGCTGACCAACGACGCCTGGGGCGGGATGCCGTGCAAGATGTTCTTCGAGCATCGGGTCATCCCCGACATTACCCACGCCTATTACGCCCACCCTGTCGCCTGGAACGAGATCGGCTTCGGCGGGCCGGCCAGTCCGCGCGGTTACGTCCGGATGAAGCTCGACCGCCGTGATCCGTGGGAGCCGGTGGAGGCCAAGCCCGGCGACGAGGCGCGAGCGCTCCGCGAGAACCGGCGTGTCCGCTGACCCGTTCGCGGCTCCGCGGGCCGCCAACGGCCGCGCGCCCGACGTGCTCAAGCCCGGCGCCTGGGTGCCGATGCGGCAGTTCGACGAAAACGAGACCGTTGATTTCGTCGTCGTCGGCACGGGTGCGGGCGGCGCGCCGCTGATCGCGGGTCTGGCAGAGGGAGGCTTCTCGGTCGTCGGATTCGACGCCGGCCCCTACTTCCGGCCGCTGGAGGATTTCGCCTCCGATGAGCGCGAGCAGAGTAAGCTCTATTGGACCGACCAGCGAGTGGTGGACGGCGCCAACCCGATCACGATGGGCGGCAAGAACAGCGGAAAGGCGGTCGGTGGCAGCACGGTGCATTTCGCGATGGTGTCGCTGCGCTTCCGGCCCGAGTGGTTCAAGTCGCGCAGCGCGCTCGGCTACGGTGCCGACTGGCCGCTCGATTGGCGGGAGATGTGGGAGTACTACACCAGGGCGGAGCGCACGCTCTGCATCTCCGGGCCGGTGCGCTATCCTTGGGGGCCAAAGCGGCCCGCCTATCCCTATCGCGCGCATGAGCTGAACGGCGCGGCCGAGCTGCTGGCCCTCGGCGCGGAGGCGATGGGCCTGAAATGGACGCCGACACCGCTGGCGACGGTGTCCGCGCCGCGCGGTCGCTCGCCGCCCTGCGTCTATCGCGGGTTCTGCCGCTTCGGCTGCTCCACCAACGCCAAGCAGAGCCAGCTCGTGACATCGATCCCGCGCGCGCTGCGGGCCGGGGCGGAAATCCGCGACCTCGCGATGATCGGCCGGATCGAGATGGGCCCGGACGGGCGCGCGACCGGCGTGCATTACCATCGGGAGGGCCGGTGGCGGTTCCAGAAGGCGCGCCACGTTGTCGTCGCCGGCTACGCCATCGAAACACCGCGGCTGTTGCTCGCCTCTGCGACCGACCGGCATCCGGACGGGCTCGCGAATAGCTCCGGCCTGGTCGGCAAGAACCTGATGACGCAATCCAATCAGGCGGTGTTCGGCACGATGGCGCAGGAGGTGCGCTGGAACAAGGGCCCGCCCTCGCTGTCGATCACGGAGCACTGGAACTACGACGACCGCAAGGATTTCGCTGGCGGCTACTGCTGGATGGCCCAAGGGCCGCTGCCGGTCGAATGGGCGACAATTCAGACCACGTCCCGCGGTCTGTGGGGTCAGGCGCTGCGCGATGCGATGGCGAAATACAACCACCAGGTCGGGCTCAAGATGGTGGGCGAGATGCTGCCCGACGAGCGCAACCGGGTCACGCTCGCCGATGACCGCGACCAGTATGGCCTGCGCGTGGCGCGCGTGACGTATAGCTGGAGCGACAACGACAAGGCGTTGATCCAGCATGCGCTCGGCCAGATGCAGACCAGCCTGGAGGCGGTGGGGGCCACGGACATATTCCGCCAGGAGGACGACACCAACCATCTCGCCGGCACCGCGCGGATGGGCGACGATCCCGCAAGCAGCGTGGTGAACGCCGATTGCCGGAGCTGGGACATTCCTAATCTGTGGGTATGCGACGGCTCGGTGTTCCCGACCACCGGCGGCGTCAATCCGTCACTCACCATCACCAGCATCGCGATGCGCACGGCGGATCGTATCCGGGCGCTGGCCGCGCGCGGGGAACTCTGATCCCACAACGAAAGGTCGCCCCATGTCCAAGATCGTCGTCGTCACCGGCGCGGGAGCCGGGGTCGGGCGCGCCACGGCGGAGGAATTTGCCCGGCAGGGCTACGACGTGGCGTTGCTCGCGCGCGACCACGATCGGCTCGCGCGGGTGGCGGCCGAATTGCGCGGCCATGGCGTGCGCGCGCTGCCGATCTCCACCGACGTCGCCGACGCCGATGCCGTCGAGGCGGCCACGTCCAAGGTGGAGGACGAACTCGGCCCGATCGACGTCTGGGTCAACGTTGCGATGGCAACCGTATTCGCGCCGGTGAGCCAGCTGACCGCCGCCGAGTTCGAGCGCGGCACCCGCGTCACCTATCTCGGCCAGGTGCACGGGACGATGGCGGCGCTCAGGCGGATGCGCGTGCGCAATCGCGGCACCATCGTCAATGTCGGATCGGCGCTCGGTTATCGCTCGGTGCCGCTGCAATCGGTCTATTGCGGCGCCAAGTTCGCGATCCGCGGGTTCACGGACGCGCTCCGCTCGGAGATCATCCATGACAAGCTCAACGTCCACCTGACGATGGTAGACCTGCCGGCGGTCAACACGCCGCAGTTCGACTGGGCGCTGAACAAGATGGGGAAAAAGGCGAAGCCGGTCGCGCCCATCTTCCAGCCGGAGGTCCCCGCACGGGCGATCTTCTTCGCTGCAACCCACCGCCGCCGGCAGGTCTGGGTTGGTTTTCCGACCGTCAGGGCGATCCTCGCCAACCGCATTGCGCCCGGACTGATCGACCGCTATCTGGCAAAGGCCGGCTACGACGGCCAGCTCACCGACCAGTCGCTCGGGCCGAACCCGCCGGCAAATCTTTTCAACGCTGTCCCTGGGAATTACGGTGCGCATGGCCGGTTCGACAGTTGCTCGCGGAACTGGAGCTGGGAGATGTTCACCGACCGGCACCGCGCGGCGTTCTGGACAGCCGCCGGGATCGGGCTCGTCGCAATCGTCCATCAAATCGCCAGGCGCCTCGATATCTAGCTGAGTGCCGCCGGTGGAGAGGGAGGTTCGTCATGCTGACACGGGTGGCCGTTTTCGAGGGCGCGATCACCGATGGCGAGGAGGACGCATTCTTTGCGGCCGTCGCCAACAGACTTGAGCCGATCTGGCGCTCGTTCCCTCATGTCCAGGACGTGCGCGTCCTGCGGACCCGGACGGCCGACCCGGGTGCGATCCCAATCGTCATGGTGCTGGAGATGGATTTCGCCGACATGCAGGCGGTCGAGGCGTCGCTCGGGTCCGACGTCAAGACGCGGGCCCATGCGGCGACGCTCGAAGTTCTGAGGCCTTTCAGCGGCCGGTTCTTCCACTTCATCACCGAAAGCCGATCCCTCGGTCATGGCTGACGCGGTCCGCCGCCGCGGCTGCGCCGATCGGAAAGACCGCGAATGACCGCATCCAACGTCGTCATCCTCGTCGTCCGCTATGGGCTCGTCGTGCTGTTCTTTCCCGCCAGCGCGCTTGACAAGATCTTCAACTTCAAAGGCGCCGTCGGCCAGGCCTCGGAGGTGTTCACGTCCCACCGCGTCGCCGAATTGCTGATCTTCATCGGTATCTTCGTGGAGTTGGTGATGCCGCTCGGCATTCTCTCAGGGGTTGCCGACCGCCTGGCCTCCCTCGTCATGGCCGGCTACTGCGCCGTGACCGCGATCCTGTTCAAGCGCTTCTGGGAGCCGGGCGATTTCTGGCAGGCCGGGCCGAGTCACGCTCGCGACCTGTTCTGGGACTTCCTGAAAAATTTCTCGCTTGCGTCCGGATTTCTGCTGATTACGGTCGGCCTCGACGGGCACGCCTGGCGCAGCTTCGTGGCCGACCCGCTGGCGTCCTCGCACCCCTATGCGGCGGTCGCGGCGCCGCGCTGACGGAGGAACGACATGCCAACCCCGTTCCCGCTTGCGGCGGCCGGCGGCATGGAGAGTGCTGGCGGCCGGGCCGACGAAAAATCGGGTCCGAAGCCTTCGATCCCCTATTGGCATCTCTGGGTGGACGACAAGGGCGTCAGCCACCAGAGCCAATGCGCGCTACGCCATTTCGAGCTGAAAAGCGTGGGCGGTGCCGCGGTGCAATGGAACGACAAGCAGGACGAGACGTCTGCGACGGTCGTGTTCACGGTGCAGCCCGTCGGGTGGGTCGGCGACTGGCACGAAAACCCGGCGCCGCAATGGATCGTCGTGCTCTCCGGCCGGTGGTGGATCGAGAGCATGGACGGCACGCGCATCGAGCAGGGGCCGGGCGAATTTTCGTTCGGCGAGGACCAGAACTGCATCGAGAGTGCGGACCACCGGAAGGGGCACAGATCTGGCACGATCGGCGAGGAGCCGGCTGTGCTGATGACGGTGCAGTTGCACGTCGATCCGCGGCGCGAGCCTTGCCACATCGGGTAGACCGAGGGGCGATAACGACCGTACCTCGCTGATCGGACAGGCCGAAATACGAGCCGGCAATGAAGGGGCTGACGAGCGAGCGATTCCTCAGCCGCGGCGGAAGCGCAGCACCCGGCTGCGGTTGGTGGCCAGATCAAGCGTCCCGCCCGCGAAGCTCAGGCAAGCGACCTGCCGCCACGCCCCCGATTGGCGCTCGATCAGCGCCCGGCCGCCGCCGATCGGCTGCAATGGCCGCGTCTCGCGCAGCGGACCGACACCCGTGGTGAGCGCGCCGTCCGCGACCGTGACCCGTGCGCCCTGTGCCGCGCAGACCCACACGCCCGACCAGCCCGGTTCGATTTGGGCATCCGGCGGCACCGGGCGGAACTGTCGCGCCGCATGGCCGATCTCGCCCGCGATGCCGCCATCCGCCGTCGCCCGCAGCCGCATCGGCAGCGTTGCCGAGCGTGAGGCGAGCGCGCCGTCCGGCTGCGGATACAGCGTCTCCTCCGCACCGAGGAAGCTCGCGCGCCCCCCGCCCGTGCGCAGCCAGAACGGCCCCGCTTCGGCGGCAAACAGCCCGGGCGGCAGCGCGTCGGGCGCCGCCGGTTCGGGCAGGGTGGCGCCATGCAGCGCCGCCATGACCCGCAGCGCGATGTCCTGTGCGTCCGCATCCTCGCGGTTCGCCAGCACGACCACCCCCGCCCGCGCGTCCGGGTCGAGGAGGAAATGGTTCTTGTATCCCGGCAGCGACCCGCCGTGCCCGACCAGCGGACGCCCCCACGGCTCCGTCGAGGCGAGCCCGAGCCCGTAGCCGCTCGGCCGCCCGTCGGCCATGTGCCGCGGCGTCGAGAGCCGTTGCAGCAACGCCTTGGTCGGCGGCCGGTCCGCCAGCAGCGCCTGCGCCCAGACGGCGAGGTCGCGGGCGCTCCCGGTCAGGCCGCCGGACGCGGAGAAGTGCATCCCGTACTGGCCGCGCTCCCAGCCGCGCGGGCCGCGCCAATAGCCGGGTGCGAGGCCCGCCACCGGCGTCGCCCAGTCCTCGGCCAGGCTGATGCCGAGCCCGAGCGGGGCGAAGAAGCGCGCCCGCAATGCCGCCGCGTAATCGACGCCCTTCGCTTGCAGCGCCGCCTCGACCAGTCGGTAGCCGGTGTTGGAATACGACAGTTCGCTGCCGGGCGCGAAGTTGACCGCATCGAGCGAGGCCACGAAACGGAGCAGCGCCGCCCGCCCGATTGCCGCGGTCAGCGGTACGCCGAGCAGCCACAGCGTCTCCATCGCGTCCGGCAGCCCGCCCGTCATGTCGAGCGCGTGCCCGACCGACACGCCGCCTAGCGCCGGCTGCAGCATCGGCAGGTGCTCGCCGAGGCGGTCGCCCAGCCCTATGGCGTCAGGCACTGTCGCACTGGAGGCGAGCAGCAGCGAGGCCAGGAAATGCTTGCTGATCGAGGCGTAGCGCACAATCGTGTCGGCCGCGAAGGCGGTCCCGGTCTCGATCGCGGCGAGGCCGCCGCAGGCCTCGGCGCGCGGGCCGGCCTCGTCGAAAAGCAGGATCGCGCCGCCCGGTCCGCCCTCGCCGGTCCAGCTCGCGGCGATCCCGGCGGCGGTCTCGGCGGCCCCGTGCCAGTTCATTGGGGCGCTCACCGAGACGCGCCGGCGCGGGGGTAAAGCGGCACAACCCGAGCGGTGCTGCCGGCCAAAGCCGTTTCCAGCTTGCGCGGCAACTCGCCGTCGCGGAACGGCTTCTGCACGATCGCGGCCTCGCCGACATCGGCCAGCGCCGCGGCGTCGGCATAGCCGGTGACGAACAGCACCGGCAGGCCGGGGCGCCGCGCCTGCGCCGCGCGCGCGACCTCAGCCCCGTTCATGCCCGGCATCGCGTAATCAACCAGCAGCAGGTCGATCGCCGCCGCCGCCGGCCCATCCAGCGCGTCCAGCGCCGCACCGCCGCTGGCGGCTTCCGTCACCCGATAGCCGAGGTCGCGCAGGATGTTCGCCGTGATCTCACGCACCGGGCTGTCATCGTCGACCAGCAGGATACGGGCGCGTGCCCGCTCGGCCGGCAGCGGCACCGCCGCCGGCGCCGCAACGGCGACGCCGGCGCCGGCGCGCGGCAGAAACACCCGCACGGTGGTGCCCTCGCCCTCGCGGCTTTCGATCGCGATGTCGCCGCCCGACTGGTGCGCAAAGCCCCAGACCTGGGCCAAGCCGAGGCCCGATCCGCGGCCCGGGGGCTTGGTGGTGAAGAACGGCTCGAAGGCGCGCGCCCGCACCGCCTCGCTCATCCCGGTTCCGGTATCGGACACTGCGACCATCACCATCTCCTTCGGCTCCCCGGCAACTCCGGACACTGGCGCTGGCACGTTGGCGGTGGCAACCGTCAGTGATCCGCCCGTCAGCATCGCGTCGCGCGCATTGATCGCGAGATTGAGAACGACGAGTTCGAGCTGTGTTGGATCGACCAGAGCCGGCCACAGCCCGGGAGCCAGCACGGTCTGCAGCTCCACCGTGCCGCCCAGCGTCGAGCGCATCAGCTCCGCCATTCCTCCGACCACCGCGTTGAGGTCCACCGGCTTCGGCTTCAGAAGCTGCCTCCGCGAGAAGGCGAGGAGCTGGGCCGTCAGGTTCGCCCCACGCTCGGCGGCGACGCGCATCATAGTGAGGCGGCGCGCCGCACGCTCGTCGGCGTCGTGCTCCAGGGCGTCGATATTGCCGAGCACCACGGTCAGCAGATTGTTGAAATCGTGCGCGACGCCCGAGGTGAGCTGGCCCACGGCCTCCAGCCTTTGCATCTGGTGGAGCGTCGCCTGCACCCGCTCGCGCTCCTCGATCTCGGCCACGAGCCGGCGGTTGCTCGCAGCCAGCTCGTCGGTGCGCTCGGCGACACGCACCTCCAGCGACTCTGCGAGCCGGCGCAGCGCGTCCTCGCTCTGCCGCAGCGCCGCGGCGGCGCGCTCCCGCTCGGTCACGTCGATCGCGGCGGTCACCGCGCCGCGTGGCCGCCCCTGCCCGTCGCGCAGCGTGCGCGACCGCGTGAACAGACTGCGCGCCCGCCCGTCGTCGAAGCGCAGCTCCATCAGCCCGTCGGGCACGTCCTCGCCGCGTGCGGCGCGCTGCATCGGGAGTTGCTCAACTGCGATCGCCACGCCATCGCGGAGGTTGCGGAAGCCGAGATGCCGCGCATCCGGACCCGACGCGGAATGGTTCGTCTCCTCGGGGAGCCCGAGCAGGGCGGCAGCCTGACGATTGCCATGCACGGTCGCGGCATCGGTGTCGTGGGTGAACCACACCGCCGCCGGCACCGCCTGCAACACTGTCTCCAGCTCCGCTGTGCGGCTGCGCAGCGCCTCGGTCGCGTCCCGCCGCAGCCGGGCGAGCGAGAGGTTGGCGCCGACGCGGGCAAGCAGCTCGCGCGCCGAGAACGGCTTGATCAGGTAGTCGTCGGCACCGGCCTGCAATCCCTCGACCCGCTGCTCCTCCCCAGCACGGGCGGAGAGCAGCACGACGGGGATGGATGCGAGGCCCGGATCGGCCCGCAGCGCGCGCAGCAGGCCGAAGCCGTCCAGCCCCGGCATCATCACGTCGGTCAGTACCAAGTCCGGCGGATCGGCCCGCGCCGCGGCGAGCGCCGCGGCACCGTTGGCCGCGACGGCGACGGTGAAGCCATGCGCCGAGAGCAGGCGACGAACGTAGTCGCGCATATCGGCATTGTCGTCGGCCAGCAGGACGCGGGCGCCCGGCGAGCCAGCCTGCGATGGCGCTGTGATCGGGGCCTCGCCCGCCGCGTCCGGCAAGGGTTCGACGTCATCGGCGAGCCAGCGCAGCGCCTCCTCGACCATCGCCCGCGCGCGCAGCCCCGCCGCCGACTCTGCCGCCGGAGCCGCCATCACCCGGTCCGGCGGCAGGTGCGCGGTGCCGAACGGCAGCGCCACGATGAAACGGCTGCCCACGCCGGGGCTGCTCTCGACCCGGATCGTGCCGCCGTGCATGCGCACCAGCTCCTGCACGAGCGCGAGCCCGATTCCCGATCCTTCGTAGGACCGGCCCTGCGCCCCCTCGATGCGATGGAAGCGCTCGAACAGGCGCGGCAGCTCCTCGGCCGGGATGCCGGTGCCGCTGTCGCGCACCTCCACCTCGGCGCCGCGGCGGTCCGCCGACGTCTGCACCGAGATGTCGATGCCGCCTTCGAAGGTGAACTTAAGGGCGTTCGAGAGCAGGTTGAGGACCACCGTCTCCCACATATCGCGATCGACATGCACGGGCTCCGGGAGCGTCGGGGCGACGATGTTCAACCGCAGCCCGGCGCGCTCGGTCGCCGATCGGAACATCGACGCCAGCTCGGCCGTCAACGCGGCGAGGTCGACCGGCGCGAACCGGCCTTGCGCCCGTCCAGCCTCGATGCGGGAGAAATCCAGCAGCGCATTGACCAGCTTAAGCAGCCGGAGCCCGTGCCGGTGGGCGACCGCCAGGCGCTCACCCTGCGCCGGCGGCAGCGCGCCGGCCGCCATCGCCTCCTCAAGCGGACCCAGCAGGAGCGTCAGCGGCGTGCGGAACTCGTGGCTGACATTGGAGAAGAATGCGGTCTTGGCGCGGTCGATCTCGGCCAGCGCCTCGGCCCGGCGACGCTCCTCCTCATACGCGCGCGCATTGGCGATCACCGTCGCGAGATGGCCGGCGGCGAGGTGGAGGAAGTCGCGATAAGGGTTGTCGAGCGCGCGGCGCGCATTGATCCCGACCACCATCACGCCGGCCATCCCCGCGTCGTGCCCCGCGCGCGCGATCGGGAGCGCGATCGCCTGGGTCGTCGGCTCCGGCCAGGCACCCCCCGGCAGCACGCCAAAGCGTGCGTCCGCGTGCGCGATCAAGACCGGTGCCGCGCGGCCCAGGGCCGCCGCGACCGCCCAGGGATCGTCGTTCGCGTCGCGAGCGATCGTGGCCGGGATGCGCGGGTCGTCGGCGGCGATCCCGGCGGTGGCGCATAGCCGGGCAGTCTGCCCATCGTCGTCCAGCAGGTAGAGCAGGGCGAACGGAACATCGGGCTTTCCGCTCCCGAGCACGCGGGCGAAGGCTTCGCACGCGCCGGCAACCCCGCTGGTCTCCGCCCCCTGTTCCGCCAGCTCGCGCAACGCGCGCAGCCGCCGCTCCCCCAGCACCCGCTCGGTGGTCTCGGAGATCGCGGTGAACACGCCCCCGATCCGCCCGTCGACATGCTTGATCGGGCTGTAGGAGTAGGTGAAATACGCTTCCTCGAGATAGCCGAAGCGATCCATCGGCAGGAGCTGGTCTTCAGCCCAACTTGCCTCGCCGCGCTCCATCACGCCACGGAGCGGCGGCCCGATGATGTCCCAGATCTCCGCCCAGCTCTCGACGGCTGGCCGTCCGAGGCCGCCCGGGTGCTTGTTGGCACCGAGGATCGGCCGGTAGGCGTTGTTGTAGAGCATCGCCAGCTCGGCGCCCCACCAGAGCACGATCGGGAAACGCGAGTTGAGCGCGATGCTGACCGCGAGCTTGAGCGGATGCGGCCATTGCGCCGCAGGCCCGAGCGACGAGCGCGACCAGTCGAACGCTCGCAGCATCGCACCCATCTCGCCGCCGCCGGCCAGGAAATCGGGCGTCGCCTCCTCGCTCGTGCCCCGCTGCTCGTCGATGGCCTGCCTCACGCCGCTCCAGCCTTCTCGGGACCATATCATCGGCCCGGCGACCGGTCGTCTGCAACCGAGC
>DATAYA010000172.1:0-7272 GCA_036272815.1 Acetobacteraceae bacterium
GTGCGGAACGTGTCGCTGCTCGCTGATCGCGCGGGCACGCATGGCGCCGTTCATCGTGACCTGCGGCCCTGCTGGCGGTCAGGGCGGGCGGCGATCGCGCCGGCCGGCGAGAGCTTGGTGCCGCCGCCTCTCTCCTGCTGAACCGGACCGGCTTCTGCGCGGCCGTGTTCGCGATCGGCGGCAATGACGAGGCGGCGTGCTTCCCGGCCCTCATATTCGAGGTGACGCTGTCGCTGCTGGTGCGAGGTCGCGACGAGCGGGACGTGACCGGCGCGGCGTGATGGCGCAAAATCAAGACCTG
The DNA here is from genome assembly GCA_036272815.1 of Acetobacteraceae bacterium. GTDB lineage: Bacteria > Pseudomonadota > Alphaproteobacteria > Acetobacterales > Acetobacteraceae > DATAYA01. Next base: position 302 of record DATAYA010000172.1, read on the forward strand.
AAGGAGAGACTCGACCATGCCCGATCTGCCGATCACCCTGACGCTGGCCGACTACGCGCGCCTGATGCCACTCACGACCGGCGACGTGCGGCCGGACGGCATCGCACTCACGCTGCAACTCGGCCGGCGCGGATCATGGGCGGACCGTGCCGAGATGCTGCATCGCGCGCTGCACGACCCAGCCGTGCAGGGCGGCGAGCAGTCCATGGCCGGGCACCTGATCCGCATCGACCGCGGCGACCGCAGCTATGTGGCCCTTCCTGTCTTCCCGCTGCGCAACTTCACCGCGCGCGACCTCTACGTGCGCCGGGACGGGCGCATCGGCAGTGCGGCCGATCTCGATGGCGCGCGGATCGGTATGTATGGCTGGGCCAATAGCGGCAGCGTCTGGTATCGTCATTTCCTGCGCTATCTCGGGGTCGATCTGGGACGCTTGCGCTGGTGGATCGGCCCGGTCGATGAACCGCGTCCGAGCAGCGTCGCGGCCGAATTGCCAGAGGGCGTCTCGCAGCCGGCGCCCGGCACCTCGCTTTCGGACATGCTCGTGCGCGGCGATCTCGATGCGATCTACAGCCCGCCGCGTCCGTGCCTCTATCATCCCGCCGACGGCCCGATCGTGCGGCTGTTTCCCGATTTCCGCAGCCTCGAACAGCGCTATTTCCGCGACACGGGCGCGTTCCCGCCGCAGCATCTGATAGTGCTGCGCCGGGCGGTGTGGGAGGCCGATCGCCGGATCGCACGGCGACTGACCGATGCGTTTGTCCGCTGCAACGACGCGTTCACCGCATCCCAGCGCGGCTTCCCGTACGCGTCGCCCTGGCTCGAAGCCGAGCTGGAGGAGACCGCAGCCCTGATGGGCGAGGATTTCCACCCCTACGGTCTGGACGCCAACCGTGCGCAGATGGAGATGTTCTGCGAGACCGCCTACGCCGCCGGACTGACGCGCCGCCGCGTTGCGGTGGACGACTATTTCGCGGAATTCCTGACGCCGTAGTTCGTTTCGGCCAGGAACCGCAGCAGCGGCGGCGCCACAAGATCAGGAAACTCCTCCGCGACACCGAGCGTGCCTCGTGCCAGCACCTGCCCCTGCACGCCCGGAACCGCCACCAGCGCCCGCATCTCGGCCGCCGAGCGCGGCGGCGCGTCGGGCGGCACGAGGGCCAGCAACGGCACTGGCGATGCCTCCGCGAGTGCCAGGAACTCGGCGCGGCTGCGCACTGGGTCAAGGCCGCCGGTCACGAAGGCCGCGGAGGCGAACCGGCCGCCGGGGCGCCGCGCGACGGCGATCTTCTCGTCGAGCAGCGCCGGCGTGAGACGGGCTGCATCCGCGAAGACGTGGCGCCGATACATCATCGCGATTACCGGCCGGGCGGTGTTGAGCCGGTAGAGCGCGGGGCCGACCAGCCGCCAGCCGACCACGCGGCGGATGCGGTCCTGGATCGGGGCATGGCGCTGCATCATTGTCGGCAGCGGCCCCCGCCAGGTCGGCGCGATCAGCGCCACGCGCGTCCAGGTCCCCCGTGCGCGCGCGGCCTCCGCGAGCGCATATCCGGCGGCATGGCCGGTCGCGACCAGCGCCGCGGGGCCGCGCACCTGCTCGGCCGCGAAATCACGCAGGAACGCGGCAAGCAGGCCGGGCAGGTAGCCGAGGTCGCGGTGCCGGCCGGCGCCGAAGCCGGGCCAGTCGGGGACGATCACCTGCCACCCGCTCGCGAGCAGCCGCGCCAGCGCCGCCATCTCGCCGCACGACGAGACGGTGCTGAGCGCCGGCAGAAGCACCAGTGGAGGGCCGTCGCCGAGGCGGTCGAACCGGACCCGGACGGGGCGGCCCTGCCACCGCCAGTCGAACGTGTTCCCGGCGTCGGACATCTCACGCAAGTGCCAGCCGCTCAGGCGGCGTGGTCGGTGAGCGCGCCCTCCAGCGCGCGGCGCAGCGTGATCTCGTCGTAGGGCTTGCTCACCTGCCGCACCGTCGCAAATGCGTCCGGCACCACGGCGAGTGCCGCATAGCCGCTGCAGAGCACGATCGGCACACCACGCGCCTGCAGCATCTCGGCCACCGGAAACGCCAGCTCGCCGCGGAGATTGACATCGAGTACGGCGCCATCGAGCGTCTCGGCACGGGCAACCGCCATCGCTTCATCGATCCGCGGCACCGGTCCGACGACGGCGCACCCCCAGGAGAGCAGCATCGCTTCGAGCGCCAATGCGACGAGCCATTCGTCCTCGACGACAAGAATACGGGCGCCTTCAAGTCGCATATTGACGAAATCCACCTGTCCGCGGCGCAATATTTCCGCAAGATCAGGTCAACGCACGCAGACCGGGCCTGGGTTGCGCCCGTGCCCGCTCAAGCGGAGGTGAGCCGGAATCGCGTGGTGCTGTCCAGGTCGTCGCCGAACCAGGCGTCGATCGCGGCTTCGCGCGGGCCGAGCGGGACCGGCATCCCGGCAGGATCGAGGCGCATTGGCGTGTCGTGGCCGGGCACCAGGATGCTGCCGGGGCGGGCGTGCCACAGCGCCCAGATGTGCTCGATGCTGGCACGGCTGACCGCCGGGTCAAAGGTCATGTCGGCGGTGCGGGAGAGCAGCTCGGCCCGATTCTTGGCGGCATCGCCGGTGAAGATGACATCGTATCTGCCCATGTCGAGCACGAAGACCAGGTGTCCCGGCGTATGGCCGGGTGCTGCATGGGCGAGCAGGCCGGGGGGCACCGTCTGCCGAGGCCGCACCAGCCGGCACCGGTCGAGGTCGCGCAGCGCACGGACGTAGAGTTCCGGCACCGGCGTCTCGCCGTCCGGCTGCCCCACCGCCCAGTCGAGTTCCGCATCCCCGATCCAGACCTCCGCACGCGGGAAGAGCACCCAGTTGATCGCGTGGTCCCAATGCGCGTGAGTGAGCACGACATCGGTGACGTCGCCCGGGCGGAGGCCGTGGCGGGCGAGACCGTCGATCAGCAGGCTGCGTTGCGCGAACCCGCCGACGTCGATCAGGGCGATGCGGCCGGCGCCGCGCAGCAGCGCGATCGTGCTCCAACCGAGACCGCCGTGGCAGACCGACTTGCCGGGATAGCCGGTCACCAGGATGTCGATGGCGATGCCGCCTGCCGTGGCCAGGCTGGTGTTCATGGCCCGACTGTGCGGCGGGACCGAACGGGGCGCAACGCGGTCCGCGACGGCGGCGTACGATCAGTGCAGCACGGGTGCTGACATCGCCACGCCGCAGGTGGCGCTGGAGGCGAACGCGTGAGAGAGCGGGCGAACCGTGCTGACCCGTCGGGAGGAGACGGACCTAAAGCGGTGGCGCGTCAGCCGTCGTGCGCGACCCGCCCCTCGATCGGATACGCCGGATCGTTCCGCCCCGCCGCCGCCGGGTGCCCCGCGGTGACGATCGCATCCACCGCCGCCTCGTCCTCGGCGCCGAGCCGCACATCCAGCGCCGCGACATAGGCCGCCCATTGCGCCTCCGTCCGCGGCCCCGCGATCACCGAGGCGATCAGCCGGTTGCGCAGCACCCAGGCGACCGCGAAGGCGGCCGGCTCGATCCCCCGCGAGCGGGCGTGCTCGGCGATGGAAGCTGCGGCACGCAGGTTGTCGGGAGACCATTGCGTCTCCATCAGCCGGCGGTCCTGCCGCCCCGCGCGCGAGCCCGCCTCGGGAGCCGCGTCGGGCGCATACTTGCCGGTCAGCACGCCGCGCGCGAGCGGGCTATACGGCACCACGCCGAGCCCGAGGGCAGCGCAGGCGGGCAGTTGCTCGACCTCCGCGCGGCGGTCGAGGGCGCTGTAATAGGGCTGGCTCGCCACCGGCCGGTCAATGCCCGCTTGGTCGCACAGACGGCAGATCTCGGCGATGCGCCAGGCGCGGTGGTTGGAGACCGCGAAGTGCCGGATCTTTCCGGCCCGCACCAGGTCGGCGGTCGCGCGCACCGAGACTTCAAGCGGCGTCGCATGGTCCTCCTTGTGCCAGTAGAGGACATCGATCGCCTCGACGCCGAGCCGCTTCAGGCTCGCCTCCGCGGCGCGCTGGATGTGCAGGCGCGAGAGGCCGGCATTGTTGGCCCCGCCCGCCTCGGTCCGGTTGGCGAGCTTGGTCGCCAGCACCCAGTCGGCGCGGTGCGGCGCGATCGCGCGGCCCACCACTTCCTCCGACCGGCCGCCGGCATAGGCGTCGGCGGTGTCGATGAAGTTGACGCCGCGCTCGCGCGCATCGGCGATGATGCGAGCGGCGGTCGGCTCGTCGGTCTGGGCGCCGAACATCATGGCGCCGAGGCAGAGCCGCGAGACGCGGATGCCGCTGCGGCCGAGGATCGCGTGGTGCATGGGTCATCTCCGCGTGGGGTTCCGGCGCCGCGCCCGCGGCGCGCCAGATGGCAGCATTGCCCGCCCCTCGGCGGCAGGGAAGCGGTCGCGGGCGAGGCTATCATGCTCCTTGGCCGCATCCCCGCCGAGCAGCCGGTGCGCAGCAACAAGCAAGCGTAGGACGGCGCGTCCTCCAGCGTCCGCACGATCGCGGGAGCCGCCCCGGCATCGGCGCAGGAACGGCGGGCGATGGCCTTGATGCCGCCCCGGCCGGCAAGAACCGCCGGAAGGTGTCCGCCAGCCCCGCCATGTGATGTGCCGGCACCACCTCTATCGATGCGTGTGCGCCTTTCGGAATGGTGTCGTTCGCGGCGGTGCTGCGCGAATAGCTGCCCAACGCGAGCACCACCGCGTCGGCCGGGACCGAGGCGCCGCTCGCGACCACGCCTGTCAGCCGTCCGCCTTCGGCCGTGATCCGCTCGACCGCGGTGCCGTAGCGGAACGCGACGCCCGCCTCCGCGGCGGTGGCGCCAAGGCGGCGCGTGAACAGATGCGCGTCGCCGGTCTCGTCGCCGGGCAGGCGCAGGCCGCCGAGAAAATGCGACGCGGTCAGCGCCAGCGCCGGCTCGGCCGCGATGCAGCCGCCGCGGTCGAGCACCTCGTACGGCACGCCACCCTCATCGAGGACCCGCGTGTCCTCCGGGATTTGGGCAATCTGCTTGCGGGTGCGAAAGAGCTGCAGAGTGCCGAATAGCCGGGCGAGACCTGCCCCGCGTTCGCGAAGCTCGTCTCCATCCCGGCGTCCGGCTGGCGATCGATCACTGTGACCGCGTGGCCGGCTCGGGCGAGGTAGTAGGCCGAGGTGGTTCCGACCACGCCGGCGCCGAGGACGACGACCCGCAAGGCGGCGCGAGCCTAGGAGAGCACCTCGTTGACCTGCACGATCGGCTGCGCATCGGTGAAGTTGGGCACGTCGCCCATCACCTCGCGCCCGTGCTTGGAGACCCCCTCCTGGAACGCCTCGGTGGAGGCGAAGCGCAGCACCGCCATCATGCCGTAGAGGGGGGCGGCGCCACCGGGGCCGGGAAGGCCCTTGAGCACCGTCGCATCCTGCATCCCGCACGGCGTCCAGCGGTCGCGCACTAGGGGCATGTGGGATTTCATGTAGTAGTCGAGGTCGAACTTGTTCTCGGGCCTGATCGGGTACATCACCGTGACGATGACCATCGGCGTTTTCCTTGGGCTTGGGCCGCCTGTCAGCGTCGCCGCAGCGCCGGCCCGGCGCAAGGGGCTCGTGCGATGACGGGTCGCTGAGCCGCGGATGGCGGAGCCGCGGGTCAAGGCGGGCCTGTGGGTGAGCATGGCGCTGCGGCTCGGCGATGCCGACGGGCGGCCAGGTGCGGTGCTGCGCCGCGGCGACGCCGATGCAGGCGGGGTGCTGGTGGTGCTGCGCGGCCGCGAAGGGTTCTGCGTACTGGCGCAGGCGCGCGACGCGGTGGGGGAACCGGCCTGGGTGCGCGGCACCGGCGCGACGCCGGTCGGGCAGGAAGCGGCGGACGCCTATGTCGCGCGGCAGGTCGGACGCGACCCCGACCTCTGGGTGCTCGAGTTTCCAGCCCCTGACCTGCGGCCGCCATTCGAGGCGCGGCTTCTGTAGGCGGAGCGGTGCCCGCCACACTGTTGCGGATTGGCCACAAAAGCCGGAAATTCGCATGGCACAACGGAGAGCGGGTAGGGAAGACTGGTCTGGCAACCGGAATGGGCGACGTTAGGGGCACGCCCGGCTTGGGCACGACAGGGGATCGAGGATGAAGCGTTCTCTTTGGATGGCGACGATGTTGGCCGGTCCGCTGCTCGCGGGCGGCGGCGCGGTCGCACGGGCGCAGCCGGTCAGCGGCGTCTATGTCGGTCTCGGCGGCGGCGGCAATTTCATGACGGACCAGAAGCTGTCCAGCACGCTGAACCTGGGCGGCATCGTATCGAGCACCACCGTGCGTCCTGGCTTCGACGCCGGCGTTGTCGGCCTCGGCAGCGTCGGCTACGGCTTCGGCAACGGCGTGCGGGTCGAGGTCGAGGGCGACTACCGCTACAACACGATCGGTTCGATCCGGCAGGGCGGCTCCAGCGCCACCGACGGCGGCGGGCGGGAGCAGAAATACGGCGCGATGGCAAACGTGCTGTTCGACATGGATATCGGCAAGAACTGGATCTACCCGTATATTGGCGGCGGCGTCGGCTATCAGTGGCTGCAGTCCGACCCTCTCCTGGGGGACCGCACCTTCGGCAGGTTCGCCTATCAGGGCATCTTTGGTGTGTCGCTTCCGATCCCGCCGGTGGTCGGCCTCTCAGCGACGTTCGAATACCGCTTCATGGGCATCTCCGGCCCCAGCACCACCAGCACTGCGCCGAATGTGATTTTCTCGCAGAAACTGTCGGGCGACTTCAATCACAGCCTGCTTCTCGGCCTGCGCTATGCCTTCAACGTGGCGCCGCCGCCGCCGCCGGCCCCCGCGCCGGTCGCAGCCCCGGCGCCTGCGCCGGCCCGCACCTATCTGGTGTTCTTCGACTGGGACCGCGCCGACCTGACCGCGCGGGCGCGGCAGATCATCGCCGATGCGGCGCGCAACTCGACCCACGTGCAGTACACGCGCATCGAGGTGAACGGCTACACC
>DATAYA010000173.1:0-8727 GCA_036272815.1 Acetobacteraceae bacterium
CGACGATCATCAGGCTGGTGCCGCCAAAATAGAAGGGCAGGCCGTAGCGGCTGATGAGGATCTGGGGGATCAGGCAGACCAGTGTCACGTAGAGCGCGCCCACCGTGGTCAGCCGCGTCAGCACATAGTCGAAGTAGTCCGCCGTCGCGCGGCCGGGCCGGATGCCGGGGATGAAACCGCCGTATTTCTTGAGGTTGTCGGCAGTCTCCTCAGGGTTGAACACGACCGCGGTATAGAAATAGCTGAAAAAGATGATGAGCGCCGCATACAGCGCCATGTAGAGCGGCTGCCCGTTCGCGAGCTGGGCGGCGAGGAAACTGATCCAGGCCGGCCCGTGCGCCTGGCTGAAGCCGGCAATCGTCGCCGGGATCAGCAGGATCGAGCTGGCGAAGATCGGCGGGATCACGCCCGAGGTGTTGAGCTTGAGCGGCATGTGCGTCGAGTCGCCGCCGAACATCCGATTGCCGACCTGCCGCTTCGGATACTGCACCACCACCCGCCGCATCGCGCGCTCCATGAACACGATGAAGGCGATCACCGCGAAGGCCATCACGAAGAACCCGATGATGACGATCGGGCTCAACGCGCCGGTGCGGCCCAGCTCCAGCAGGTTGGCGATGGCGCTCGGCATGTTGGCGATGATGCCGGCCATGATGATGAGGCTGGTGCCGTTGCCGACGCCGCGCGCCGTGATCTGCTCGCCGACCCACATCAGGAACATCGTCCCGCCGACCAGCGTGATGACGCAGGAGACCTGGAAGAACAGGCCCGGATCGATCACCGCCGGCCCGGCCGCGCCGCGCATGCTCTCGAGCCCGATCGCGATGCCATAGGACTGGAAGGCCGCGATCACCACGGTCAGGTACCGCGTGTACTGGTTCATCTTCATGCGGCCCTGCTCGCCCTCTTTCTTCAGGGCCTCGAGCGAGGGGACCGCCGCCGACATCAACTGCACGATGATGCTGGCGCTGATATAGGGCATCAGCGCCAGCGCGAAGACGGTCATCCGGCTCAGCGCGCCGCCGGAGAACATGTCGAACATGCCGAGGATGCCGCCGCCATGCTGCTGGAACAGCTCGGCCATGACGGTCGCATCGACGCCGGGGACGGGGATGTAGGTGCCGATGCGATAGACGATCAGCGCGCCCAGGGTGAACCAGATGCGCTTCTTGAGTTCCGTCGCCTTGGCGAAGGTGCCGAGGTTGAGGTTTGCCGCAAGCTGCTCGGCCGTCGAGGCCATGACGCTTCCTCGCTGAAAAACGACGCGGCGCCGCAGGAGACCCCGGGCGCCGCGTAACCCTAGCTTCTACTCTGCCCCGCCGCCCTGGTTCGGGGCAAGCGTGGCGCCGGTTACGTGCCGGCTGCCGGCGCCGGCGCTTCGGCGGCCGGAGCCACCAGCCGACGCACGCTGCCGCCCGCCTGCTCGACCGCCGCGACCGCCGCGACCGAGGCGCCGGACACCTCGACCGTCACCGCGCGGGTGATCTCGCCGCCGGCCAGCAGCCGAACGCCCGCGACGCGTCGGCCCTGCACGAGGCCGGCCGCGCGCAGGCTCGCCTCCGTGATCGGCTGCGCGGCATCGAGCCTGCCGGCCACGATCGCCGCCTCCAGCCGGCCGAGATTGATCGGCGCGTACTCGACGCGGAAATGATTGCGGAACCCGCGCTTCGGCAGCCGGCGATAGATCGGGAGCTGGCCGCCCTCGAAGCCATTGATCGCGACACCCTCGCGCGCCTTCTGGCCCTTGACGCCCTTGCCGGAGGTCTTGCCCTTGCCCGAGCCGATCCCCCGCCCGAGCCGCTTGGCGCGATACCGGGAGCCGGGATTGTCGCGCAGTTCATTCAGATTCATGGACATCCTCCACCTGGACGAGGTGGGCCACCTTGCGGATCATGCCACGGATCGCCGGCGTATCGTCGAGCACCCGGCTCCGTCGCACCTTGTTGAGACCAAGCCCGACCAGCGTCTCCCGCTGCCCCGGCTTGCGCCCGGCGACCGAGGCCACCTGCGTGACGCGGAGCTTTTCAGACATTGGCCTGCGCCTCCTCGCCCGCGGCCGCGCCCGCCACCGGCTCGCGGCGCGGCAGGATGTCGGAGACCTTGCGGCCGCGCCGCGTCGCGACCGAGCGCGGGCTCGCGCACCGGGTCAGCGCGTCGAACGTCGCCTTGACCATGTTGTGCGGGTTGCGGCTGCCGAGCGACTTCGCCACCACGTCGCCGATGCCGAGCGTCTCGAACACCGCCCGCATCGGGCCGCCGGCAATGATCCCGGTGCCCGCGCTCGCACTGCGCAGCACCACGCGCCCGGCGCCGAACCGGCCCTGCACGTCGTGATGCAGCGTGCGGCCTTCCTTCATCGGCACCCGGATCAGCCCGCGCTTGGCGCGCTCGGTCGCCTTGCGGATCGCCTCCGGCACCTCGCGCGCCTTGCCGGCGCCGAAACCGACGCGGCCCTTCTGGTCGCCCACCACCACCAGGGCGGCGAAGGCGAAGCGCCGGCCGCCCTTCACCACCTTCGCCACGCGATTAATGGTGACCAGCTTGTCGATCAGCTCGTCGCCATCGCGGTCCTGGCTGCGACCGCGGTCCCGGTCGCGATCGCGCCCGCCGCCGCCTCGTGCGTCCCGTGCCATAATTCAGGTTCCTCTCAGAACGCCAGCCCGCCCTCGCGGGCGGCGTCGGCCAGCGCGCGGATGCGGCCGTGATAAAGATAGGCGCCGCGGTCGAACACCACTTCCTTGACGCCGGCCGCGATCGCACGCTCGGCGACCAGCCTGCCGACCGCCGTGGCGGCGCCCTTGTCGGCGCCGGTCTTGAGGTCGGCGCGCAAGCCGCGGTCGAGCGAGGAGGCGGCGGCCAGCGTGCGCCCCTGCCCGTCGTCGATCACCTGCGCATAGATGTGCTTGCCGGAGCGGAACACCGACAGGCGCGGCCGTCCCGCACCCTTGTGCCGCAACTGGAAGCGCAGGCGCTCGCGCCGGCGGCTCCGAAGATCGGGATGCGCGCTCATCACTTCTTCTTGCCTTCCTTGCGCCGGATCGTCTCGGTGTCGTAGCGCACGCCCTTGCCCTTGTACGGCTCGGGCGGACGGAAGCTGCGGATTTCCGCCGCGACCTGGCCCACCAGGCGCTTGTCCACGCCGGCAACCGTGATCGCCGTCGGCCGCGGCGTGGTGATCGTGATGCCCTCGGGGATCGGGAACACCACGTCATGCGAGAAGCCGAGATTGATCGTCAGCGTCCGACCCGCCACCGCCGCACGATAGCCGGTGCCGGTGATCTCCATCGTCTTCGTGTACCCGTCCGACACGCCGCGCACCATGTTCGCGACCAGCGCCCGCGTCGTGCCCCACATCATCCGCGCCCGCGTCTCCTGGCTGCGCGGATTGATCGAGACGCGGGCGCCGTCGATCTCGGCATCCACCAGATCGGTCAGCTCCAGCGACAGCGTGCCGAGCCGGCCCTTGGCCGAGAGCGTGCGCCCGGCGAGCGCCATCTGCACGCCCTGCGGAACCTCGACCGGATACTTGCCTACGCGCGACATTCGCTTTCTCTCAGAACACGCGGCAGAGGACTTCGCCGCCGACATTGGCGGCGCGGGCCTCGGCATCGCTCAGCACGCCTCGCGGCGTCGACAGGATGGAAATGCCCAAGCCCGCATAGTGCCGGGGGATTTCCTTCATCTTCGAATACACCCGCCGTCCCGGCTTGGAGATGCGGGTGATCTCCTTGATGACCGGCTGGCCCTCGGCATATTTCAGCTCGATGCGAAGCTGCGCGATACCCGGGCGCAGCTCCTCCGCCGAGAAGCCGCGGATATAGCCCTCGCGCTTGAGCACGTCGAGCACGTTGGCGCGCAGCTTGCTGGCCGGGGCGACGCACATCGAATGGCGGCTGCGCTGCGCGTTGCGGATGCGGGTGAGCATGTCGCCCAAAGGATCGGAGAGAGACATCGCGGGCCTTCCTTACCAGCTCGCCTTGACCACGCCGGGCAACTGGCCGGTGCTCGCCAGCTCCCGCAGCATGATCCGGCTCACCTTGAACTTGCGGTAATTGGCACGCGCGCGCCCGGTCAGCTCGCAGCGCAGGCGCCAGCGGTTGGCGGCGCCGTTGCGCGGCAGTTGCGCGAGCTTGATCGTGGCCTCGAACCGCGCCTCGACCGGGCTCTCGCGGTCCATCACCACCGACTTCAGCGCCGCCCGCTTCGCACGCTCGCGCTTGATCAGCGCCTCGCGGAAATTGTTGCGGTTGACCGAGGACTTCTTTGCCATGCGCTTCTCTTCACCTCCGGAACCTGCCGGACCCTGTCCGGCGGTTTTCCAATCCAGTTGTCGCGATCAGGCCGCGAACGGCAGGTCAAAGCCCTTGAGCAGAGCTTTCGCCTCATTGTCCGTCCTGGCCGTGGTCACGAACACGATGTCCATGCCGCGGACATTCTCCACCCGGTCATAGTTGATCTCGGGGAAGATGATCTGCTCCTTCAGGCCCATCGCGAAATTGCCGCGCCCGTCGAAGCCCTTCGCACCGAAGCCGCGGAAGTCGCGCTGCCGCGGCAGGGCGACCGTCACCAGCCGGTCGAGGAACTCGTACATCCGCGCCCGCCGCAGCGTCACCTTGCAGCCGATCGGCAGGCCCTTGCGGATCTTGAAGCCCGCGATCGCCTTCTTCGCCAGCGTCCGCACCGGCCGCTGGCCGGAGATCAACGCGAGTTCGCCGACCGCGCTGTCGAGCTGCTTGCCGTCGGTCGCGGCCTCGCCCACGCCCATGTTGATGACGATCTTCTCCAGCCGCGGCACCTGCATCGGGTTGGTGTAGCCGAACTGCTCCTGCATGGCCGCGCGCACGCGCTCGCGATATTGCTTCTGCAGCCGCGGCATCTCCTCGGGCGCGGCCTTCGCGACCGCGGCGTTCGCGGTCTCGGCCTCGCGGCGACGCTCGGCGCCTGCCGTCTTCTTCGGTGGCGGCGCACCGGCGCCGCGGCCGCCCGGCTGCTTGGTCGCCGCCTTGCCGCCGCCTGCCTTGCCGGGCCCGGCCTTGCCCTTCGCCGCGCCGCCCTTGCCTTTCGTGCCGCTCATCGCCTCAACCCTCGATCACGGCGCCGGTCGCCTTCGCGACCCGCGCCTTCGTGCCGTCCTCCGACACCCGGAATCCGACCCGCGTCGGCTTGTCGGATTTCGGGTCGACCAGCATCAGGTTCGACACATGCACCGGCGCCTCGACATCGACGATGCCGCCGGCTTGCCCCACGCCGCGCGCCTTGGTGTGGCGGCGCGCGATCGCGACCCCCTGCACCACGGCGCGGTTCTCCTTCGGGATCACCCGCAGCACCTCGCCGCGGCGGCCCTTGCCGGCGCCCGCGATCACCACGACGGTATCGCCCTTCCTGATCCGCGCCGCCATCACAGAACCTCCGGCGCGAGACTGATGATCTTCATGAAGCGCCGCGCGCGCAGCTCGCGCACCACCGGGCCGAAGATGCGGGTGCCGATCGGCTCCTGCTGCTTGTTGATGAGCACGGCGGCGTTGCGGTCGAAGCGGATGGCACTTCCGTCCGGCCGGCGCACCGGAAACGACGTGCGCACGATCACCGCCTGGTGCACGTCGCCCTTCTTCACCTTGCCACGCGGGATCGCATCCTTCACGGAGACCACGATCACGTCGCCGACCGACGCCGTCTTGCGCTTGCTGCCGCCGAGCACCTTGATGCACTGCACGCGGCGCGCGCCGGAATTGTCGGCGACCTCGAGGTTGCTCTCGACGCTGATCATCTCACGCTCCCTCGGCCGTCGCCGGCGCCTCGGCGGCAGCCGCCGGGATGCCCGCCGCCTCGACGCCCGCCGCCTCGACGCCCGCCGCCTCGATGCCCGCCGCGTCGTCCAGCAGCGTGCCGTTGCGCTCGACCACCAGCCAGGTCTTGCGCTTGCTGATCGGCCGGCATTCCTCGATGCGCACTGCATCGCCGGTCTTGCACGCATTGGCCTCGTCATGCGCCGCATACTTCTTCGAGCGGCGGATGAACTTCTTGTACAGCGGGTGCATGACGCGGCGATTGACAAGCACCGTCACGGTCTTGTCCATCTTGTCGCTCACCACCCGCCCGCTCAGGACGCGCCTCGGCATCGCCCTACTCCCCTCTACCCTTGACGGCGGCCCGTTCCGTCTCCGCCGCAATCGTCTTGATCCGGGCGATGTCGCGGCGCACCACGCGCACGCGCTTCAACCCTTCCATCTGCCCGCTCGCGCGCTGAAAACGCAGATTGAACTGCTCGCGCTTGAGATTGAGCAGCATCGTCTCGCGCTCATCCGGCGTCTTGATGCGGAGATCCGCCGCCTTGGTCATGGCTCAGGCCTCGCCCATGCGCGCGATGAAGCGCGTCTTGATCGGCAGCTTCGCGGCTCCCAGCGTCAGCGCCTCGCGCGCCAGATCGGGGGTGACGCCGTCGATCTCGAACATGATCCGCCCCGGCTTGACGCGGCAGACCCAGAACTCGGGCGAGCCCTTGCCGGAGCCCATCCGCACCTCGGCCGGCTTGATCGAGACCGGCACGTCCGGGAAAATCCTGATCCACACCCGGCCCGACCGCTTCATCGCGCGTGTGATCGCACGCCGCGCCGCCTCGATCTGGCGCGCGGTGATCCGCTCCGGCTCCATCGCCTTGAGGCCGAAGGCGCCGAAATTGAGCGCGTTGCCGCTGGTCGCGACGCCGTGGATACGGCCCTTGTGCGCCTTGCGGAACTTGGTGCGCTTCGGTTGCAGCATCGTCCTTCGTCCCTCAGCGCTGCGGCGCCTGCTCGGCCGCCCGGCGATCCTGCGCCATCGGGTCGTGCGCCATGATCTCGCCCTTGAACACCCAGACCTTCACGCCGCAGGTGCCATAGGTCGTCTTCGCCGTGGCGATGCCGAAATCCACGTCCGCGCGGAGCGTGTGCAGCGGCACCCGACCCTCGCGATACCACTCCACCCGCGCGATCTCGGCGCCGCCGAGCCGGCCGCCGCAATTGATGCGGATGCCCTGCGCGCCGAGCCGCATCGCCGACTGCACCGCCCGCTTCATCGCGCGGCGGAACGCGACGCGCCGCTCCAATTGCTGGGCGATGTTCTCGGCGACAAGCTGCGCATCGATCTCCGGCTTGCGGATCTCGACCAGGTTGAGCGTGACCTCGGCCTTTGCCATGCCCGCGAGATCCTTGCGCAGGTTCTCGATGTCCTGGCCCTTCTTGCCGATCACGACGCCGGGGCGCGCGGCATAGATCGTGACGCGCGGCTTCTTCGCCGGCCGCTCGATCACCACCCGCGACACGCCCGCGCCATGCAGTCGCCGCCGCAGATGCCCGCGCAGCCGCAGATCCTCATGCAGCAGCTTGGAATAATCGGCACCCGCAAACCACCGGCTGTCCCAGGTGCGGTTGATGCCGAGCCGCAGCCCGACCGGATTGACCTTGTGACCCATCAGACCGCCCCTTCCGCCGAGACCACGTCCGGCACCGCCACGGTCGGCGGCGGCGACGCGTTCTCGGCTGCGATGTTCTCCGCCGGCACGCGGCGTCCGCGCCCGGCATTGCGCCCGGCCGCACGCGAAGCCGGACGCGGCGTCTCCACTTCTTCCGCCTCCTCGCGCTCGGCGACGACGATGCGCAGATGGCTGAACCACTTTTCCACCCGCGCCGCCCGCCCCTTGCCGCGCGCCTGGAAGCGCCGCATCACCACCGCGCGCCCGACTTCGGCGCGGGCCACGAACAGCCGGTCGACGTCGAGCTGGTGGTTGTTCTCGGCATTGGCGATCGCGCTCTCCAGCGCCTTGCGCACCGCAATCGCGATCCGCCGCTTGCTGAAGGTGAGCGTCGCCACCGCCGCACCCGCATCCTGGTTGCGGATCAGCCCGGCCACGAGGTTGAGCTTGCGCGGGCTCACGCGCAGATTGCGCGCGATCGCCTCGGCCTCTGTGTCGGCCAGGCGCCGCTCCTGCTTGGGCTTGCCCATCAGCCGCGCCTCGCCTTCTTGTCACCGGTGTGGCCCGAGAAGGTGCGCGTCGGCGAGAACTCGCCGAACTTGTGGCCCACCATGTTCTCGTTCACCTGCACCGGCAGGAACTTGCGTCCGTTGTAGACGCCGAACGTCAGCCCGACGAACTGCGGCAGGATCGTCGAGCGCCGCGACCAGATGCGGATGATCTCGTTGCGCGACGAGGCGCGCGCCGCATCGGCCTTGTTGAGCAGGTATCCGTCAACGAACGGACCTTTCCAGACGGAACGCGCCATCTCACTTGCCCTTGCTGCGGCTGCGCACGATCAGCCGGTCGGTGCGCTTGTTGCTGCGCGTCTTGTGGCCCTTGGTCGGCTTGCCCCACGGCGTCACCGGATGCCGCCCGCCGGAGCTGCGCCCCTCGCCGCCGCCGAGCGGGTGATCGACCGGGTTCATCGTGACGCCGCGGTTGTGCGGCTTGCGGCCCATCCAGCGGCTGCGGCCGGCCTTGCCGAAATGCTGGTTCATGTTGTCGGAGTTCGACACCGCGCCCACCGTCGCCATGCACTCCGCCCGCACCA
Source organism: Acetobacteraceae bacterium (assembly GCA_036272815.1). GTDB lineage: Bacteria > Pseudomonadota > Alphaproteobacteria > Acetobacterales > Acetobacteraceae > DATAYA01. The sequence goes on from DATAYA010000173.1 coordinate 8,544, forward strand.
GCCGCACCTCGCCCGACATCAGCTTGATCTGCGCATAGCCGGAATCCTTGCCGACCAGCTGCGCGTAGGTGCCGGCCGCACGGGCCATCTTGCCGCCCGCGCCCTGCTTCATCTCGACATTGTGGATGATCGTGCCGACCGGGATCGCCGAAAGCGGCATCGCATTGCCCGGCTTGATGTCCGC
>DATAYA010000174.1:0-7612 GCA_036272815.1 Acetobacteraceae bacterium
TCTTCACGTAGGTGGAGCTGTCGGACCAGGTGTAGGTGTCGCTGCCTTCCGGGATCCTGATCTCCTGCCACTCCTTGGTGCCGGTGAAGATCTCGCCGTAGCGACGGATGAACTGGTCGCGGTCGATGCTGGCGTGGACGGTGTCGGACACTTCCCGCGCCGAGGGCCAGATGTCGCGCAGATAGACCGGCTGCCCGTCGCGCCCGGTGCCGAGCGGAGCCGTCGTGATGTCCTCCGTCATCGTGCCGAGCAGCGCATAGGCGACCACCAGCGGCGGGCTCGCGAGGTAGTTGGCGCGCACGTTCGGATGCACGCGCCCCTCGAAGTTGCGGTTGCCCGAGAGAACAGAAACCCCGACCAGATTGTTGTCCTCGATCGCGTCCGCGATCGCGTCCGCGAGCGGCCCGGAATTGCCGATGCAGGTCGTGCAGCCGTAGCCGACGAGATTGAACCCGAGCGCGTCGAGGTCTTCCGTCAGCCCGGCGCGGTCGAGATACTCCGTCACCACCTGCGAACCGGGCGCGAGCGAGGTCTTCACCCACGGCTTCGGCGCCAGCCCCTTCGCGCGCGCCTTCCGCGCCACCAGCCCGGCCGCGATCATGACGTACGGATTGGACGTGTTGGTGCAGGAAGTGATCGCCGCGATCACCACGTCGCCGTGCCCGAGATCGTGGTTGCGGCCGGCGACCGCGACCCGCTTGCCGGTGTCGTTGGCGGGCACGCCGAGGCTCTTGGTCAGCTCCGCCTTGAACGAGGCGGCCGCACTGCGCAGCGCCACCCGGTCCTGCGGGCGCTTCGGCCCGGCGAGCGACGGCTCGACACTGGAAAGATCAAGTTCCAGTGTGTCGGTGAACAGCGGTTCCGGCGTGTTGGCGTCGCGGAACATGCCCTCCGCGCGCAGGTACGCCTCCACCAGCGCGATCCGCGCCGGATCGCGCCCGGTCTGCCGCATGTAGTCGAGCGTCATCGCATCAACGGGGAAGAACCCGCACGTCGCCCCGTATTCCGGCGCCATGTTGCCGATGGTCGCCCGGTCCGCGACCGGCAGGTGATCGAGCGCCGGCCCGTAGAACTCCACAAACTTCCCGACCACGCCCTTCTTCCGCAGCATCTGCGTGACCGTCAGCACGAGGTCGGTCGCCGTCGCCCCCTCCGGCATCCGGCCGGTGAGGCGGAAGCCGATCACGTCGGGGATCAGCATGGCGATCGGCTGGCCGAGCATCGCCGCCTCGGCCTCGATCCCGCCCACGCCCCAGCCGAGCACGCCCATGCCGTTGACCATCGTCGTGTGACTGTCGGTGCCGTACAGCGTGTCGGGATAGGCGATGGTGCGGCCGTCAACCTCGGCGGTCCACACCGCCTGCGAGAGGTTCTCCAGATTGACCTGGTGGCAGATGCCGGCGCCGGGCGGCACGACGCGGAAATTGCCGAACGCCTCCTGCCCCCAGCGCAGGAAGGCATAGCGTTCGCCATTGCGCTCGAACTCGATCGCGACGTTGCGGGCGAGCGCGTCCTTGCTTCCCGAGACGTCCACCATCACCGAGTGGTCGATCACCAGATCGACCGGCACCAGCGGGTTCACTCGCTGCGGCTCGCCGCCGAGGCGGGCGATACCGTCGCGCATCGCCGCGAGATCGACCACCGCGGGGACACCCGTGAAATCCTGCATCAGGATGCGCGCCGGCCGGAACGGCACCTCCCGCTCGCTGTGCCGCTTCGCCAGCCAGCCGGTGACGGCGCGTGCGTCGTCGACGGTGTAGCTCTTGCCGTCTTCGAAGCGGAGGATGTTCTCCAGCAGCACCTTGAGGCTGACCGGCAGGTGCGCCGCATCGCCGATCTGCGCCTGCGCCTCGGTGAGCGAGAAATAGTCGTAGGCCTTGCCGCCCGCCGTGAGCGTGCGGCGGACCTTCAGGCTGTCCCGGCCGATCGTCGTCATGCAATCACCCTTTCCGATCGCGCACGCTCGCGGATGCGCGCGACGGCGGGTGCATCCCAGCGGCGCGCGGCTTAAACCATACCCCCGCCTGCCCGTCCACACAGGGCGCGCCGGACGCATCGGGGGGACAATGATTCTGCAAGGCGAGGGACTGGCCGCGTTCCGGGCCGAACGCCTGGTGCTGCGCGACGTGTCGTTCGCTGTCGACCGCGGCGGCTGCCTGCTGCTGCTCGGGCCGAACGGGGCCGGCAAATCCACCCTGCTGCGGCTGATCGCCGGCCTCAAGCGCGCCGATGCCGGCGCCCTGCTGTGGGACGGCAGCGACGTGGCGCAGGATCCGGTCGCCCATACCGGGCGGGTTGCCTATCTCGGCCATCTCGATGCGATCAAGCCCGCGCTGACAGCGGCCGAAAATCTCCGCCTCGCCGCGCGCCTCTCCGGCGCCGACCCGGCCGAGGCGCTGGCGGCGCTCGATCTCGCGCCGCTGGCCGAACTGCCGGCGCGGATGCTCTCGGCCGGCCAGCGGCGGCGTCTGGCACTCGCCCGCCTCATCCTCTCCCGCGCGCCGCTCTGGCTGCTGGACGAGCCGACCGTCGGGCTGGACGCGGCCTCTATCGCGCGGCTCGGCATCCTGCTCGCGGCGCATCGCGCGGCGGGCGGCGTGGTCGTCGCGGCGACGCATCTGGCGCTGCCGCTGCCGGGTGCGGCGGAACTGACGCTCTCAGGAAGGCAAGGGGCGCTGCCCCTCGACCCCGTATCGCTTAGGGAATCGGGGTCTGGGGCAGAGCCCTCGCCTTGACTGCCTTCTGGGCAATCCTCGGCCGCGAGCTGCGGCTGTCGTTCCGCCACGGCACCGACACGCTGGCCGCTGTGCTGTTCTTCGTCCTCGCCGGCGCCCTGTTCCCGCTCGCGATCGGCCCGAGCCCGGCGGTGCTGGGCGAGATCGCGCCCGGCATCGTCTGGGTCTGCGCGCTGCTGGCCGCGGTGCTGCCGCTCGACCGTCTGTTCGGCGCCGATTTCGAGGACGGCTCGCTCGACCTGCTGCTGCTCTCCGGCCTGTCGCCGGCTGGCCTCGCACTCGCCAAGGCCGCCGCGCACTGGCTCACCACCGGCCTGCCGCTGCTGCTCGCAGCAGGCCCGCTCGCGATCATGCTGCGCATCCCCTCCCCGGCGCTGCCGCCGCTGCTGCTGGGCCTGGTGGCCGGCACGCTCGACCTGTCGCTGCTCGGCACGATGGCGGCGGCGGTGGTGGTCGGCGCGCGGCGCGGGGGCTTGCTGCTGCCGCTGCTGGTGCTGCCGCTTGCGACTCCGGTGCTGATCTTCGGCGCCCTTGCCGCCGACGCCGCGGCAACCGGCGCGAGTGCGCGGCCGCACCTGCTGCTGCTCGCCGCGGTGCTGGCGGCGGCCCTGCCGGTGTGCCCGATCGCGGCCGGCCTCGCGCTGCGCGGCGCGGGCGAGTAGTTCACCTTTGCGTCACCGTTGGGCGCTAGGTTACACTCCTGCGTCGAGTGGGGAACTGTTTCGATGACGATGGTTTGGACCGGGGCGCAGGATGCCGCCCCCGGCGACGTGTCGAGAGATGGGGTCGTTACGGACCGCGAATGGTGGCGCGGTGCGGTCATCTACCAGATCTACCCGCGCAGCTTCTTCGACAGCAACGGCGACGGCGTGGGCGACCTGCCCGGGATCACCGCCCGCCTCGACCACGTCGCCAGCCTCGGTGTCGATGCCGTCTGGCTCTGCCCGTTCTTCACCTCGCCGCAGAAGGATTTCGGCTACGACGTCGCCGACCACCTCGCGGTCGATCCGCTGTTCGGCACGATCGAGGATTTCGATCGTCTGCTGCACCGCGCCCATGCGCTCGGACTGCGGGTCCTGATCGACCAGGTCTGGAGCCACACCTCCGACCGCCATTCCTGGTTCCTCGACAGCCGCACCGGCCGCGGCGACCGTCGGGACTGGTACGTGTGGGCGGACCCGGCGGCCGACGGCACGCCGCCCAACAACTGGCTCTCGGTGTTCGGCGGCCCGGCCTGGACGTGGGAGCCGCGGCGGCGGCAGTTCTACCTACACCATTTCCTGCCCGGCCAGCCGGCGCTGAACCTGCACAACCCCGACGCGGTGGAGGCGGTCCTCGCCGGCGGCCGGTTCTGGCTCGACCGTGGCGTGGACGGCTTCCGGCTCGACGCGATCGACTTCATGACGCACGACCCGGCGCTGCGCAGCAACCCGCCCGAGCCGGAGCCTGCCGCGTCCTGCAAGCTCTTCGGCCGCCAGTTGCATCAGCACGACATGCTGAACGGCGCGACCTTCGCCGTGCTCAACCGCATCCGTGCGCTGATGGACGAGTATCCCGGCACCGCGACGCTCGGCGAGGTCTCGAGCCAACCCGGGGCCTACGCCCGCCTGGTCTCCTACACGGAGGGCGCTGGGCGGCTGCACATGGCCTACACGCTGCGGCCGCTGCGCTGCGGCCTGGAGCACGCGACGCTCACCGGCCTGCTCGCCGAAGCCGAGGCGGCGGGCGAGCGCGGCTGGCCGTGCTGGTTGTTCAGCAACCACGACGTCGAGCGCGTGGTCAGCCGCTGGAACCCCCGCCCCGGCGCCGAGCCGGACCCGCGCTTTGCCCGCCTGTTGCTGACGCTGCTGCTCAGCCTGCGCGGCAGCGTCTGCCTCTACCAGGGCGAGGAACTGGGCCTGACCGAGCCCGAACTGGCGGCCGAGGCGCTGCGCGATCCGTTCGGCATCGCCCACTGGCCGGAATTCCGCGGCCGTGACGGCAGCCGCACGCCGATGCCCTGGCGGGCGGACTGTGCGCATGGCGGCTTCACCGAGGGCAACGCGCCCTGGCTCCCCGTGCCCGCCGAGCACCACGCGCTCGCCGTCGCGACGCAGGAGGACGACCCGGACGCGCTACTGCATGCTTGGCGCGACTGCATCGGCTTCCGCCGCACGAGTGCCGCGCTGACCGGCGGCGCCCTCGCGATGCTCGAGCTGCCCGCGCCCTGCATCGGCTTTGTGCGCAGCGCCGGGACGGAGCGCGTGCTTTGCCTGTTCAATCTCTCCGACGCGGCGCAGGTGGTGATCCCCGGCCTGCCCGATTTGCCGGACCCGATGCCGCTCGGACCCTACGGTGCCCGCATCGAGAGGCTGCCCGCCACCGCTCGCGCCTTGGCCGGCTGATCGTCCCTAACCGGCGGCGCTCGCCGCGGTAATGCCGATGCAGCCGTCGCGTTCGCGCCGCAGCGCCACCGCCTCGCCCACGCTCATCTCGACCAGCGCCCGCCGGCCGTCGCGCCGGAGCGAGAGAAAGACGGCACCCGGCGCCGGCTGGACGGACACGGCGATCACCTCGCCGGCGCGGGGCGCCACGCACATGAAAGATGCGAAACTCCTCAGTGCGAGATCGCCTCCAGCGACAACCCTCGCGTCCCGGGACCGAAGCCGCCGATCGAGATCACCACCATCGCCATCGCGAACGCGATGAACCCGCCCACGGCCGGCACGCCGCCGCGGCCGAGGAAGAACGCGATCGCCAGCCCCGCGAACGCCGCCGACAGCCGGCTCCAGGCATAGACGAAGCCGACCGCACGCGCGCGGATGCGGGTCGGATACAGCTCCGACTGATAGGTGTGGAAGGCGAAGCTCATCCAGTTGTTGCACAGCGTCACCAGCACGCCGAACAGCAGGATCAGCCCGGTCACGCTCTGCAATGAGAAGCACAGCATGAACACGGCAATGCCGACCGCGGCCGAGACGATCTGCCATTTCCGTTCCATCCGGTCGGCGACAAAGGTGCCGAGCAGCGGCCCGATCGGGTTCGCGATCGCGATGATGAAGGCGTACATCAGGCTCTGGGTGACGTGGATGCCCTTGTGGATCAGCAGCGTCGGCACCCAGGCGGCGAAACCGTAGAAGCCGATCGTCTGGAAGAAGTTGAACACCGAGAGCATGATCGTCCGGCGGCGATACGGCGGCGCGAAGGCCTCGGCGAGGGTGCCGGTGCCAGTCGGCTCATCGATCGGCGCCGCGGGCTCGGGCAGCGCGCGCCCGGTCTCGGCCGCCACCGCCGCCTCGATCCTGGCGGTGATCCGATCGGCCTCGGCGTCGCGGCCGTGGCGGGTGAGCCAGCGCGGGCTCTCGGGCAGTTCGCGCTGGATCCAGAACACCACCAGCGCGCCGGCGGAGCCGATCAGCACCACCCAGCGCCAGCCGTCGAAGCCCGCCGGGTGCTCCGGCACCAGCAGCCACGCCAGCAGGGCCACGATCGGCACCACCGAGAAGGTGACGAACTGGTTGACCGCGAAGGCGCGTCCGCGGTCGCGGCGCGGCACCAGTTCGGCGATGTAGGTGTCGATCGTGACCAGCTGGACGCCGAGACCGACGCCGGCGACGAAGCGCCAGACGTCGATCCAGAACCCGTTCGGCATGAACGCCATGATGAAGGTGGTGACGCAATACCAGAGCAGGGCGCCGACGAAGACCGGCCGGCGTCCGTACTTGTCCGCCGCCGAGCCGAACAGGATCGCACCCACGAACAGCCCGGCGAAGGTGGCGAACACGAAGGTGCCGACCCCCTCCACCCCGATCGGCCCCAGCGCGTTGAAGACGCCGAGCGACTGCGGCGTGAACATGCCGCTGCGGACCATTCCCGGTGCGACATAGCCGGTGAAGAACAGGTCGTAGAACTCGAACACGCCGCCGAGCGAGAGCAGCAGCACCATCCGCCAGACGTGCCGCGAACTCGGCAGCCGGTCGAGCCGCGCCGCGATCTCTGCTGCCTTGCTTGCCATCGTTCGGTGTCGTCCTCCCCGAGTCGGACTCGTATCGTACCCGTGCGGCGCGCGCTCCGCCAGACCGGCCACCCGTCCGGCCGCCGGCCTGGTTCAACGCACCCAGAGCAGGAAGACCAAGAGCGCTGCTGCAATTCCGTTGTTGATGAAGTGCAGCAGAATAGAGGCGCGCAGCCCACCGCAGTAATGTCGTGCGACACTGATGAAGATGGCAGCGGGGATCAGATAGAGCGGACGCCAGATTCCTTGGTTCATGTGTAGCAGCAGCCAAGGCAGCGCCGTCGCCAGCATGATCGGCACGGGACGCCAGTGCCGCTGCAGTCCGGTCCACAACCAACCCCGGAAAAACATCTCTTCGCAGATCGGCGCGAGTGCGATCATCAAGAACAGCACCGGCACTTCCGTCGCCGGGCCGAGTGTGCGGGCCCGGACAAAATACTGCGCAAAACCGAATGGGTGCGGCGGCCTCAACCACCTGGAGATCAGCAGCACCCAGCTGATCGCGATCACCGGCTCGGTGACGGCGAGCACGCTCAACAAGCGCAGCCGGCGAAGGGGGCCAAGGCCAAGGCCGGCGCGCCGGTCGCCCTTCCCGACGACCCGGCTGCGTCGCCAAGCAGCGAGGAACAACGTTAACTGGATTCCGACCGCCGCCAGCAGCCGGTAGGTCAGTGGACTGACCCGCCATTCCGTCCGGACGACCTCGTGAGCCGTCAGGCCGTTTTGAAAGCCCGCCACGAAGCCGACAACGAACGTCAGCAGAAATCCCGCCACAAATGCGGCGAGCACCCAGGCCAGGGCGATCAGCAGCAGCCGCAACGCGGAGTCCGGCCGCGTCTGATCCCCGGAGAATTGTGGGGTCGCGGCCGTTTCCCCGACTGCC
>DATAYA010000175.1:0-10941 GCA_036272815.1 Acetobacteraceae bacterium
CCTGGCCGCCTCACATCGCCGCAGCCGGCGGCCCCGGCGCCGGAACGGCAGACTCTCGCGTCCTCGGGCGCGAAAGGGCCGCCCCTGGTGCCCAGCGCCGGCGGGACAGGTTCTGCTCAACGGGGCCGTCTCGCCCTTGCCGTTCCGCCACTCCCGCCGATGATCCCGCGCGCGCGAACCTATGCTCACGTTGATCCGAAGCCAATGCATCGCGCCGAGCGCCCGGTCATCCGTTCTCCGTCCGATGCGGCGTATGCGCCGGCTCGCGCTGTGCCCCCGTTGTTCCCGGACCAAATGTTCGCGGAGCCGGAGCCCTCAGCCGCCGCGTCGAACCGGCAGTTTCAGCCGGAACCGCAACGATATGTCGGCAGCTATGTCATGGGGCCCGACGGGCACCGCGTGTTCATCGCGAACCCTTGAAGAGGCGTCGCGCGGCGAACCAGAGAGGGTTGCCGCACGTTCGTATTTCGACGCCGATGCATGAGGGAGACGGCCATGCGCATCGCATTCCTGGCCGCAAGCTTGGGCCTGCTGGTCACGACGTCACTCCACGCGCAACCCATAATTGTCCCGCTGTCGCCGCAACCGCAGCGACAACCGCCGCCACCCCCACCACCTTCGTCCGTGCCGGTCGCGCCGGCGCAGGGCACCGGCTTCGGGTCTCAGTCGGCCCGACTCGGAGAGCGTTCACCGAACAATGGCGTCAACAACGGACGCGATCAGCAGCCCGGTTCCGCGCCGCGCTCCGCAAACGGAGCGTCGGGGGAACCTGCTCCGCTAGCTCAGCAGCGCCCATGACGCGCTACGTCGTGCTTGTCGGCAGCATGGAGCAGGTCGAGGCCTGAGCAGGGTCCGGGTCCTGCTCGCGGGTCTCCAGCGCTCCTCCTCGATCAGCCTGCGATGTCGCATGACGCCCAGGCGGTCGCACATGTGCGCGACGAGCGCGGCGGCAAGCCACCAGGCTTGCAGGTGGTGGCGACCGGAGGACGGCATCGCACCCCATTCCGCCATCGGCGGCTACGCGCCGAGACCGAGGAAGCCGAGGCCGGCCGCGACGAGAATGATCGGTGCCGACCGCGAGGCCGATCGGCGCCGCGATCGCCGCGACGAGGCAGGTGATCATCAGCGTCACGCGTGAGCCGAGCACCACGCGCGAGAGGACGTCGCGGCCCAGATCATCGGTGCCGAACAGATGCGCAGCACTCGGCGGCCGCAGCGACAACGCCAGATTCTGGTCGTTGAAGCCCTACAGGGCAATGAGCGGCGCGACGATAGCGACCAGGACAAGGGCGCGGGTACACGTACGCCCTGTTGACACCGCTTCCATGATGGCGCTTTCATTCGATCAAGGGAGAGACGCCGCATGAAGCCAGCCAACCTGCTTTTCATCATGTCCGACGAGCACAGCCGGCGCGTGCTCGGCTGCTACGGTCATCCGATGGTGCGGACGCCGCACCTCGACCAACTCGCCGCAGGCGGCGTGCGCTTCACCGATGCGTACTGCAACTCCCCGATCTGCGTCCCCTCGCGGGCGAGCTTCGCGGCCGGCCGCTACGTCCACCAGATCCGTTTCTGGGACAACGGCATCCCCTATGACGGCTCGGTGCCGTCCTGGGGCCACCGGCTGATCGCGGCCGGCCACCGCTCGATCTCGATCGGCAAGCTGCATTACCGCAGCACTGCAGATGCCAACGGCTTCGACCGCGAGGTGATGCCGCTGCACGTCGTCGATGGCGTCGGCGATCTCTCCGGGATGATCCGCGACGATCTGCCGGTCCGCAGCGCCGCACTGCGCATGGCGGAGGAAGCGGGGCGCGGTGACAGCTCCTATCAGGGCTACGACGACCGCATCGTCGCCGCCGCACAGGAGTGGCTGCGCGGGCCGGAGCCGGTGGCCGCCGAGAAGCCGTGGGTGCTGTTCGTCTCGCTCGTCTGTCCGCATTTCCCGCTGATCGCGCGGCCCGAGTTCTACGACCTCTATCCCGAGGACCGCGTGCCCTGGCCCGCGCTCTATGCCGCCGACGAGCGCCCGGATCATCCGTTCATCGCCGCGATGCGCGAGTGCATGGTCTATGACAAGGCGTTCGACGAGCGCCGCGTGCGCCGCGCCATCGCCGCCTATCTCGGCATGGTGACATTCCTTGACCAGAACGTGGGCAAGCTGCTCGCGACGCTGGCCGAGACCGGCCTCGGCGCGCAGACGCGGGTGATCTACACCTCCGATCACGGCGATAATCTCGGCACGCGGGGGCTGTGGGGAAAATCGACGATGTACGAGGAGTCTGCCGGTGTGCCGATGATGATGGCGGGCCCCGGAATTCCTGCCGGCGTCGTCTGCCGCGAGCCGGTCTCGCTGGTCGATTGCTTCCCGACCATCCTCGACTTCGCAGGCGTGGCGCCGCATTCGGCCGACCGTGACCTGCCCGGCCGCTCGCTGCGAGACGTGGTGCGCGGTGCCGCGCGACCGCCGACGATGTTCTGTGAATACCACGCCGTGGGTGCGGCGACGGCCGCGTTCATGATCCGCAAGGGCGCGTTCAAATACGTCCACTATGTCGGGATGCCACCGCAGCTCTTCGACCTCGACGCCGATCCACAGGAGACGCGCGACCTCGGGACCGATCCCGGCTATCGCGGGCTGGTGGCCGAATGCGAAGCAGAATTGCGCCGCATTGTCGATCCCGACGCGGCGGATGCGCAGGCCCGCGCCGACCAGCGCGCCCGCATCGCGGCCTTCGGCGGTCGCGATGCATTACTCAAACGCGGCAGTTTCGGCTACTCGCCGGTGCCGGGCACGACGCCCGTGTACAGCTGAACGTCGGAGTGTAGCTGAACGCCAAGGTCAGCTGAACGTCAAAGCCGAAAAGGCAGCAAGAAACCGGGAGGAAAACGTGCCATGACGGAGAGGATCGGTTTCGCGCCGCTGCGCGATCGCTGGTGGCGCATCCTCGGGGTCGCACTCGCGATGTACGTGGTCTCGATGATCGACCGCACCAACATCTCGATGGCGATCCCCTCGATGCGCGCCGAACTCGGCCTGAGCCGCGCCGGCATCGGCTTCGCCAGCGGCATCTTCTTCTTCGGCTACGTCGTGCTGCAGATCCCGTGCGGCCGCCTCGCCTCGGTCTGGAGCGCCAAGCGCGTCATCTTCGGGCTGATGGTTCTGTGGGGAATTATCTCCGCCTCGACCGCGCTGGTGCATACCGAGATGGAACTCGTCGTCAACCGCTTCGCCCTCGGCGTCGTCGAGGGCGGCGTGCTGACGTCAACGATCGTGCTGATCCGCCACTGGTTCACCCGCGAGGAGCGGGCGCGCGCGAACACGATCTTCCTGATGAGCCTGCCGCTCGGTTCGGTGATCGGCAATCCGATCTCCGGCCTCGTCCTCCACCACGCCGACTGGCACCTGATGTTCATCATCGAGGCGGTGCCCGCGATCGTCTGGGCCTTCGTGTGGTGGGCGCTGATCGACGACCGGCCCAGCCAGGCGCGCTGGCTGCCCGCCGCCGAACGCGCGGCCATCGAGGCCGGCCTCGCGATCGAGGCGGCGCAGGTGCCGACGACCAGCGGCCACTGGATGCGGGTGATCTGGCATCCGGCGGTGCTGCTGGTCGCCGGCTACAATTTCCTTGCCCTGATGGCCAACTGGGGCGTGACGATCTGGCTGCCGAGTCTGCTGAAATCCGCCGGGCTCTCGATCAGCAGCGTCGGCTTCCTCAGCGCCATTCCGTTCGCGGCCGGCGCCGTCATGATGTGGCTGGTCGCACGGCATTCCGACCGGCGGGTGGAGCGCAAATGGCACACCGTCTCGACCACGGCGCTCTCCGGCGTGTTCCTGCTGGTCGCAGTGGTGATCGGCGAGGGGCAGATCGGCCTCACGCTCGTGGCGCTCACGCTGTCCTTCGCGTTCTTCTATGGCCGGTTCGGGCCGTTCTGGGCGCTGCCGTCGGAAGCGCTGCCGGCGGAGGTCGCGGGCGTCGGCATCGCGGTGGTCAACGGACTCGGCAATCTGGGCGGCTTCAGCGGGCCGCTGGTGTTCGGCGCGATCCGCGGCGCATCGGGCAGTTTCACGCTGGCCCTCGCGCTGGCGGGCGTGTTGCTGCTCGCGGCAGGGGCGATGCTCGCCTTCCTGCCGGCCGTCCCCATGCGGGTTGCGGTGGGCGGGGACACGCCGGTGGCCGCGGAGTGAAGGCAAGGGGTCTGCCCTTGACCCGCTGGGGCCGCCACGCAAAGGCGTGCCTTGCACGACGGCCCCGGACCCCGTTTCGTCTCAGGCTTGGCGGGGTGCTTGGATGCGCCTGATGCCGAAGCCGCCGGCCACGCGGCGCGACCGCCCCGGTCTCGGCCGCGCCACGCTCGCCGACGTGGCACGCGAAGCAGGCGTGGCCCCGGTCACGGCGTCGCGCGCTCTGCGCCAGCCAGCACTCGTCGCCGAGCGGACGCGCGCGGCTGTTCAGGCGGCGGTCGAACGGCTCGGCTACATCCCCGACCTGATCGCCGGCAGCCTCGCCTCGCGCAGCTCCGGGCAGGTCGCGATCGTGGTGCCTTCGCTCGGCACGCCCGCCTTCATGGGCACCGTGCGCGGCGCCTTCGACACGCTGCGCGCGCGCGGCTACCAGGCGGTGCTGGGCGACGCCAATCTCTCGGCGGCGACCGAGACTGCGCTGCTCGGCTCGCTGCTCGGCCGCCGCGTCGATGCGCTGATCCTCGCCGACGTCGCCGACTCCGGCTCCGCCCGCGAAATGTTGCGGCGAAGCGGTGTGCCGGTCGTGGAAACCTGGATGCTCACCTCGCGACCGATCGACATGAACGTGGGTTTCAGCAACCGCGCCGCTGCCCGCGAGGCGACGCGCCACCTGATCGCGACCGGGCGCCGCCGCGTCGGCATGATTTGCGGCCCGCTGCCGCAGAACCGCCGCGCCCGGCAGCGCCAGCTCGGCTTCCTCGATGCGATGCGCGCCGCCGGCTTGGCATCCGACCTGTTCGCCGAGTTGCCGTTCCCGACGCGCCTGGCCGATGCCGGCGCCGCACTGGCAGCACTTGTCGCACGCGCGCCCGATCTCGACGCGGTCTTCTGCAGCGGCGACACCTTCGCGGTGGGCGCGCTGCTGGAGGCGCAGCGCCGCGGCTGGGCGGTGCCTGGGCGCATCGCGATCGCGGGCCTCGGCGACCTCGATCTCGCCGAGCAGATGGTGCCGGCGATCTCCGGTGCCCGGGTGCCGGGTCGGCGCATGGGCGAACTCGCCGCCGAGATGATCGCCTCGCGGCTCGCCGGCCGCGAACCGGCCGCCAAGATCGTCGATGTCGGCTTCGAGATCGTCGTGCGCGGCAGCAGCGTGGAGGGGGCGGGATGATCGTCGACGAGGCGGCGCGCGCGATGGCGGCGGGCGAGATGGGGGCCGCGCGGCAATGGGCGATCGGCCACCAGATCGCGGTCGGCCGCTATCTCGGCGCGCGCGACATGGTGCCGGTCGCCCAGGCGCACATCATGGCGGACACGGAATCGCTCGGGGAGGCGGGCGTTGCCCGGCTCGAGAGCTGGGCCGCGCTGCCGGAGCCGGAGCGGCGTGTGCGCATCCCGACCATCACCGACCCGCGCGGGACCGACTTCGCCGCTGCGCGGCGCCTGCGCCAGCAGGACTGGATGGTGGCCCTCGAACGCCGCGCGATCGCGGCCTTCGAGGCGCTCGGCATCCTGATGACCGACACCTGCATCAACTACCAGACCATCATGCCGCCGGTGCGCGGCGAGCACGTCGCCTATGGCGATACGGGCGTCGTGATCTACTGCAACAGCGTGCTCGGCGCGCGCTCGAACTTCGAGGGCGGACCTTCCGCGCTCGCCGCCGCACTCACCGGCCGCACGCCGCGCTACGGTTTCCATCTCGACGCGAACCGCAGGCCGACCCTGTCGGTGCGCGTGCACGACACGCCGCGCGACCTCGCGGATTGGGGTGCGCTCGGTGCGCTGATCGGGCGGCTCGCGGGCGGTTATGACACCGTGCCGCTGGTGCTCGGCCTCGATGCGGCGCCCGGCTCGGACGCGCTGAAGCATTTCGGCGCGGCGATGGCGAGCCACGGCTCGGTCGCGATGTTCAATATCGACGGCGTGACGCCCGAGGCCGAGGCGGCCCCCGAGGTCCCAGCCCATGACCTGCGCGCGGCCGATCTCGCCGCGTTCCGCGCCACCTATGCTGCGCGTGTCGATGCGATCGACGTCGTCGTGTTCTCCGCCCCGCAGCTCAGCCTGATGGAGATGCGGACGCTGGCGGACCTGCTTGACGGGCGGCGTGCCGTGGTGCCGTTGCTGGCGGTGACCAGCCCGCAGGTCAAGCCGGACGCCGACCGCATGGGCCTGACGGGAAAAATAGAGGCGGCGGGCGGGATGGTGCTGTCGGGGATGTGCTTCTACCAGAGCTACGCGCGCGAGATGGCGGAGGCGAACGGCTGGCAGAGCCTCGCCACCAACTCGGCCAAGCTGGTCAACATCATTGGCGGCTACGGCTACCGCCCGGCGCTGCTGACGATGGAACAATGCGTCGATGCGGCGTGCCGCGGGCGGATCGGGGCATGAGCGCCGCGGTCTTCGCCGCCGCCTCCGGCATGGGCCGGCGCGTGCAGGCCCGCGCGCTGGTGGCGAACGACGGATTTTCCGCGCGCTACGATCTCGACCGCATCCGCGGCGTGTTCACACGTCCCGAGCATCGTCTCGCGGGCCGGAGCTATGTCGGGCGCATCCTGGTTCTGGACGCGGCGAAGGGCGGCGTCGCGACCGCGTGGATGCTGCACGAGATGGCCGCACGCGGCGTGGTGCCAGCGGCGCTGGTGCTGAACCGTGCCAACCCGATCATGGTGCAGGGCGCGGCCTTCGCCGGCTTCACGATGCTGTCCGGCTTTTCTATGGACATCACCACCGCCGTGCCGGAGGGCGCGCTGCTGGAGGCGGACCCGGAGGTCGATCCGCCATGCCTGCGCGTGCTGTCTGCGACTTGACTTGTGCCACATGGCGGAACCGTTCTGACCAGCCGACGCGACGATCAGCGACACACCGCCGCGCCGCGTCCCGATTGACGGACCGTCGATGACAGCGCCAACATTCCCGTTGAGGCAGCAACTTAGGCGAGAGATGCGAGACATGATAACCGACCGGGACGTCGCCTCATATCGCGACAATGGCTGGCTCGTCGTTGACGACGTCTTCAACAGGACCGAGCTGGACCGGGCACGCAGCATCATCGAGGAGAAGGTGCAGCAGGCACGCGGGGTCTCCGCCCATACCGACCTCTACGACCTCGAGCCGGATCACGGCCCGGACGTGCCGCGGGTGCGCCGCATCAAGACGCCGCACAGGCACATCCCGTATTTCATGGATCTGGCGCGCTCGCCGAATTTGATCCAGATTCTGCAACAATTGCTCGGAACGGAGAACGTCCGGCTGCACGGCTCGAAGATCAACATGAAGTCCCCCCGCGGCGGCTCGCCGGTGGAATGGCACCAGGACTGGGCATTCTATCCGCACACCAACGACGACATCCTCGCCGTCGGCGTGATGCTGGAAGACTGCACGGTCGAGAATGGCGCCATGCTGATGGTGCCCGGCTCGCACAGGGGCCCGGTGCACGACCATCATGCCGACGGATGCTTCTCGGGTGCCATGAACCCGGCGGAGGTCGACCTCGCGAGCGCGGTACCCTGCGTCGGACGGGCCGGTTCCGTGAGCTTTCACCACGTCCGCACCGTGCACGGCTCTGCCGAGAACCTGTCCGACAAGCCGCGCACGCTGCTGCTCTACGAATTCGCGGCGGCGGACGCGTGGCCGCTGCTGGGCGTGTCCGATCTCGCCGATTTCGATGCCCGCCTCGTCTCCGGCCGGCCGACGGCGATGCCGCGGATGAGGGACCTCCCGGTGCGCATCCCGCTGCCGCCTTCCCCGAAGCAGGGCTCGATCTACGAGACCCAGCTCAGCGCGAAGAACCGCTACTTCGGTCGCAGAACTGCCGCCTGAAGCGCTCGCGTCGTCGGTATGCCCGTCTTTACACGCCCGCCCGACCCAAGCTACCGTCGCCGAATGCGCGACCGGATTATTCCCCTTCTGCTCGCCACCGCCCTGCTCGGCCCCGCGGCCGCGCACGCAGAAACCTCCTTCGCGCCGGTTGCACCTGCGTCCGTCGCCAGGATGTGTCCCGGCTGTCTCCCGTCCGGGCCGGCGCCGATCCAGGCTGTCGCCCCCGCCTTCGCGCCCGCGAGCCTGCTGACCCCGGCGCCTCCCAGGACGTACAGCCCGCTCGCGCCGGGCCGCCGCGTCGGCGCAACCCACGACCCGGACCCATTTCCCGCCAGGCCGCGCGCCCTATCCTGACCGCGGCCTGGCCGCTCCGGCTCCGGGTGCCGGCCTGTCAGCCCATCCGGCTCTTGAGGAAGCTCATCCCCATCGCGAGAAGCTGGTTGTTTGGCGGCACCTGGCCGTTGGGCGTCATGCCGTCCACGACCGCCGGCATGTGCTGCGAGAGCTGGCCGAGGAGGTCCTGCACCGGCAGCCCGGTTTTCGCGGCGAGTTGCTGCACCAGGCCCGAGCCCAGGATGCCTTGCAACTGCTCGGGCGCGACGGCCGCGTTCGGTCCGTTGCCGATCCACGACGAGATCAGGTTCCCGGCACCGGCGTCGTTGAACTTTTGCACCAGGGCACCGAGTCCGCCCTCCTCGTGGCCGAGCAACCCCACGAGCACGCCCGCGACGCCGCCCGCGCCGGCGGCCGCCACCCCGTCGGCATTCGCGTCTGCGTCGGTGGCCGGGCCGGCACCCTGGGCGTGGCCGAGTGAACTCACGATCTGATCGAGCAGTCCCATCTTACCCTCCTCCGGTTGCGTGGCTTGGACCTAGTGACCGCTGCTGGTCTTGGTCTTCTTCCCTCCTACCGCGCCCTTGCCGGCGACGTGGTAGCCGGCCTGCATCGCCTCGCGCTGGCACATGAAGGCGCCGTGCTTGGTCTTCCCGAAATAGCGGTCGCCGCTCAGATGCAGCGTCTTGGAGCTGCTATTCCCCCAGACGACGGTGTCGGACGGGCAAGATCGCCGCGCCGCCTCCTCGGTCGAGAACTGGCCCCGCCCGGACGGCACGGCGCGGGTGGACGACGTCGTCGTGCTGGTGACGCCCGCGCTGTTGGCCCCGCTGCTGGCGGACCCCGTGTTCGCCGTGCTTCCGGACGTGTTCCCGCGGCGGTGCGAGCGGCTGGGCGTCGCGACCGGCGCGGGCGAGGACGTGCCTGCGTTCGGCGTCCCCGTCGTGGCGGGCTGCGCATGGGCCGGTGCGACGGCACCCCCGGTCGCGAGGGCGGCGGCGAGCAGAATGCCAAGAGCGGCTTGCGGTGCGAAGCGGATCACGGGCGTCTCCCTTCAGGACGTGGCGTCACCAGAATGGCACGGGTGCGGCATTCACGCATGTGCGCGGGCGGACGCGGCAAGACCGCCGCCGAGATCGGTCCCGCGATCGCTCGCGACCCGCAGGGTACGTGTCGCATATGCCGGCCCATCTCGGAACTGCCGCACGGGCGCCGGATGCAGCCAGCGGCGCCGCAGGCAGGACACCCAGGAGACGGTAGACGCGCATGGTGTCCGGGCTTCTGGTCCGCGGCCGGTTCAGGAGACGTTGGGCACGCCCGGCAGGGCCATCGCCGCCGTATCCTGCACCAGCGGCTCCGGCTGCACCTGCAACGCCCGCGCGACGTACCCGGCCGCGAGCGCGCCCGCGAGCGGAACCAGCCAGAACATCCAGAGCTGCGCGATATGGGCGCCGCCCGCGACCAGCGCCGGCCCGGTGCTGCGCGCCGGGTTGACCGAAGTGTTGGTCACCGGGATCGACACCAGATGGATCAGCGTCAGCGTCAGCCCGATTGCAAGCCCGGCAAACCCGGCCGGCGCCCGCGGCGAGGTCGCACCGAGGATGACGAACAGGAAGAAGAACGTCATCACGAACTCGCAGACGATCCCCGCCGCCAACCCGTAATGCCCGGGGCTCAGCGCGCCATAGCCGTTGGTTGCGAAGCCGCCCGTCACGAACCCCGGCTTGCCGCTGGCGATGAAATACAACACCCACGACGCCACGATCGCAGCCACCACTTGCGCCACCCAGTACGGCACGATCGAGCGTGAGGGGAACCTCCCGCTGGCCCATAGCCCAAGGGTGACCGCCGGGTTGAAGTGCCCGCCCGAGATGTGGCCCACGGCATACACCATCGTCAGGACCGTCAATCCGAAGGCGAGTGCGACGCCCACGAAGCCGATCCCGAATCCCGGGAAGCCCGCCGCCAGCACGGCCGCACCACAGCCGGCGAAGGTCAGCCAGAATGTCCCGAAGAACTCGGCGGCAAGTGCGCGTCCCATTGCGTCGTCTCCCGGATCGCAGACGCCGCCCGGCGCCTGTCGGTACGATCTTGCCCCGTTTGGAGACTGATACGGAACCGTTCGTTGTCCAGAACACAATCTCGTGAATGGTGGCTGGCTTAGTGGACGAAAACCCGCACCTAGTCCGTCGCCACACCGGGGTCCGCCTGCGCCGCCAGCGCCACCGCCGCCGGATCGACGCCATCCGCCACGATCGCCTCGACCACCTGCCGCGCCTCCGCCGAAGCCCGCGCCAGCCCTGCCGATTGCGCAGCCAGGGTCGGCGCCTGCGGGGCGACCGCGACCACATCGAACCGCACGTCCGGCTTCTGCGCCCGCGCCGCCGCAACCGCCCCACGCAGCGCCGGCGCGAAATCGACACCCGGATGGGCGAAGCCGATCACCACCAGCGGCGGCGCCGGCGGCGGGCCGGGCGGGGCCGGGGCGGGCGCGGGCGGCGGCTTCGGCGGCGGCCAGAAGGTGTTCTGGTCGATCAGCTTGCAGCCGGAGAGCAGCAACGCCAACACCAGGACCAGGCGAGGGGCGCGGCCCCTCGACCCCG